>JAQVMG010000008.1 GCA_028703755.1 Thermoplasmata archaeon | reverse complement strand
TCGAACAGGTCTATGAGTTCTCGTTCCCTGCGCCGGGTCAGTACACAGTTGTGTGGTCGCTGCTGATCGACGGCCTGGAGACCGATTACCGGTTACATATGAAGGTAAATGTTATCTGAGGGTGACAGAATGGACATGGCAAAGAAAATCGGGAACAGGGATGCGAGGATATGCGTGATAGGATTGGGCACGGATAACTGCGACATTTTTATCATTGCATCGATGAAGGTCAACAAGGAGTTCCGGAAGGCCGTTGGATTTGTCTCTATAGGCCCTGTAGCGGAGGCCATATGAACGAATGCTACTTCATTGAGATGGGCGAACTGAGGAGTGAGGCCTGATGCAGGACGGGCTGCTGAAGGATATGCTGGGGGGGAGAAAGTATCCGATTGACCTGATGCTTCTTTTGTTATTCGAAATTATCGGTACTACATGCATTCTGGTACTGCCGGAAGGGAATCCTATTCGTGTGCTTGTCACTCTACCGATACTGTTTTTCTTGCCCGGATGGTCACTAGCATCACTATTGTGGCCTCGCTTGAAACCTGATGTTCTGCAGAGGATAGCTATTGGCATAGGCATGAGCATCGTTATAGTCGCAGGAATCGGATTATTTTTTGCTTATGCCCTCGACAGTCTTAACCAGATAGCCATGGTTCTGTCTTTGCTTGGCACAACGCTTGTATTTTCCCTTACAGCCTGGTTCGGTCGCAACAAAGTGGCGGAAGATTCCAGGTTCATTCTTGATTTTAATTGGATCTTTGATACTAGAGAGAAAGGTAATATCGGGCGTTTTTCTGTAATAGGCCTTTCTGCAATCATCATTCTATCATGTGCTGGCATTGGATATATGGTGCTGACACCTAATGCTGGCGAAAGTTTCCCTGAGCTGTACTTATTGGACATGAACCGAACCGTAAACAATCTTCCATTAAACATAACTCCAAACAGCCTGGCATCGGTCAGGGTCGGTCTCGTATGTAATGCACATACAGCTATGAATTATACGATAATATCCGGTTTGGAATCAACGAGTGGGATTGTCTATGTTGACAATTGGTACGCGACACTAAATCTAAATTATGACCCCCGGACAGCCAGAAATATAACGCTGGAACCCGGTCAGGAATTTGAGGACGTTTTCAACTTCACATTCAATAATACTGGAACTCAGAAGATAGTTTGGGAACTCCGCGTCGAAGGCCAAGAAACAGAATGCGAAGTGCATCTTTGGATTGACGTTTATTACTGACCCGGTTTCTTAATTATGCTCATACCCATACTGATATCTTTCTTGGTCACAAGACCGATAGCCATGAGAATGATAACATATGTAAAAATCAGTCCGGCACCGGATATATTTTCATCAATATCCGTACATACAGCAATGACGTAACCTGTTCCCAACACTCCGATGAATGCTGCAAGGCCGCGCAGGATTGCGTTCGCCTTTACTCGGATTCCAAGTTTTGGCTTTACAAGCATGAAAAATAAAAAAACTTCTAATATATAACTGGAGCCGAGGGCAATCGTCGCACCGTTTATGCCGCCTATTTGGTAGCCAAGGAATGTGAGTGATAGAGGCACAAGAAAAACCCCCAAGGTGACATTGACAAGCGCTTTGGCAATAGATATTTTCATTGGGATATCTGGTTTACCGGCTGCAGTGAATAATATGGACACGGGAGCAATCGTGCCATAGACAAGGCCCATAACTGCAAGAATCTGGATAGGAATTACGGCCAATAAGAAGTTTTCTTTGCCCGGAAAAAGGAGGCCTATTGCATCATCCACAAAATAGAACATCAGAAGGCACATTATTGACAGGAAGACAAATGAGAATTTCAGGGTCATTCCCATGAGAATTTTTATCTTATCCAAGCGTTTTTCAGCAAAATAACCTGATATTGTTGGGAATGTGACCCGCTGCATGGCCATTGGCAGCATCACAAGAGCATTGAAGAACATAATTGCAACTGAATATATTCCGACTTCCGTGTCAGCAAGGTAGAATCCAATGAGAAGGACCGTTACCTGGGTGTTAATCATGGCTGCTGCACTTGCAAAGTAGAGGCGGCTGCCGAATTTTATGAGTCTTCGCGTGTAAATTCTAAAATGCCTGAACCTGAATGTCATGACCTTCCGATGGTAAGCCAACGCAACGATAGACGTGGCGATGGGCATGATGACCATTGCCATTACTGCTCCTTCGATTCCGAAACCGAGCCATATCATTGCAACGGTAACAAACAGGAGACCCAGATTTCTGAATATGTCGAAAAGAGAGAACCCCCTCATATGCCTTATGGCATTCAGGTAGCTGGAAAACATCTCATTGAATATCACAAAAGGGAAACATGGCGCAACGTATCTTAGGAGCCTTCCCAGGTTGGGAATGTTAAAGATAAACTCCATGTAAGGAGCAAGAATGAATACTATGACCGAAGCAAGCAATCCGACAAGGAGTCCGAAGATCAATCCTGATGTTACCAATGTGTTCCGAACATTGTCCTTTGATTTGTTCTGTGAGACGTATGTAATTATAGCAACCGGTACTCCGAATGCGCCTGTGATGGTCACGATTGCCCAAATGGTTAGCACCATTGAGTAGGCGCCAAGACCTTCGGCATCGAAGAAGTTACCAAGTAAAACTTTCAGGAATAAGCCGACCGCCATCGTCACGATATAGCTGATAAAAACCCATCCCACATCAAATGTCAGCCTTCGTGCGGTTTCAATCTTCATCATCTATTTCTCTCCAGATAATATTTGGCTAGTTGCTCCTGATTCCGTGGCGTCTGAGTTCCTCAAGGTCATTGGTGCCCAGATTTGCCAAGTATTTTTCCCGCTCCCCCGGTGGCATCGGGTTCGGATAAGAGATGCCCTCAATGCGTTTGGCGGGCGTTCCTGCCCAGAGGCCCCCGCCTTCAATGCTCTTGTTGATAATAGAACCCGCAGCAATGACCGTGTTGTCTCCGACGGTCACGTTTGGCATCACGGTCGCGCAGGGCATCCAAACATTGTTTCCAATCTTCACAGGCCCCCATTGTTCTGGAAATCCTTCAAGCACATTTAAGTAGGCGCCATGTGTGTATATATTACTGAACCGACCCATTCCGACCTCGTTACCAATTATGACTTCTCTTGCAGTATTGATTATTGAAAAATTACCGATGTGAAAATGATTCCCGATTCTAAGCTTTGATTCAGAGCATTTACAGCTTCCGCCACCGATCTCTGCATGATGGTCCATATAGAACTTGTGGCCAACTTCTATGTCTCTTCCGATTATTCTGACATTGTCGCGTATGAGCGCATCACCGTTGAATGCAAGTCTTTCCGAAACATCCAAAATTGCATTTTCGTCTATCCTGATTGTAGCTGCTTGCTTGAACATTACATCACATTTAAGATTGAAATGTTTGGAAAACTTCTTCGCATCAGTGAAATCCAGGTAGTTCATTTAAAGCCTCCTATTGATCCTCCAGACCATGAAAGACTCCGCATATTTGGAGCCGGATTCCAGACCTCTGAACAGCATGACACTTTCTATCCATCTGGGTGTCGCGTAGTTCTTGCCTGTCTGCGATTTGAAAATTTTAATGACTTCAAGTTTTCGGTTCTTCTGAGCCTCCGATATCTCTTCGTAATAATTTGGAGTAAAGCCAGGGCAGGAATGAGTTATTTCATATTGCAGGATGGTGCCATACCTGAAGACTCTGACAACCTCCTCTGCGGTCGTGCGGTGGTCTTGGTTGATATCCCCTAGCCATGGCGAGTAAACTATATCTATCTTCATATTATCCCGAAGGTCTTCCAGTGCCGCCCTTAATATTTCCCTATTCATGGTATCGTGTATCCTCCGGTTCGGGAGTTTCAGCCTTACCTCGGTTGAGGGACTTATAATTTTCATAACTTTTCTGCATTCACCCGGAAGGCTTCTGTTCCTTGGCAGGTCAGAACATTCGCTCACAGAAAAATATATGATATTATCTTCGTTCTCCTTGTGCTTCAGAAGAGTTCCGAAGCAGGCAAATTCCACATCATCAGGGTGAGGACTAACAAACAACACATTCACCATATCACCTGAAATCGAAAGAAACATCTGTGGTATTTAATATTTACTTTCAATCATTTCAACTGGCTGATGACATACTGGCTCTTGCCTGCGGGGGTCTTGGGTATATCTTCGGGAAAAGTGAAAGTGACCTCGATTTGTGGGTCGTATGTCTGCAATATGTTCAATATCACTACTCTGTGTTCTTCAGACCAATCTGATTCTCTGGCTATTCGCACTTCCAACCTCTGAGCGGACGTTTGAATAAACTGAAATGCCCTTATGGGAAGATTATGCCCAATTACGTTGTTCGCCAGTTCAGTGCCGTTGATAACCGTATTCCTGGTTCTGATCAGGTCTGTTGTTCTTCCAAGGAGCTTGGACATGAGTGGAAGCCCCCTACCGCAGGAGCACTTCTCATCCGAAAGAACTGCCAGATCGTTTGACATGTAGCGTATCCAGGGCATACCGTAATTGAAAAGGCAAGTTACTGTAAGGATGCCTTCTTCGCCTGGTGCAACGGGATTTCCATTGCGGTCAAGAACTTCAAAAATGCTCTTGTCCGCGGATATGTGCCACCCTTTATGCTCCTCGCACTCAAATGCACTGCTGCCCCCGTCATTTGCTCCGTAGCCGTCATACACCTCTCCAAGCACATCGCCGATGAATTTTCTGTGAACAGGGAGCAAATTCTCAGAAGTCGTCAGAACGCATTTTTTCTTCATGTCTAGACCTCTTCTCTCGACATGCCTGGCAAATGTCATTAAAGCACTTGGTATCCCTCTGTAAGCGTCTACTCTGGATTTATTAATCATTTCAATGTGTTTATCCATTACCTTCTCGTCCATTCCAACGCAGTCTAACCTGAGATTTTTGCTGCTCAGGCCACCTCCTGTGAAAGTGGCTATTTTGTCCCTTGGCTGGCATCCAGCCCACTTCCAGCCACGTATCCTGCATGAGTCAATTGCGTGTCTGCTAAGATCCGTAGTGTAATAGCTTAGCATCTGGCCTGTAGAGCCACCCGTGTGCCACAATTCCGGTCCGAGCCATTTTATGTTGTCGGCGATGAATTCTTCCTTACCCCTCATCCCTACCTTGCTGGTGATTGGGAGTTTCCTAAGGTCAGCAGCGCACTTGACATCATCCGGTCCGATACCGCGCCTTTTCATCTCGCGATGCCAGTAAGGCACATGCCTGTAAGCTGCACGGATCATACTGCAGAGATGCCTCTTCTGTATTTCCAAAAGATCCTCAGGTTTCAACCATTGGTATTTCTCAAACTTGGGGTTAATTACCCTTTCGACCTTTCTCAGAACTGTTCTACCTTTGCCCATGTAACCCGCTTAGCATTATTAATATAAATTATTTATCTGTAATCCGGCAAAACAATAAATATGGAATACCCATGAATACCTCGAAGGATGGCATAATGAAAGTATTACATGTTGGTAACCTTGCCAGCGTTGGATATTACCTGGTAAGGGGGCTAAGAAGGATAGGGGTTGATGCCGAACTTTTTGACTGGCGTAATACCAATATAATTGCTCGAGAGGAAGTAGACTGGATACATGGGCCTACTGGTAAACTAACGGACAAGTACGCCCTCAAGTCCCTGAAGATTGGCGATTACGATATCATCCATCTCCATTACCTGCATAGCGACTACAATGTTGTCCAGTCGTTGAAGCATATTTCACGTGCTGGGAACCCTGTGAAATTCGTCCATTCACACGACTCGATTAACGACGGCACACGAAATTTTCTACCCATGCTTAAATCAGCAGTGGTTAGGTTCGGTGCTAGGGCCGTATTTTTCTCGACGCCTAACATCTTAGATAACATCAGCCATTTCCCTCAGAAAAAAATATTTCTTCCAAACCCAGTAGATACTAGGCTATTTTCGCCAACCGATTCTAATGTCATAATGGATCGTATGTTATGCTGGGTCAAACTAGATCCCATGAAAGGCTATGAGATTGTTGCTGACGCGATGAAACTTGCTCCCGATATTGGGTTCGATGTTCCCGAGGTCGGTGAACTTGTCCCAATATTCAAAGGGCATCTGCCAAGGAATATGCGATTCATCAAACCGGTGGCGCATTTTGATGCCCCTAAACTCCTAG
This sequence comes from Thermoplasmata archaeon, assembly GCA_028703755.1. Taxonomy (GTDB): domain Archaea; phylum Thermoplasmatota; class Thermoplasmata; order SG8-5; family SG8-5; genus UBA147. The sequence goes on along the minus strand of JAQVMG010000008.1, from coordinate 20,973 downwards.
CCCAATATCCTGTGGTACTTGAACAGTTCATAGTGGGAGCCTTCGGCATGTCTGGGCTGGAGGCAATGGCTTGCGCAAAACCTGTAATCTCATATTGGAAGGAAGGCAATGATTCATTTTATCCCGAACCATGCCCGGTTGTATCCGCTAGAACGCCAGAGGAAATCGTCGCAGCAATATCAGAAACGCTCCCCGAGTTCCGTAAAATTGGACAGGCCTCAAGGGAATGGGTCCAAAAGTACCATTCAGCTGAGAATGTAGCAAAGAGATTGCTGGTAGAATATGAAACAGCCCTTGATTAGATTAATCGTTCATATACAGCCAGTAATTTTTTTGACTCAATTTCCCAGTTATATCTTTCCTTAAAAGCTCGAACACCATAATCACCCATACGCTCCCTTCCAGATACATCAGCGTGCAATAATTTTAGAGCATCAAATACTTTTAATGAGTCTTCCGGATCAATGGTGATTCCGATTTTCTCGGCGCCTATGACCCTTGCCATTGTGGGAAGGTTGCTTGCTAGCACGGGGATTCCTATGGCCATATACTCGAAAAGTTTGTTCGGAAGGCCAACCCGGTTGTTCGGGCTGTCTTCGAAAAGGATTAGCCCGATGTCCGAAGCAGCCATAATAGAAAACAGCTGTTCTGAAGGAAGATGGCCGGTGAAAATCACGTTACTTGCTGCGCGTTTCCTGAGTTCCGGTTCAATATTTCCTTTCCCACAGACAAGGATTTTGAAACCCGGTATCATTTCGGCGCCTCGGGATGCGAAATTCGACACAATCATTTCGAGAGATCTATGTGCGGTCAGCCCGCCCTGGTATACCGCCACGAATGCATCTCGCGGGATGCCATATTTTTCCCTAATTGTATTGCTGTCTGATGCAAGTATTTTAAAATGCATGGGGCAGTTCATCACTACGGCGACCTTTTTTCGGGGGTACTTCTGTCCCAGATCCTCTGATACTGTGATTACAGCATCACTGAATCGGACCAATAGGCGTTCGGCTGCATCGGTGAGTCTCGCCTTGACTCCTCCTTTTGGAAAATGGAGGCCTGAATAATTCTCATGACTGTCATAAATCAGAGGTTTGCCGAGGCCAATTCCAATCGGCAATGTATAAAGGTCATGGCAGTGAACTATATCCGGTTCGAATTCCCTGGACATCTTCCTGGATAATTTCATATATTTGATGTAATACCTAAGAAAAGAATACATGGTAATTTTTTCTGGAATGGGAATTGTGACACGCCTTATTTTGCAGTAGCTAGCAATCTCATTCTCAGGAAATTCGGGCCTTGAGTTCCTGGCGATTATCAGAATGTCATGTCCTGCGTCAGCCAGCGTTCTGGCTTCCTTCTCCACCCTTGGGTCTGGCAGGTATGGGTTGGACACGAACATCACTATTTTTGGCATCATCGGGTGAAGGTTTCATTAATTATAAATAGAGTGCTTTTCAAAATTATCTATCCAAGAACTTTGTGCATGCATCCGAGATCCGATGCGCAATCACTTCCCAACTGTGTTCTTTTTCGATGTACTCTCTTCCCCTCGCACCCATTCGTTCGGCTCTTTCACGGTCCGATAGTATCTGCATTATCGCTCCCGCCAATAATTGAGATGATTCCGGCTCAACTAAAAGGCCCATTTTCCTTTCCTCCAGGAAACTCAGGCTGCAGATGTTGGAGGCCACCTGCGGTCTTCCGCAGGCTGCATATTCGTACACCTTAAGTGGTGAAAGACCTATGCGTTCATTTCTGGCCCGCACAAATGGCGCAGCGCAGACATTGCATGCATTAACATATTCCGGTATCTTTTCATAATCCATCGCGCCAGTGAACTGGATAATATCTCCGACCTGTAAACTCCTGGCAAGATCTTCGAGCCTGTTTGCCATCACACCCGAGCCTATAACGAGAAGTTTTACATCCGGCATTTTCTTTCTGATGAAGGTCATGGCTTCTATTAGGTACTCAACTCCTTGCCAAGCCGACAGGTTTCCCACAAATCCGATATATCTGGATCCAGTGTCCAGGCCAAGCTTCGTTTTGCACTGAGTCATGTTCATGGGCTTGAAAACATGCGTGTTCGCGCCATTGGGTATCACTGCGATATCATCTTCATTGCGTCCAAAATACTCAACAACATAGTTTTCCAGGCCCCCTGTAACCGCGATAATACCGGTAGAATACCTGCATGCCAGGCGATCTAGCAATATCAGGGGGTATCTCCAACCGCTCCAACCACCCGCGATTGAAACCTCATCAGCCAAAATACCGTTCATTTCAACGATAACCGGCAGTCTGCTTACTTTACCTAAAAAAATAGCAGGAATGGTGGAAATGCCATGCCTTACATAGATGGCCTGAATGTGGTATCTTTTCAATGCAGTGAACCCCTTAAACAAAATATTCATTGTATGCTTGAAAATTGTGCCCGCCTTAGATCCGTGACTTGAGATGAACAGCAAATCCTTTCTTCCGGGTTCGGCCTTCTGCGCCTTTTCGGTTCCTTCGGGCAAAAAATATACTTCCATATGTGCAGAAAGGTTCCTTATGAGTTCGATTTGGTGTGTAAGACCGCCGAAATCCTCGCTCCTGATTATAGATTGAAGGAACAGTATGCGCTTCATGCGAATCTAACCTCCAGCGGTCTGCATAAAAACTGCAAAGTTAGGGTTTGAATAAATTTTGGCATATGAAATATTCTGACCTAGAGAGTGAAAACGTATTTCGATATCTCTCGAATCAGGGTCGTGTACGAACTGCCGGATCTCTGCATGTTTTCTGAAAATAATAAAATCATATTGCTGCCCACCGTAAAGGCGCAATGTGACATTATTCTCAGGTGATATGTAGGCATCCAGTTGCCCGGGGGAAGACATTTCAATGGATACGTTCTGCACATTTATTCTGTAAACTAGGTGCTCTAAACCTCTCTGTTCCGAAATCGGAAAACTGTTGTAAGAATCAATGCTGTAGGACGCAAATGGATAAACGAAAGCAGGAATACAGACTGCAAGCACAATTATTATGGTGATTAATGAACGATTCTTTGGATTTGTAAATGTGGCAAGTTGTGTCATCATGAATAGTGTCGCGAATAGCATAAAGAAGGCAACTCCGCGCTCTATCAGTACAGCGGAATTGTCTGCCAGGGCAATCACTATCCCTGAAACAAGACAGATAGGGGGGAGGGTAATAAGTAACAATGTTTTTGGTTCAACCTGTCTTATTGCGCAGCCTACCTGTCTCAAGCTCCCAAACCTCTTCCGGTACGCCAGGTAAATAGAACTCATGAATAAAATGAAAGTTACAATGTAGGTGACGCTTGAAATAAGTTTGAACCATGGCATGTCGAGGAGATTATCCAAGATGAAAGACCCGGCGTTTGAGATGTCTACTCGATCCAGGAAGATTTCCAGATAATCCGAAAAAATCACTCCGACTACCATTAATCCAAATAAGATTGTCAAAACGGAAAAAATAAATTTTATCAAAGTTTTGTTCAAGCAATCGTTTTTTATGGAATGATTAAAACCACGAATAAATGTAAAGTACATAAGAAGGAATGCTCCCAGGAATGCAAACGAGATTATGTGTGTGAAAGGGATAAACACTGCTATAAGTAGTGCTGCCTTCCAATTCTTCTGGATAACTAATGTCATGCAGAGAATAAGCAATAGCGTGCCGACAACCTGTGGCGACTGATGCAAGGCAACATGGTACATCAAGCCGATTGAAACCATTGTTGTGAGCATGGCAATTTTATTATCCACAAATTGACAGAACAATATAAAATATGCGAACACGAACAGCAAAATATAGACCATAGGCATTACGTAATTCGCCAGAAGAGTCACATCCAGGCCCGTGAAGGATGCGACCGTATACCCGAATGCATAAGAAATAGGAAAATCCACCGCATAGGATGCAAACGGCATGGTGTTTCCACTCAGGATATCAGGCAGATTCGCAGCCATTCCCATGTGCCACAGCGTGTCCGTTTGCTTAACATACCCCGCAATCGCATAAGGGGTGTACCAGAGAATTATCGCTCCGGTCGCCAAAATGATGAACGAAGCCATTTTATCAAGGTTATATTTGAACACAATGAAGAGTGATATGGCTAGATAAAGTGCCACAACAATCGAGAACATAGGAATCAGCGCAGAAATCTCGGCGAAGGGATTTTCACTCCTCATAGCCTGAAACTCTGGATAAGCCAGTTTCAATGAAAAAACCCATAGGAAAAGTATTAATGACATCACTGCGGCTACTACGAGTCTTGGGCATGAGCCACCTAAATTCTTCTCCGATTTCAGCATAATTACTCATCTCGGTTCTAATGGGTTCAGCGGATATTCAGTTAATCGCATGGTGAATATAAACATTAGCTAATCATTCCATAAATTTTTGATGCCCAGATATTTTAAAATGAAAAAATCCACATAGCACCGCCCCTGAAGTCAGCAGTATGCTCCAAACCTGTCTAATTCTGACCGTGCCTCGTCCCCTGCCAGTTAATGCAAGTGACTTAGCAATATGCATGAGAAAATCTCTCTCTGTGGCAAGCACATCGCTATTTGTATGATATTTAGCCAGTAATCCCTTGGAGAACCCTTCCCAGTATCCTCTTTTCATGAGATTTTTTAGGGTTATGCGGTAACCATACACTCTGTGATATACCTTGGCTCCAGATGAGAATCTTATATACCACCCTTTTTCAATAAGCCGTATACAGAAATCCCTTTCCTCACCCACAAGATTACAGGTTTGTACCCAGGCATCATTTTTCAGGTTCCATTTCTCCTTTGCGCCAAGCTTTTCGGAAAATTTGAAGCCCTGATTAAAAATTTCTCTCTGGAATGCCATGTTAGTTCCTATGAGGTTCATAACCAGCGAACCATCAGGAATTTCCATGTATGTGCAGCTCACTGTCCAAAACAATTGTTCAGGTAGCCAGTCTGAATTTTTCCCCATCCAAAGAGGCTCTATGGTTCCGGTTACTGCTCCGGTTTTTGGTTCTGCCTCAAATATCTTTGATATTGATTCAAGCCAATATGGATCCGCAAGTGCATCATCATCCATGAATGCAACAATCTCTCCGGAAGAGTTTTCAATGCCAGTATTCCTCGCAGCGGAGAGTCCCTTGGTTTTGCACACAATGAGTTTGATGCGATTTCCAAATTTCAAATCCAGACACCTGAAAAGTTCTTCGTTATCCCCCATTACCACAAGAATTTCCTTATCGAAGTGAGTTTGCATAAGTACGGAATCAATTGCTTCTTCAGTATCTTTCAGTCTATCCATGCTGTATGTTGATATAATGGTTGAAATCTTCATCAAAATCCCAATCTGTTGTTCATATAAAAAACATGCCACAGGATTTCATGTGAATTCAAAAATATGATTATGAAAAATTCTTTATATGGTCACCGGTTAACGCATATGATATTATGAATTGTTTAATCACCGGCGGCGCCGGTTTCATCGGCAGCAATCTCGCGGACGAACTCATTAAGAAACATCACGTGACCGTATTCGACAATCTCAGTTCCGGCAAAGAGGAGCATTTCGCCCATCACAGCGGCAATCCGAATTTCAGGTTCGTCAAAGGTGACCTCACCGACCCCAAGGCCATCGAGAAGGCCATGGTCGGCATCGAAATGGTTTTCCATCTGGCAGCCAATCCTGACGTCAGGCACGGCATTGACCACACACGGATAGATTTGGAGCAGGGCACGATTGCGACGCACAACGTCCTCGAGGCCATGCGCAAAGCGGGAACCAAGAAAATTGCCTTCTCATCAAGTTCCACTGTTTACGGGGAGGCGACCGTCCTTCCCACACCTGAGACATATGGCCCAATGCTCCCCATATCGCTCTACGGCGCTTCGAAGCTTGCCTGCGAGGGCCTGATATCGTCCTACTGCCATTCATTCGGGATGCAGGCCTGGATGTTCAGGTTCGCCAACGTGATAGGGCACAGAGGCACGCACGGGGTTCTGGTGGATTTCATCGAGAAGCTCCGGAAGGACCCCCACAACCTGGAAATTCTGGGCGACGGCAAGCAGAAGAAGAGCTACTTCCTGGTCCAGGACTGCGTTGCCGGAATCATGACCGGCACGGAAAAATCATCCGAGCCGATAAACATTTTCAACCTGGCATGCGAGGAATGGACCGACGTCACCGGCGTCGCGGACATCGTCGTTTCTGAAATGGGCCTGAAGGACGTGAAATACCATTACACAGGCGGCACCAGGGGCTGGGTCGGCGACATACCCAAGACCTGGCTCTCAACCGAGAAAGCGAGATCCATGGGCTGGAGAACCAAGCACAGCTCGGAAGAGGCAGTCAGGTTGGCAGTCAGGGAACTTCTGAAGACCCAGTAAAAAAATCTTCCGGCACAGAACAACCTAGGAGAGAGAAAAGGAATGATCCATCCGCAGAAACCCTGGTCAGGCAGCCGCAAGAACATGATTCTCGGCATGCCCTTGGTTTGTGTCCTTCTCGGAATTCTGATTTACCTGGTGTTCTTCAGCATCGACTCCGGAACTGAGGATATTCTCATCGCAAAAGTCATCATCGGAATACTGGCCCTGGCGTTCGCATCTGCATGCCTCTTCCTTCTTTTCAGAGATTCCTGGTGGATACGTCTTCCCTACAACCGTGAACTTTTCAAAATTATCTCTGAAAATATTGAGGCGTCGCTCACAAACAACGGAATCACATGCCTATCAAAAGAAAACGCACTGTTGGCAATGGCTCCGGGCAGGCAGGCCAAAACACTGACAATCCCGACCCGGGGCTCGGACCTAACATTGGTTGTCGAATTCATTACCAGGACCAGGAACGAGAAAGGCGTGTCAAGGTCACGGATACTGATATCGGGCATATCGGCAGCCAACCGCCTGGAAGCTCTGAGGGTGAAGAATACGCTCACGGATATGTTGACCGAGATGAGTTACCTGTCCTATCCGAATCAACCGGTTCGCCGAAATTGAGGCAGAATTTCGAAATTACAGTGTCTTGGCGCGAACACCCTGCCGATTACAGGGTTTTCGCATACTCGAACACGTTCCCAGCTTTCAGGATGTCCTTCTGGACTGTAGACAGGGGCTCCAGCTTTCCAATCAACTTGCCATCTTTCTTGATTGTTCCGGCATCGGAATCCATCTCGACCCGGTCGCCTGTTTTCACAGCATTCAGGTCGATGTCAGTTATCGTGAGAATCGGGAACCCCGAGTTTATGGCATTTCTTTTGTAGATGGCTCCGAAAGACTGTGCCGCAAGACAGCTTGTCTTGAGGGCGACGAAGCAGTCGACCGCATGCTGGCGGCTCGAGCCCGAGCCGAAGTTCTGGCCGGTGATCACAATGTCCCCCGGCTGCGCCTTCTTCGCGAAATCTTTGTACCCTTCCAGGTTGTCGAATGTGTACTGCCCCATTTCCGCTATTTCGGTAATTGCCAGATACTTGTTATGGAATATCATGTCCGTGTCAATGTCGTCAATCAACCTGCCTTGTCTGAGCAGAACCCAGGCCCTTCCTTTGAAAATCATCTATTCCACCTCCTGCAATGTGGCAATCCGGCCGAGAATGGCAGATGCCGCGGCAGTCTCCGGGGACGCGAGATACGTATCGCCGGCACCCTGCTTTCCCGCGAAGTTGCGGTTTGATGTGGAAATGTGAACCTGGCCCTCGCCAGTCATGCCAATCTGCCCTGACGCGCACCCGCCGCAGCCCGGGTTTGAAACTATGAATCCCGACTCAATCAACGTCGAGATATGGCCCTCCTTAAGCAGGCGCTTCCAGACCTTCATCGTGGCAGGGACCAGTGTCGCGACAATTCCCGGCTTAACGTGCCTTCCTTTCATGATTTTTGCCACCGAAACCAGGTCCTCGTATGTGCCGTTCGTGCAGGAGCCGATGAACACGGAATGGATCGGCCGGCCGTTGAGCGATTCCACATCCACCACGGCGTCGGGCTTCGGGGGCTTGGCAATTTGCGGCTTCAGATTGGAGATGTCCAGGTCTATGGTTTTCTCATAGACTGCGTCCTTATCAGGTGTAATGGCTTTTTTCTGCCCGAAATGCTTCAGCACTTCCTTGCTCGGCACTATGAGTCCGATGATGGCCCCCATCTCGGTCGCCATCGAGGCCAGGGTGATGCGTCCGGCAAGGTCCAGTTTGTCAATAGCAGGACCGCGGAACTCAATCGCCTTTCCAAGGGCGGTCTTCGTGCCCAGCTTTCCGGTGATGAACAAGGTCAAATCCTTCGCAGAACAGGTCTTCGGCAAATCCCCGCGGATGTTGACAACAATGCTGCCTGGTATCTCGAACCAAGTTTTACCGGTCTTGAAAACGAACGCTATGTCCTGATCGCCCATGCCCTGGCCGAAAGCGCCTACCGCGCCCATGATGTTCAGGTGCGAATCGGTTCCAACAACTGTCGAGCCGGGGTACCCAATTCCTTCCTCTATCATCACATGGGAGCCGATGCCAGCGTCCACATCATAAACTTTCACTTGCTGCTCGATGGCGAAGTTCCTGCATATCTGCTGATTGTTCGCATACGGAATCGTGTTGGCCGGCGCGTTGCAGTCAAAAGTGAAGAACGTCTTCTTCGGATCCTCGACCCTGCCGCCGGGATAGAATTTTCTGAAGGTCTTGACGACATTTGCGCCGCCGAAGTCCCGGGCGGAACGCACGTCTATGCCTATCCAGACTATCTTTCCTGCTGTAACATCCTCGTTCGCATGCGCGGCCAGTATTTTCTCGACTAGGGTCTTGGACATGGGAGCACCGGACGGAGAAAACTGACCGGGATTATAAGGTTAAGGATGAGGGGTCGAGTCCGTCCATCATACGAAACTCCATCCAACCCATTCATGCCTCGGCTGCCTTTTGCAGTATATTCTCAAGGCCGGGGTTGTGGCCAGGTTTCCGGAACCTGGCTGATGACGATTAAGTTCATCCTTAGGAAGCCTCGCCCGTGAGGGCGGGGAGGTGTTGACTTCGGCATCCAACCCGGTGCCGAGTCCCATCCGACGAAAGGATGAAAGAGACGAATCATTGAGTTTTGCATATATTCGCCAAACAGACTTCGTTGTAATATGCTGGTAGTCGCTAGTTTGGCGATTTCGCCGAATCGCAGAATATATGCTATAGGCGATTCGGCTAACCATTTTTCTTTAACATATCAATTGATTATAAAAAAGAAAAATGGACCCAGCGGGATTCGAACACGCGGCCTCCGCCATGCGAGGGCGGCGATCTACCGGGCTGATCTATAGGCCCATTATTGCGAAGCATTAATGGGACTGTAGATGCGGCGAATTCAGCAGAATTCGTCGCAATCTACAGGCCACCATGCTTTCTTTCTGATACAGCCAATAAGATAACAGATATAAACTTTTGTCAGCAGTCAGCCCGCAACCTTTTATCCCCCTCAGAAGTTCAAGGGGCGATGCCCATTTCCACTTCCGGCAACAATTTCGACATCATTCTGGTCTCCGCCGAATGGTGGGACGACCACCCCCTCTCGCCCGTCGGGGTGATAGCCAGGGTGCTGGACGCAAAAGGTTTTTCTGTCGGTATAATCGAGAAGCCCGAAACCCCGGAGGATTTTCAGAAGCTTGGCGCTCCGGGCCTCTTCTTCGGAGTCACGGCCGGCTCGATAGACAGCATGATGAACAATTACACGCCCATGAAGCACCGGCGTGAAAACGATCCTCACGCCAGAAAGCAGAACATCATGCCGGACCGTGCCACAATCGTGTACTGCAACGCTCTCAGACGGCATTTCAAAGGCTGCACAATAGTTATTGGCGGCATTGAAGCCTCCCTCCGGAGGTTCACCCATTACGATTACTGGGATAACGACGTTCGGCGCAGCATCCTGCTCGATTCCAGGGCAGATGTCCTTGTTTACGGGAACGGCGAGATGCAGATAATCGAGCTGGCGCGGAGGGCGAGGGACGGAAAAGAACTCGCAGGAGTCCCGGGAACATGCATTGTTTCAAAGGATGTTCCTGCGGGATTCGAGATGCTGCCTGGCCACGCCTTGGCCGCTGCCGATAAAAGCAAGTTTTGCGAGATGCAGAACATGTTCTCAATTTCAAAGAACCTAGCCCAGGAGTATGACCGCAACCATGTCCTTCAGTATTCATATCCCAAATACACAGCGAAGTTCCTGGATTGGGTTTATTCGCTGGATTATTCCCGGTTCATGCATCCCGATTCCCTTCTCAGGATGGCGCAGTTCTCTGTCCAGACACACAGGGGCTGCATCGGTACATGCTCGTTCTGCTCGCTCGGGCTTCATCAGGGCAACCGAATAATTTCCCGCAGCCAGGAGAGCATCCTGGCTGAGATCGGGAAGATTGTGAAGCACAGTGAATTCAGGGGCGTAATCGATGACCTGGGCGGTCCTTCTGCCAACATGTACGGCATGGACTGCGGGATATGCGGCGGAGATTGCCTGTCCTGCGAAAAATTGGACCGTTCCCATAAACCGATAATCGAACTGATGCGCAAGGCCAGGAAGGTCAGGGGCGTCAGGAAAGTCTTCGTCCGCAGCGGTGTCAGATATGATCTGGCAATCGAAAGCCCCGTGTATATTGAGGAACTTTCGAAATTCCATATATCCGGCTGCCTGAAGGTCGCTCCCGAGCACTTCTCCCCCCGTGTTCTGGGGCTGATGGGCAAGCCCGGGGAAAGGCTAGAGGAGTTCGTCCAACTGTTCGGAAAGCTGAACACCGGGACCGGGCAGAGCCTCAGGTACTACCTTATGATAGGCCACCCCGGCGAGGACAGGGCCAGCCTCGACGAATTGGTGAAAAAGGCAGAAGGCTTGGGCAACATTGAGAACTTCCAGCTGTTCACGCCTACCCCTATGACTGTTTCCACGTGCATGTACTGGACAGGGTTGGATCCCCGCACCATGGAACCTGTGAAGGTTGTCTATGATTACCGCACCAAGAAGCGGATGAAGGAGAAGATGCTGGATATTCTGGATGATTCTGAAACAACCCAGCACAAAGATTATTAAAATAATCCCGCTTGCCATACCCTGAGACAATGTCACCCCAATGCTCTGCCTGCGGCCAGGAAACCGTGTTCATACCACAATACCAGCAGTGGTACTGCCCGCGGTGTCAGAGATATCAGTTATTGCAGCCTGCCATGCCGATGTATTACTCCCCTATACAGTACTACGGCACTCAGTTTTATGCCCCCCAGACGCCACCTCAGGCAGAACTTCAGCAGCCTGCCCAGCCGCCCGTCACCGGGCCGACACATCAGACCGCCAGCAATAGGATCAGTGCCTCATTCGCGATGAGGCAGAGTTCAGATGAGCTCATCTCAACAAAATGGGTCTGGGCAATAATGCTTTTCCAGATTGTGTTTCCCCTGTCCGCCGCAATCGCCCTCTATGCAGTGCTTACTGATGCGTCAGTCAGCATAACAGACACGGGCTTTCTCCTGGCGCTGATACTCGCGGTTCTGCTCCTGTCCATTGGCCTGGCGGTGTCCCATTCATATCTTATTTACAGGCTCATTCGCAGGCGCGACTCGCATATCGGCAGGGACAGCATCCTGATGGAAGGCATGTCAGAGTACCTGGACGCTGTCTCGCTGAAAACACGCATCGACCTGAATGTCGAGAGATGGACAATGACCACTATTCGCCTCGGTAATTTTGGGGTACCGAGGTCTGCCTCTCTCTGGGCGGTTCTCACCGCCCTGATCGGCGTTATCCCCTTCGTCGGCATATTCTTTTTAATTTACAGCATGATGTTCCTGACGAAGGATGTGCATGAGCATGACGAGAGGCAGAGGGCTCTGAATGCCCAGTTCCGGCAGGGCTTGATGAAGGCCGGAAAAGTCAGCGAACCCTCCCCGGCCTGGCTGCCGCTGCCGAGGCGCGATGCAGCCACTTACATCATTCTGACTGTTCTCTCCGTGGGCCTATTCCTTCCCTACTGGTGGTATGTGAACATCGAGGACCTCAACACGCACATGAAGAACCAATGGGCCTTTGAGGAATCGCTCGCCAAGGCTGTACAGGCGGACGGCTGAGAACATGTCATTCCTGCCCAACATCCGGCCGAAGCATATCCTTACCGCCCTGGGCCTCGGGGCAGTATCCACAATGATTGCCTCGTGGTCCTCCCTGGCTCTGATGCTCCAGACTTACCCTGCCATCATCCCTGTTGAATCCCCTGACCCGAATATCCTCACGCTCTTAACCGCTGTGATAGTGGCTCCTTTCATCGAGGAACTTTCCAAGCCAATAGGTCTGTACCTGCTGCGCGCCGAGGAAAAGCCCGAGCTTGAACTCAGGGAATGGGCATTCCTGGGGGCGATGGCAGGCCTCGGCTTCGCGGTTGTCGAGAATTTCCTGTATGCGGCAACCATGCTGAGCTACGGAACCGAGGCGTCTGTCTGGCTGCTCGGGCTAAGGTTCCTTTTGCCGCTTCACATGATTGCCACCGCGATATCCGGTTACGGAATCGGCCTTTGGATGAAGACCGGGAAGGGGAGATATTTCGTTTGGTGCATGATAATCTCAATGCTGCTCCACGGAGCGTTCAACCTCGCAGCCTCGGTGGTGGGTTAATGGCAGCGGAACTTCCCAAAGGCGCATTCAGGGGGCTGGCAAAAATCGTGGCCCCTCTCTGTTTCTGGATGGCAGCAGGATGGTTCGCGTATGCACCCATGATCGAGCGCATCTACTCCTCGGTAGATGAAGTCATAGACCTGGAGGAGATTCGGATGTTCTCTCTGACGATGGGCATTCTGTGCATCGCCGCAGGCATCCTACTAGCATTTTACGGTTTCACAGGAAAAGAACCATCCGATGCCGAGGTCAAGGCAATCGGACACAGGCAGACTCTCTGCCACTACTGCGGGGATGAGGTAATCCCTGGGGATGTTGAGTGCCGGAAATGCGGCAACACTGTAACAGCAAAACGAACCTAAGACTCTGTTATCAACTTTCATTGAAAAAATGGATATCCCGAGGGTCTAGAATATGAATTAATCAACCCCTGGCAATTGCTCTGCGTGGGGTGGCCAGGGGTCTGTTCGGTCGGCAGTTCCACTGATGTGGACCGCCTAAGCGTGAAAATAATAAAAGAATTATTAATTCACGCTTAACCGAACAGAGCGCCCAGGCCTGCTGCTGCTTCTTCTTCAGAGACCTTTTCCTCTTCTTTCTCTTCCTTCTTCGCGGCTGCAGCCGGAGCTGCTGAAGGGGCGGCGGCGGCTGCGACTGGCGCGGCCATTGCTGTCTTCATCGCCTCTGCGATGTCGACTCCGTCCAGGGATGCAGTCAGGGCCTTCACACGGGCTGTGTCCGGCGTTACGCCGGCAGCCTTCAGAATGCTGCTTACTGCGTCCTCTGTTATTGCCTTCCCTGCCGAGTGAAGGATCATTGCGCTGTAGATATATTCCATTTTTCATACCTCCATTTCACTAGATTATCCTAAGGTGCTCCTGCCAGAGCGGCCTTCAGCTCATCGTCCAGAGCATCCGGTACTTTGGCTGCTAGCGCCATCATTTTGCGAGTTGAAAGACCCACAAGTTTATCGATTGTGGTCTTGTTGGTTATTCCTGCGAACATCGCTACACCCATAGACTCCCTGAAGGCCTTGGAAATCAGCGGTCTTATTGTCATCGGGGTTGTGTATCCGATGTGTATCGCTACACCCATCGAACCGTTTATCGCGCTGTACAGGTCGCCCATGAACTTCTTTTCATCGATCGCGAGGACTTCGGGTTTGAAGATGATTCCGTTTTCGTAAACACCCTTGAGGTCCATACCTACTATGAGCGGGAATATTTCCAGCTTGGTGAGCATCTGGGCCGTCTTTAGCGGTATAACGTCGCCTTCCTTGACCAGGAGTTTGTCTTTCTTTATGACGACCTTACCGGATTCAATGGCTGCCGGGATGCCTGCCTGCTGAAGGTCTCCGACGATCGGGCCGGGTTTGAAGGATGTTTCGCCGGCTTTCACTTCGATGTCCATAGGCGCTATCTCTCCGCCTTTTGCGGGGGACGGCGTCTTGGTGCCTTCCATGACCTTGAAGAGTTTGAACGGGTTGTCTGCCGAACCCACGAGTGCGCACTGGCCGTCTATTAGTTCAGAAAGTTTGCTCAGACCTGCCATTTCGGACTCCATCTCCCTGAGAGCCAGGTCGATGAGGTTGTTTTTGGCGACAATGAGTGAAATCTTGCCTCTCAGAACGCCCCTCATGTTCTGAATCTGGGGGGCCGGGATGCCGCTGACATTGACTATTGCAATGACTGGGTTTGACTTGATGACCTCTCTCAGGTCCTTCATATACTCTATTTTCCAGTTTGCCGGTTCCCTGTCCATCTCACATCAGCCTCACTGCCGGGCCCATGGTGGTCTTCACATATACAGACTGTATATTGTTCTCACCCTGTTCCAGCTTTCCGGTCACCCTTTGCATTACTGCTTTGATATTGACTGCGAGGTCCTCTGCGCTCATGTCCTTGGTTCCGACCATCGTATGGAATGTTTTCCTGTCTTTGCTTCTCACCCTTATGGTCTTCCTGAGGGAGTTGATTATCGCCGACGGGTCGCTGCCCGGCGGTATGGGTTTCGGCATCTTTCCCCTGGGACCGAGAACCGGTCCGAGCCTTTTGCCGATGAGGGGCATCAAAGGCGCCTCTGCAACAAAATAATTGTGAGCTGAAACTAACTTTCGCGCTTTCCTCTTGTCATCTGCGTATTCCTCGATCTGTTCGGGGATGATGATAATGTCCGCTACGCCTTTCGCCTTTGCGGCTATTTCCGCGCCGCCGAAGAGGCCGACCTTCACGTTCTTGCCCCGCCCATTTGGCAGGAGAATTTCTTCCTCTATCCTGTACTTGGGTTGGCTTAGGTCTACGCCTTTGAGGTTAATGGCGAGGTCTACTGACTCCTTAAACTTCCGCTCCTTGGAGCCCTCAAGCGCCTTCTTGACTATTTCGACTATGTCTTCTCTCAACTTCAGTCCTCCTGTAGTTTGCGGGGCAACCCCCTACTACAGTTTGTTATAACCGAGCGCCCCCACTAATTCTGTCCCCTTTTTAAAGATTTCGGTCACCCCTGTGTCGCAGTATGGGCAAAGAATTCCGTGGGATTATTTAATACCTGGTTCCGCTTCAATGCACGCATGGAACAGGACAGGGAAAAACGCGAGTTCGCCAAGATAACTGAGTATGCGGACCTCCGGGGAAAAGCCGTTCTCGAAGTTGGCTGCGGCAACGGAAGAGCCTCTGCTATGCTGGTACGGGCTGTCGGAACGCTCACAGCAATCGACCCCGATTCCGAGCTGATTAATTCAGCAAAAACCTCTGTTCCGGGCGCGGATTTCCTTGTGGGTTCTGGTGAAGCCCTTGACTTCCCCGACGGCAAATTCGATGCAGTTATTTTCACATTCTCTCTTCACCATCAGGACAGCGCCATGGCTCTGAAGGAAGCACACAGGGTTCTGAGGCCGGGCGGCCAGCTACTGATAATAGAGCCGTCCAAGGAAGGCGATGTCCATCCGTTCTTCAGGATGTTCAGGAACGAGGACAGGAACATCGAAAATGCGCTTGAAGCGATAGCAGCAAGCGATTTTGTGCTTGATAGAAAGGAAACATTCCCTCTTGAGATGAGATTCGATGACAATGAGGATCTGTATGATTACTATTTCAAACATTTCAAAATAGAGCCCGACCCTCACCTCGTGCAAAAGATGGACAGGCTTTTGGGGGACAGGAAATCTCAGCGCCCATTGGTCATGGAGGAAATGGTTACTATATTTTTATTACATACATAAGAGATAATGTTTTTTATCTGCACCCCTTACCCTTTCCTATATGCATCAGAATCCCAAGCTAACGGTGGATGGTATCATACTCAGAGATGCCAAGGTACTGTTGGTTAAGAGGAAAAATCAGCCGTTCCAGGGGTACCATGCTCTTCCCGGAGGATTCGTGGAGCAAGGCGAAACTGTAGAAAACGCGATCGTCAGGGAAGTCCTGGAGGAGACAGGGCTGAAGACAGAAGTAAAACGCCTCGCAGGGGTCTACTCGGACCCCGCCAGAGACCCGAGAGGCCATACGGTGACTGTCGTGTTCGAACTTGCCGCAACCGAAGGCGAGCCGCGCGGAGGAGACGATGCATCGGAAGCATGTTTCTTCGACATTCACAAATTGCCGGAACTTGCGTTCGACCACAGTAAGATATTATCCGAATTCCTCACCTCTCAAAAACTATGACGGCTCAGCGGTGGGTTGTGACCTTGTACATGCACTTGGTGCCCTTCAGCATCTTGTGGATCTTTTCGGTGACCTCGGCGTACTCCTCGGGTGACTCGATGTCGATGACGAAGTCATAATCTCCGACAGTCGGGCCGAAGCCCATCTTCTCGGCCTTCTTGATTATGTCCATCGTTGAGGAGCCTTCGCTGCTGAAGTAAATTTTCAGGAACAGTTTCATGTTTCTCAAACATCGCATAACTGGGGAGGGATAAATAACTTTCTCATGCATCGTCCCTGGGTTTTTTGTCCTCGGTTTTCCAGTCCGACAGGAGCGGCATGCCGTATTCCTTCAGGTAGACATATCCTGTTCCGAAGAGCGGGGCAAAGACCAGTGTGCTCAGTATGTGGTAGGCGGTGAACGGTATCTGGGCGACCAGGATATGGCCGGGGCTGGCCCAGGGAATCAGGATGATGGTGCCGACAACGGTCCAGAGGTCGTACAGAACTGTCACGATCACCGCAATGCCGGTGAAGACCCCGACGCCGCGCATCCTGAAGAGCAGCCTGGGCTTCATGCGCGTGCCCACATAGCCGACGAACATCATTCCGGTCCATGTGAAGAATGAGATGCCTAAGATTACTTTCCAGCCGAACATGCCCTCATAATGCAGCGCATAAATCGCGTAATCGGAAAGGACCATGATGGCGAACGGCACCATGAATGCATACAGGCCGCCAAGCAGCAGGCCTGCCATGAGCGCAATTGCCAGCACCGGCTCTATGTTCGGGTATCCGGCCAGGGCTACCCTCAGTGCCACGCCGAGGGCTATGAACAGAATTGCCATATTGAGCTTCTTCGGGTCCAGCAATCGCTTACTGCCACTCACCATGCGCTCTCCTCGAACCGCCATTCAATGACATCGCTGTCCTGCAGAACATATTGGCTCACACCGACATAGGCGAACTCGCCGTTGACATACCAGAACCAGTAATAATTTGAAGTGTCGTCGATGCCTTCAACGGGAGTTCCGGTCACGATTCCGTCAATGCCGTCAACCAGCATTCCCCATGCCCCATAATCTGTCATGGTAAGATTATCATATCCGACCGCGGATTCAAGGGCTCCCAGCGCAGTGAAGTTCTCTGTGATGACATTCATCTCTTTCTGGGTGCCGTTGCCGTAGTCGATGCTGACGGTGACGCTGATGCCTGAGCCGCGGAAGATGCCGCTTGGATTGTATCCTTCCTCAAACACCAATTTCACCGTCTGGCCATCTCGGACTAACGTGAAATTCCCCCTTGCCTCAAAAGCATCGGCGGTGCCAGGCGCCCTGGTGTTGTTCAGGTAATAGCCCCAGGACCGGTTTGCCAGAGACAGGTTATCCGGCGGTTGAGCGAAAACCCCCCTGATTGAATGGATATAATCTACACCTTCAACAGATCTCTTCATTATGTAACTGGAATTTCCGATGGCCTCGTCCAGCAGCCCGGGCACGCTGTTGTTCTGGGTTGTCACTTCATATTGTTCAGATGTTCCGTTTCCGTAATCGATTATCAGTACCGCGGTTATTTCATTTGATACAATGTCCGGGTTCTGGATTTCATTCACGATGAAAATGCCCCCGACCGCCGCTGAAATAACGATCACTGCGACGATTATCGGCCACGGCCCGGGCTTTTTTTCAGCACTCTGGCCTGCATCCTTAGAAACCTCATCCGCATCGTTCATCAAATCACCGTTGGATATATTATCCAACCGTAAAAACAGCAATGTTATAATACCTTTGCCACCGCATCTATTTAAATTGAAATCCGCATGTCCCCCCGGAAGCATGGTGACGGGTTTCGATATTTGGGGTCATGATCCGGGTCTGCGCAGTCACTGGAAGTACCGGTTCGGCGCATTCGCAGTTGATGCAGCAATCGCCTTCGCCCCGACATGCCTGGTTCTCTACTTTTTTGACATAGCAAACATTCTCCAGGTCGCCATTGTGACAAGCGCGGCATTCTACCTCTCAACCGTGATACCCGAAACAATGGCCGGCGCCTCCGTCGGAAAGCGTCTCTTCCAGCTGAAGGTCCATCCTCTCTCCGAAAGCGGATTGGGAGGTCGTGTCTGCATCCGCAATCTTGATCGGATATTCTGGTTCGCACTGCCACCCATCAACTTCGCACTGGGGATGGCCATGAGGGGCGATCCAAGACAGACAGCGCTTGACAGGGTTGCAGGTACCGTCACAGTTCACCGTGAGGAGAAAGATAAGTACGACCGCCATATACAAACATTACAGGACAACGCCGCCGCAGATGACCCAGCCCCGCCAATCGAGGACCTGTGCCAGGCCTGCGGGGGGCGGTTGATGCGCCTGCCGAATTCAAAGCTACAGTGCGGAAAATGCGGGTTGATACAATGAAAATCGTTTACCATGAAGGGTATCTGAGACCGACGCAGAACAATGGGCACCCTGAATGCCCTGAAAGACTGTCCGGTATAATGGAATACAGGGAATCCCATGGAATTGAAGCTCCGCTGATTACACCTGAACCCGCTGAGATTCAGGATGTTCTGACTGTTCACTCCGAGAACTACCTCGAATTGCTGAAGAACTTCGGACGCGGCCGCCTGGACGCTGATACGGCAGTATGGCCATACACTTACGAGATGGCGATGCTGGCTGCCGGCGGCGGAATAGCCGCAGCCCGCAACATGCTGGACCGCAGGGAACCCACATTCGCCCTCCTGAGGCCGCCCGGCCACCATGCGACAAGGGAGATGGGCATGGGATTCTGCTACATCAACAATGTCGCTGTCGCAGCCAACTGGCTGAGGCAGAAATTGGACCGCGTAGCCATAGTCGACATCGACGTGCATCACGGAAACGGCACCAACGACACATTCCTGGACCGAAGCGATGTTCTTTACATCTCGACCCATCAGTGGGGAATATATCCGGGCACCGGGCCGGCGACCCAGACCGGCACCGGCAAGGGCAAGGGTTATACGGTCAACATACCGATGGGGGGCCAGTGCGGCGATGCGACATTCGCTGCCGCGACAGACAAAATCATTGTTCCCGTTCTTAGGCAGTTCAGGCCGGACGCAATCCTCATCAGCCTCGGCGGAGATGCCCATTACATGGATCCGCTGTCGTCACTCACCCTTTCCAGCAGGGGATATCTCGACACGGTCGCTGCGATTGCCAAAGTCGCGGAGGAAACGTGCGAGAACAGGTGGTCGGCATTCCTGGAAGGTGGCTACAATGTCTCGGCACTTGCGGATGTTGTGGGGAATTCGATGGCGATGGCTCAGGGCCTGCCGGTGAAAACCGAGTACAATGAGGTCAGCGACCTGGAGAATATCGGTGCCGAATGGATCGCCGAGGCAGTGCAGGTTCACTCGAGGCACTGGAAACTGTAATCTCAACTGTAACAAACGAGTGTAACATTATTAGAAAGTTATATCAACAATATTTACTTGTGCGGGCGCATAGGAGACAGGACAATGTCAAACGAACCATTGAATAACGGCAGTGCAGCACCCACAGAGGTGCAGAACGATGTATCAAATCAGCCAAAAAAGGTTATGAACAGGTGGGTAGTGGTCATCGGTGCCATCCTCATCCAGCTCGCTCTCGGTGCGATATATGCCTGGTCGGCATTCACAACGCCTCTTTCAGGCGCGCCCAGCGAATATGGCTTCACAAAGCTTGAAACCCAGCTCATTTTCAGCGCAGGCCTGGCAGCCTTCGCCATCATGACCATCATCGGCGGTCGCCTGATGAAAAAGTACGGCCCCCGCCCGATCGCGTTGATAGGCGGCATAGTTCTTGGCCTGGGCTACATCCTGGCCGGATTCGTCGGCGACAGCTTCATCGGAAAGCTCGCAACCATCGGTATCATCGGCGGCGCCGGCATCGGCCTTGCCTACGTAGTGCCAATCGCAACCGGTGTTAAGTGGTTCCCCGACAAGAAAGGCCTTGTTAGCGGCATAGCGGTCGCCGGCTTCGGCTTCGGCGCATTCATCTGGATTCTTCTGGCAAACCCGCCAAGCGTTCTGGGATTCAGTGGTTTGATATCAAAGACAGTTGTTGACGCGGCACATCCGTTCGTTTACACAATTGCGAATGTTGACACCGTCTTCATGATTTACGGCGTCCTGTTCCTTGTGCTTGTCTCCCTGGGTTCGCTTGTCATGGTCAACCCACCGGAAGGCTGGAAACCTGCAGGCTGGAACCCGCCCGCACCGGCTCCCGGAAAGGCGGCATTCAAGGGATTCACCCCCAAGGAAATGATGAAAAGCCCTCAGTTCTGGATGCTCTGGACGATGTTCATATTCGGTGCCCTTGCCGGACTTATGGTCATCGGCAATGTGCAGAACTTCGCAAAGAACCCGACCGATGGATTCGAAGGTCATGGGTTCACTACCCAGCAGGCAGCTGACTTCGCAGTTCTTGGAGCCGCCATCTGTCTGCCAATATTCAACGGCGCAGGCAGGATCGCCTGGGGGCTAGCATCAGATAAAATTGGACGCAAGAACGCCCTGATAGCCATGTTCGCCTTCCAGGGAATCATGATGGCAGCCTTCTTCTACACGACTTCCAATGAGTACATGTTCTACATCGTTGCAGCACTCATCGGCTTCAACTTCGGAGGAAACTTCGCGCTGTTCCCGGCAGCGACAGCGGACTCATTCGGCTCCGATA
>JAQVMG010000080.1 GCA_028703755.1 Thermoplasmata archaeon | reverse complement strand
TTTCGGCGCTTCCGTGTCGGTTTCAGGTGACACCATTGTCATCGGCGCATTCAGTGATGATGGCGGCAGGGGCTCAGCGTATGTCTTCACAAGGAACAACGGCGGTACGGACTACTGGGGCCAAGTCACACGCATAACGGCTAGCGACCGCGCGACCGATGACTATTTCGGTTATTCTGTGTCGATTTCATTCGATACTATAGTCGTCGGTGCATTCTATGGCGATGTGGGAGCGAACGCCAACCAGGGTTCGGCGTACACCTTCAACCAAGTAGGGAACACTTGGGTGGAGATCGGCCATCCGGTGGCCAGCGACGGCGCAGTCGGTGACTGGTTCGGCACTTCTGTGGCGGTTTCAGGCGACACGATTGTCGTTGGCGCAAGCGGTGATTCTGTGGGAGCGAACGTCAGCCAGGGATCGGCGTATGTGTTCACGAGGAACTATGGCGGCGCGGACAACTGGGGCCAGGTGAAAAAAATCACAGCCAGCGACGGCGAAGCCGGTGACAATTTCGGCAATACTGTTTCGGTTTCAGGCGACACGATTGTCGTCGGCGCATCCGGCGATGATGTGGCAGGGGTCGACCAGGGGTCGGCGTATGTGTTCACGAGGAACTATGGCGGCGCGGACAACTGGGGCCAGGTTAAGAAACTCATCGCCGGCGACGGCGAAGCCGATGACTGGTTCGGCTCTTCTGTGTCGATTTCGGGCGAGACCATTGTCGTCGGCGCCGTCATTGACGGTGTGGATGGAGTCGACCAGGGATCGGCGTACGTGTTCACGAGGAACTATGGCGGTACGGACAACTGGGGTCAGGTTAAAAGACTCACAGCCAGCGACGGCGCAGCCTTTTACTATTTCGGCGAATCTGTGTCGGTTTCAGGCGATACGATTGTCGTCGGCGCAGGCAGTAATGATTTGAAGGGGGCGGCCTACGTATTCACGAGGAACTATGGCGGCGCGGACTACTGGGGCCAGGTTAAAAAACTCACGGCCAGCGACGGCGCGACCAATGACCTTTTCGGCGTTTCCGTTTCGGTTTCGGGCGACACGATTGTCGTCGGCGCATGCCGTGATGATGTGGATGAGATCGACGAGGGGTCGGCATACGTGTTCACGAGGAACTATGGCGGCGCAGACAACTGGGGCCAGGTCAAGCACATCGCGGCCTACGACCGCTCAGCCGGGGATTATTTCGGCGCTTCTGTGTCGGTTTCTGGCGATACGATTGTTGTCGGCGCAAGCAATGATTTTGTGGGAACGAACAGCTACCAGGGATCGGCGTATGTGTTCACGAGGAACAACGGCGGCGCAGACAACTGGGGCCTTGTCACGAACATAACGGCCGGCGACGGCGCTGCCAATGACTATTTCGGCCGTGATGTTTCGATTTCTGGCGACACGATTGTTGTCGGCGCACACTATGATGATGTAGGAGCGAACCTCGACCAGGGGTCGGCGTATATCTATCATTTTGATTTCATTATCTCCTCACCAACAATCACAACCGTCGATATCACGGCAGCCATCGTGGACACACTGTATTCAGTTGATTATGACGCGACCGACCCGAATATACAGGATGTTCTTACCTGGAGCCTGGCAACAAACGCACCTTGGCTGAACATTGTCCCTTCCACCGGTGTTTTGTCGGGCACGCCGGGGAGCAGCAATCTCGGAACATACTGGGTGAATGTGTCAGTGAGCGACGGCAATGGCGGGACGGATTGGACGAACTTCACGCTCACAGTCAAGTTGCCACCAATCAACCTGGGGGTCGGTTGGAACCTCATATCCATCCCGCTGGAATTGGCCAATGCATCCGTCGAGAATGTCCTTGCCTCGGTCTCTGGAATGTGGGACGTCGTGAAATATTACGATGTTACGGATGTAATGGATCCCTGGAAGACCTACAGAATTGGCGGGACGGTGAACGACCTTGCCTTCATCGACAGGACTATGGGCATATGGGTCCATGCCACAGACAATTGCTCGCTCGAAGTTTTCGGCACGATTCATGCTTCCACAGATATCGTTCTGCACGCAGGTTGGAACCTTGTCGGATACCCGACGCTGACAGCTCAAATGGTTGGACTAGCATTGTGGGGGACCGGAGCGGACAGGGTGGAGGTGTTCGACCCAGTATCACCCTATATCAAGGAGGTTGGAGGCACCTATCTGATGAAGCCCGGCGAGGGATATTGGATTCGGGTTCCGGCCGAAACAATCTGGACGATATATTGGTAACGGGCTATCTAACGTTGGCACGCTCCGCCTGCGACAGCATCGATTATTTCATTGAGATTCAAGAAGCGGAACAGTCAGAAACGGTTACGGAGAACACGGCCTGAGTCTGGGGATATTGGCGGCACTGGGGTAGATACGGAATAAGCCAGAGACTAAGTCATCCAGGCTGAAACCGAAAATCCTGAACCATAGGCATAACAGACAAATACGGGCGGAACATTCTCCGCCCGTGATACTATGCCCGACCCGCGCATCGAGAAACTGGCGAAATTGGTTGTGAACTATTCCGTGTACTGCAAGAAAGGGGACATGGTGCTAATCAGAGCGCCGGCCCAGGCTGAGGTGCTTGCTCTGGAGATGTACCGGGAAGTGCTCCGCGCCGGCGGTTACCCGATAATGATGGGCACTTTCTCCGGAACAGACGAGATATTCTACAAGGAAGCGAAGGACCACCAACTGGACTGGGCCTCGCCGTACGGCAAGTTCCTCTATGAGAAGATTAATTGCCTAATCGGGATCTCCGCGCCGGACAACACGCGCGCGATGTCAAACATCGATTCAAAGAGGATGGCCAGAGCTGCGGCTGCGGGCAAGGAAACAAGGGAGATATTCTCCAAGAGAAGCGCAGTCAATGAGCTGAAATGGTGCGGGCTCGCATTTCCGACAAACGCGCTTGCGCAGGAAGCCAGCATGTCGCTTCCAGAGTACGAGGATTTCGTTTATGGCGCATGCCTTGTGGACAGGAAGGACCCTGTCGCCGAATGGAAGAAGGTATCCAAGAAGCAGCAGTCCATGGTCGATTACCTGGACAGGGTTAAAAAGCTCGAGTTCTACGGTGAGGACACTGAACTCACAATGTCCGTGAAGGGCCGCAAGTGGATTAACTCAGATGGTAAACACAACATGCCCAGCGGCGAAGTATTCTCTGCCCCGGTCGAGGATTCGGTGGAGGGAAAGATTCGTTTCACCTTCCCGGGAGTTTACATGGGCAAGGAGATTGAGGACATCACTCTTGAATTCAAGAAGGGCAAGGTCGTGAAAGCCAAGGCCGCCAAAGGCCAGGAACTCCTTGACAACCTGCTTGCAATCGACGATGGCGCTAAGCGGCTGGGCGAGGTGGCCATCGGCACGAACGACGGAATAAAGAAATTCAGCAGGAACATCCTTTTCGATGAAAAACTTGGGGGCACAATCCACATGGCCATCGGCAATGCCTACCTGGAATGCCGCGCGAAGAATCAGAGCGCGATACACTGGGACATCATTAAAGATATGAAGAAGGGCGGCGAAATATATGCGGATGGAATCTTGATATACAAGAACGGAAAGTGGCTGAAATAGGAGTATTTCAGCGTTATCCAGCAGGTTAGGGCATATTCCCACAGCATGCCCCGCCTGATTTAAAATATGCTGTATTCCGAGGGCGGGGTTTTAATTTCATGACTGATGAGTGACAGGGCATTCTGGAGCATATTATCGCTCTGTTTTCGGGGACCTCGGGGCTTGCCCCGGAGGGGTCAGGTACTCGCCCCACCTTTTCGCGTGGGGCGAAACATAATTTCGTAGCTCTGGCACAGGAGCGATTCGCTCATCCTTCGCATTGCATGTTGATGCAATGCTCTTTCGGCTGCATCCCTTCCAAAGAAGGTCAGCGTGGCCCTGGTTGACGGCATCGATTTGACCTCCCCGCCCTGACAGGCGGGGATTCCGATTTAAGAATGAAAGAATGCCTGATATGCGTCTACATTCGCACTTAGAATACATGAAATTGAAACCCCGGGCTTACACCCGGGGCATGCAGCCCATATTCGCTATGGCACAGACAGAAATTCTGTGCCTATCTGCTCATCAGTTTAATGATGGCCTCGGCCGGCTCTCCGCCGCACTCCTCGAGTGCCTTCCTGGCTTCTTCGGGGGAGACATTTGCCTGAGATGCGACAAGCTCCACGTCTTCTTCCGGGATATCGGGCTTCTTCGGGCCGGCTTCCTGGGGTTTGGCCTTACCTTCGACGACCGTGTATTCGCCGGCTATCTGGAATGTATTCTGGCCCTGCATGGAGACCGCTGTAACCGAAGGTTTCTTGAAAATATAGGACTTGCCTGCCCTTGAAATAATTACCTCATCCACATCGTCCCATTCTTCCTGGGAGATGCCCATGCGCTTCATGGCCTGCTTCATCTGTCGCGGGTTCACACCTCTCGGCATCATTCTGTTCACCTGTTTTCCCTTACATGATGGATGACGTATAAAATATTATGTCAGCAGCCTATTTCTGAACCACAATGGCTGCATGGTCCTTCTCGTACTGCTCCAGGTTAACCGTCTCGAGGACCTTGAACCCGGCCTTCTCCAGTTCATCCCGGGAGGTCTTGAATATCTTGGCCGGAGGCACGGTCACGTCGATGCATCTCGCTTTCACCATCAGGAAGCCGATCCCTCCGGGAGCCAGCATGGAGGAGTTGCGCAGAAATATCTCGGTCTGGTTCCTCTGGGAGATGTCCTGGTACATGATGTCGATACGGCCGACCAGGCGCGAGTAAATCTCGGGATGGTTCGCGTCCTCCAGGATTGGGATGATATTGTTCCGCTTTTCAGCCACGGTGAGAAGCTCTCGGAACGGATTCTTGGCCACTTCCACAGCAAAAACCCTGCCCTGTATCGCAATGTCGGAAATGTGGCTCACGGTCGTGCCGTTGGCAGCGCCAAGATAGAGGACGGTGGATTTCATTCCGAAGGGGAAAGTCTTCCCGCCGCGGACAAGGAAGGCAGCCAATTTGCTCCGCATCGGGTCCCAGTAGCGGTATTCGATGCCGTTTATCTTCCTGTGGACCTCCCAGTATTCGGATTCATCGGGAATCAGACTCCGAGTATAGGGCTTTCCGTCAACCCATTTGACGTTGAACTGGCTTGGCAATGTCAGCCTCCGCTCTCCAGGTGAAGAACCGAAATCACAGAACCGTCCTTTATTTTCCGGACATCATACTGCGCCTTGGGGATGATTTCCCCGTCGATTTTGACAATGACCATGGGATAGATGAAATTCATGCGCCGAAGAAGTTCGGTTACGGTCTCGTTCTCAACCCAGCCCTTCGTGACGGTGTTCACTTCAATCGACATCCGTGCCCTCCAGAAGTATCTCCAGCGCAAGGCTGGCCTGCCAGTGTGCGAACAGGCCGACTTTCGGGGCGAAGACCGCGGAATCATCGCTGGAAGGAGCCATGTCATCCTGAATCAGATAAAGATTGCCGCTCTTCTTCAGAGCCACCCTTTCAACCCCTCTGATGCCTGCAACTCCGGAGGCGGCAATCAGCGGTTTCGACGGATAGGCCAACGAGACCTCTTCGATGAAGGCCGCTTTTGTCGCAGCGGCATCAAGCGCTTCGATAATCACATCCGCGGACGAAAATGCCTCGGCCATATTTCCCGTTTCAAGTTTCTGACAGTAAGCGGTAACATTCACTTCAGGATTTGCCCTGGCAATGTTCTGCATCAGGGCTTCGGTTTTGCGCATTCCTACCTGGTCGACCGAATATGCCTGGCGGTTAAGGTTCGATTTCTCGACAGTGTCAAAATCAACTATGAGAAGACGGCCGATTCCTGCACGGGCCAGGGCAATTGCCACATTTGAGCCCAGGCCGCCGAGTCCCGCAATGCCGACCGACGCTTTGGCCAATTTTGCGACTATCCGGTCTTTGTTGGTGTTTGCCATAGTAATCTAATACCCTCACGGATTATGGATATATACAATTTTCTGAAAGCATCGGAAGATAGCAATAGCATAATAAACGTAGCACGAATACGGGTCCTCAGTGTTGTGGTGACATCATGGACAATGTGACAAGAATCGGAATATCCATCGAGCCGGAATTGCTTGAGAAATTCGATCAGATGATAGAGCAGAGGCAGTACACGAACCGCTCGGAGGCAGTCAGAGACCTCATCAGGAAGAACCTGGTGACCGACGAGTGGGAGAAGGGCATCGGAACAGTGGTCGGGTCAGTCACGGTCGTCTATGACTATGACCAGCACAATGTAGTGGACAAACTTGCCGAGCTCCAGCACAAAAATCACAGTTTAATCCACAGCGCATCGCAGGTCCGGCTGGACGAGCACACCTGCCTTGAGGTAATCATAGTCCAGGGCAGCCCGTTCGAGATCAAGGATTTTACTGACAAGGTCCAGGCCACGAAGGGCGTGAACCATGCAGAGCTGGCGAGATGCACTATGAAGTAAAATAGTCAGTGTGCGGGAGAAGGGATGCAAAAGATTGGTTATAAGCAACGAGTCTCCAATCTTTTGCCAGCGCCGAATTCATTCCGTTTTTATAAGCAGGAAACCATGAACTCGGCTTGCTCGAATTATATGCTTTTTGATTAATACGGTATTATAATTCTCGGCCATCTAATACTAGCGAATCGAATGTGCGGGAGAAGGGATGCAAAAGATTGGTTATAAGCAACGAGTCTCCAATCTTTTGCGCCAGCCTAATACGATTATAAATATTTTAAACGGAGTATTAGGCGTAAATCATCATTCTAGAGCACCATTTTCTGACTACAAATTAGAAGAGACGAAAAGAAAATGGTGCGGGAGAAGGGATTTGAACCCTCGAACCACTAAGGACAAGACCCTCAATCTTGCGCCGTTGACCGAGCTTGGCAACCCCCGCGCTACAAACATCCCATATCCATATTCTTTATAAATGTTATTACAGCTATTTCTTCTTCAAATATTCATTGGTCAGCTTGATGGCGCAGTATTTGCCGCACATTGTGCATACATCGTCATCTTTTCCGGGCCTACTCTCTTTCCTTCTGGCCCTGGCATGTTCCGGGTCGATGCAGAGTTCAAACTGCCTGTCCCAATCAAGCGCGGCCCTGGCTTTGGACAGTTCGATGTCCCGCTCCATGCCGTATCCGTGGGAGATGTCGGCCACATGGGCGGCTATCTTGCTGGTGATTGTGGCAACCTTGATGTC
>JAQVMG010000079.1 GCA_028703755.1 Thermoplasmata archaeon | reverse complement strand
ATGAACTCCCTGTGGACCGCCTCATGCTTGGCTGCCTTTTCCATAGCCTCTTTGTCGCCGAGTGCCAGAGCCAGCCCGAGAGCCTGTTCACCCTGTCTCGAGCAGCTGTTGAACAGTGAACTGAGCTGGTCGGCATACATGTTCCAATCGTATAGCCAATATCTTGTCATCACGAAATCGCCAATTGCCTCGGGAACGGCGCCCTGCCTGAGAAGGCGGAGCGAGCAAATCGAGGAGAGGAATCTCTTCTTCTCTCCGTCGAGCGCAGAAATCTGGCTGTCCTTCTCGAAGCCGAGCCATTTCAGCAGGTGGCTGGTTTCGCGTTTGCGTCCGGTGATGCCCTTGAAGTAAGGCTCTGGACTCTCGATCAGTGAATCATATATCGTGCCGCCTTTGAGATTGGGCATGGATTCCGGCTTCACGAGGCCCCGGGCGGCTGCGGTTATGATCAGGTCCTCGTTGTATCCCCTGAAACCGCCGAGGTTCTGGCGGTCGCCCACGGCTCCTGCGAGGGCTGGACCTATCATATCCCAGTTCGCCTGGTCCACGGTGACTGCCAATGCAAGTATGAAACTGGACGCAGATGCCTCACGCGCCCCGTCAATCCCGAAGAGATGGGGGTTGAGGTGGATTATCCTCTCCCCTTCCTTTTCCGGCTGGTGGTGGTCAATGACAATGATTTTATTGGGAAATTCGTCCAACTGCGTGACCTTGGAACTGCCCATGTCGGAAAAGATGATCAGATGGGATTCGGGCGTGCCATCCCTGATTTCCGCAACTGTCTTATCGTCAAGGTTATGGGACAGAGTGGCCTGAAATCCGAGGCCAAGCCTTTTGACCATTCTGCAGGCCACTGCGGCGGAGCCTATTCCGTCTGGGTCGTAATGCGAGAATATCCGAACTTGGCCTTTGTGTGATTTAAGCAGAGCGGCCGCATCCTCGAGCCGCCTTGAAAGCGAAGCGCTGAAAGTGATGTTGGGCAACTCGCCTTCCGGCATGCTTACCTGCTCAGTTCAAGCTCGGCGCGGTCGAGTGTGTATTTCCATGATTCGGGAATCACACCGCGGCCTTTGTAATAGCGTTCGAGCCTTCTGATCTTGGCTTCCAGAAGGTGCAGGTTCCTGCGGTTGTGCAGGTCGCGCTTGTTCATCTTGAGGTATGCGTCAAGGCTTATGACCTTCTTCAGCAGGGCTCCGAGGTCCTCGGGGAGTTTCGGCATGATGCCCTTCTCCTTCATGATCTCGGTGATGCTTTTGCCTGTAGCCAACTTGACATTCGGAACGCCGTGCTGGTCTCTAAGGACCAGGCCTATTTTGGCGCTGTTTGCACCGTCGCTTGCCAGTTTCACTACGAGGTCTTCTATCTCGGTCTTACCGAGCGGGACCCATTTCGGGTTCTCGGTCATGAACGGCCGCTTCGATGACGATTTGCCTTTTTTTCGCGCGTGCATTCTTGCCATTTTGATGTCCCCCGTACATACTGGCACATTAAAATTACCAGTTGAGGTAGGCACGGATATGTGTTCCCCTATATAAAATTAGTATATTGAATATAAGTTCAATGTCGGTTCTGCAGAGCCCGGCGAAAATTTTATTACCTACCGCTCATTGAAACCATCGGAAACACAGATGGATGACGAAGACCCGAGCAATAGACAGCGTACCGGTCGCCTTGAGCGCTGGAGGAAATACAGCGAGATTTCTGAGCTTGGACCCATCGCCAGACGATATTTTGTCATGAATGCTTTTGACGGCGCCCTCACGATGCTCGGAGTCGTCATCGGCGCCAGCATGGCCGATGCCGCGGAGCCGTCGCTCATAATCGCCGCGGGAATCTCCGGCTCGTTCGCTATGGGAATTTCGGGATTCAGCGGGGCTTACATGGCCGAGAGCGCTGAACGGACCAAGGAGCTCAAGGACATTGAGAAAGCGATGTGCAAGACAATGGGCGACGAGTCCATGCACAAGGAAGCTGCAAAATTCGCTACCCGCGCCACAGCAATCGTGGACGCTGTCAGCCCGGCAATCGCAGCAATAATAGTGATTTCACCTTACATGCTGGTGAACTTCGGAATCCTGAGCATGGGCACGGCATTCATCGCCTCCCTGGCGCTCACATTCGCAATACTCGGCCTCCTTGGAGTTTACCTAGCTAAGGTCACAGAGGAAAATATGCTCTGGCACGGTCTCAAAATGCTGATGGTGGGCATTGCAACAGCGGTCCTGTGCGTGGTCATATCGGTGCTGCTGGGCGGTGGCGTCGTGGTTTGAGAATATATATATTATTGTTCGATGCTTGTACCAAACCCTATATAAGCTACATCGGTGCTATTAGGTTTTAGAGGCTAACATCTATTATTCTGCCCACATAATAGAACCTCCCTCGGAAACGGGGGAGGTTAGCCTCCTCCATTCCTCTTTGATGATTGTTATGAGAAAGCCGAGGGTCGAAATGAAATGCGGCATGTTCGCCATGATTATTGGACTCTCTCTCGTTATTTCCGTCCTCATCCTTTCGAGCAGCGGTGAATACGTTCCTGAATCGAACGAATACTCATCCTATGAGATTTCCCTGAACCCGCCGACAGCAGATTACATTTACCCGCTGGCCAATTACTCGCTGGTCAGGAGCGGGGTTACAATCAGCCTTTTCGACAGGATCGGGCTTGAATTTTATGAACCCGGCATAGAGTTCGTGGGCGACACAAAACTTAACCATGCCGATCAATACGGCCAGTTGGACATTCACAAGGTACCGAGCACATTCCTTCAGTACAGCGCATTCGGGCCGAATTCCATGAAATTCGAACTGAACGGCGACACCGGCGCCATCAAGAAAGGCAGCGCTGTGGTCGTGGGAAGCGAGGATGCCAGCGGAGTATTCGTGATGTCCGGGGGCACAACCGCATCCATCGGTGAACAGGAGGTCATATTCACACTGCCTGCAAATTCGACGGTTATTTTCAGGGCGGACACCCCGGACGACCTCACAATCGGAAGCGCTGTGGCTGAGGACCGGATCGCGGCCGAGATGTACCTGTTCGACGGCGGCTACGTCATCGGCGAGGATGTGATTTCATTCCAGGACGTGAATATGTACACGGTTGCAGCATCCGAGGAAACAGTCAAGGTCCAGGTCGCCGGCGAGAGCACGGGCAGAGCCGTGGTCATCCATGTCAGCGAAGAATATCTGACTTACGATACAGCCGATGAGATCCATGTGCTTCTGGACGGGGAGAAAGTCAGCATGGGCGACGGAATGGCCGAAACCCTCTGGAGCGCGGAAGAAGAACCCTCATTTTTCGCAGCGAAGACCGGGACAGGATACGATGTCGTCGTATACCTTCCGGAGAACACGGACAGCGTCATCAGTATCACCGGCCCTGAGGCTGAACTCGGCGTGGACGGTTTGGTTACATTGCTGGCCGCCATAGGCATCGTGGGTGTTGCCGTGGTGGCTCTTTTGAAGACAGAATAAGCATGTGCGATAAAGCGGCCGCACAGGGATAAAATAGTGTTAACTACACCAGTTTATGACTTCATTCACGTTCGCTCTTTTCCCGAGGCTCCCTCGCGTCTGTGCAGTATATCCGTACGATGTCTCTGGATGACGCTGAACCCCTGCGGATTGTCTTGTCCTTCAGTTTTATCGAATGTATGTAAACAGGTGTATCGTCTATGTCAATCTCGCTGCCGACTATGAACTCATCCTCGGGATCAGTTTCAATGTCAAGCGAGCGTGTGCGGCCATGGCGGTTTACCGAGACCTTCACATGGACTGTGTTGAAACTGATAGTCCAAAGAGCCTGGATATCTGGTGTCGCTGCGGAGTTCACCTTCACACCGCCAACCTCGATGGCTTTCACCTGAAGCCGCTCATCCTCATGCATGAATTCGTCACCGACCTTCAGCCCCCAATCTGCCGGAAGCTGGACTGTGGTTCTTTCCGAGATATCGCCCCGGCTGATGACGAGCTTCAGCTGTACAAGGCCTATGGCAGTTAGAACATGATTCCTCACCTTTCCGCATTTAGCGCATTTAAGGACCATTTCCAACCGCTTCTTGCCTGAATACCGGCCTTTCAGGGTCCGGTGCAGTGTCTCTTCACCGCATTCGGCGCATTCGACTGTGACTGACTGTGGAACCTGCTCGCTCATTTCAGCGCCCCGCGGATTTCTGCGGCAATCTTCTTTGCCGCAGCCCCTGGATCGGCAGCGTCATAGATGGCCCTGCCGACTATCACATAATCTGCGCCCGCAAGTATCGTCTCAGATGCAGATCCCCCCTGGGCACCGACGCCGGGAGACAGTATCCGGAGGTTGCCGACAATCTTCCGCAGCGCTTTGATCTTCTCGGGCTTTGTAGCCGGTGCGATTATTCCGGTCGCGCCGACATCAACCGCAAGCCTAGCCATTCTCTCGGCAACAGGCATCATGAACATGTCTGCACCGGGATGGCTCATCTCTGTAACAACAAATACGTCCATGCCCTCAGCCGCTTTTATACAAGCTTCCAGCGAGTCCCTGCCGGGGAATGCCTGGCAGATTATTCCGCAGGCGCCGGATTTTCTTGCCTGTTCGACAATAAGCCGGTTGGTGTTGGGGATATCGGCGACCTTGAAATCGCATATGACATCGACCTTGGCTGCAAGGTCCTTCACTGCGCCCATGCCGCACCCCAGTACGAACGGATAATTCACTTTGACCGCATCAACCTGGTTCTGGACCTTGGCCGCTATGCCTATGGCTTTCTCTCTGTCGGTTATGTCCAATGCCAGTATCAGCCGGCTATCAAGCTTCATGGGTGATGGAAAACCCGGTGTTTATAAAAAACTACCCATCCCTATTCCTGCCTTTCCTTGCAGTCGGGGCACATCAGCTCGCCATCATGGTACTCCAGCATGTCGGAATACCCCTTGCAGCTTTCGCAGTAGCCCGATGCCTGTTCTATCGATGCGGATAGCATGTCCTCGGCATCATCCGACAGACTGGCCAGCTCACGTGTTACCTGTATCAGGTGCGGCGCAATACCAAGGATGTCCTGGGCTGAAACGACCCCAAGAAGCCGGCCGTCATGCATTATCACAAGCTTTCTTATCTTGAGCTTGGACATGTGCTTGGCAGCGTCCAGGATGTCGGTATTTCTCGGAACCCAGACAATCGGGGAGCTCATTATCTCGCTCAGCTTCACCCTGGCCGGATTCTTGCGCGCGCTGACGACCTTCCGGACTATGTCGCGCTCGGTGACCATGCCAATAGGATTTCCTTCCTCAGAGATTATTACGCAACCTGTGCCGTGCTCCACCATGCTTGCCGCTGCGTCCTCGACCGATTCGAAGGGTTCCATCTGGGGTATGTCTGTCACCATTATCTCGCTTACCGGAAGTTTGCCTTTCATGCTATCGAGCAAAATATAGGCCTTCTTGGCTAATATACTTTTTGCCATCATTAAACGATGTGCGGGGGGCTTGGGTAGTTGGCTGTGTGCCCACGGGCACCGCCCTGCGCCATGCAAAAGATATTTACGGGGTGCCAGAATTCCATCCGGTATCATGAGGTCGATCACACAGGCGGCGGGGAGGCTCGGCGGAAACGCCGCGTTCGATGTCCTGGCAAAGGCCAAGGCCCTTGAAAAGCAGGGCAGGAACATACTCCATTTTGAAATAGGGGAGCCGGATTTCGACACCCCCCAGCATATCGGCGATGCAGCCGTTGACGCTCTGAGGCGCGGCAAGACCCATTACGTCCACTCCAACGGCATACCGGAGCTCAGAGAAGCCATCTGCGACGAGGTCGAGAAGACCAGAGGTTTCAGGCCGGATCCGGAGCAGGTACTGGTTGCTCCCGGCGCGAATCCGCTTATCTACTTTGCAGCTGCCGTTCTTGCGGAGCAGAACCAGAACATCGCAGTCCAGGATCCCGGATTCCTCACTTATTTCTCTGTGCTCCAGTTCACGGGCATCCAAGGCCATTTCGTCAGGCTGAAGGAAGAGAACGAGTTTCGCCTTGACCCGGACGATCTTGAGGCAGCTATCGACGAAAACACAAGGCTCATGATTCTCAATTCGCCGTCCAACCCGACCGGCGGTGTCATGAAGAAATCAGAGATAGAGCGGGTCGCGGAGATTGCCGAGGAGCGGGACGTTTACCTCCTGACCGATGAGATTTACAGCAAAATGACTTATGATTTGCCACATCACAGCGCTGCGATCCGGGATGAATGCAGGGAGCGAACCATACTCCTGGACGGATTCTCCAAAGCCTATGCTATGACGGGCTGGAGGCTCGGTTGGTGCGTCGGGCCGAAGGACGTCATTCTTAGAATGGGGCGCCTGCTCCAGGCGACAGTTTCATGCACGCCAGATTTCCTGCAATACGGCGGGATAGCCGCTCTGAAAGGCCCCCAGTTAACCGATAAGATGATGGAGGAATTCAGGAAGCGCAGGGACGTTCTGATTTCAGGGTTGAACAGCATTCCAAATCTCAGCTGCGTCAATCCGCAGGGTGCGTTCTACGCCTTCCCGAACATAACGCGCACCGGCATGACCAGTGCAGAATTTGCCGATTTCGCACTTCAGGAGGCGGGAATCGCGCTCCTACCAGGGCCGGCCTTCGGACCGAGCGGAGAGGGATTTGTGCGGCTTTCTTATGCCACCAGCATAGAACATATCAAGGAAGCGGTTGAACGGCTGAAGGATGCCATGAGCTGATTCACCCAAGCACAGGTTATTGAGAGAAACTTTTAAATACACATTAGCGCAATAAATATATAGGACATTTTCCATACATATACATTCAAGAAGTTGCATGAAAGTCACGATAAACTCTTCCCCACTTGGGCAGGGAAAATCTCTCTCCATTGGAATTCGTTCCACTCCCTGCCTACTTTTTTTCTATCTGCTTATGAACTGAAAATTCAGTATAGATGAAAATATACGCGAGGATGGTGCCGCAGGTGCTCAGCCTTGGTAGAACTTTTTTAAACTGGCCCTCAGATTGGCTGTTGTGTTCAGCTTCACGTCCTCGGGGAAGTATCTGCGGTAATTGGGATATGCGAACCTCCTGTCAAGCAGTACGACCGCAGCCCGGTCGGTTTCTGAGCGGATGCACCTGCCGACGGATTGGAGCACCCTGTTCATGGCCGGGTAGGTATAGCCGTAATCTCGGCCCTTGCCCGGTCCGAATTTGGAATCGTAATACCGTATTAGCTGGTCCTGTTCGAGGGAGGGTGGCGCGAATGGCACTCCAACGACAATAACGGAATCCAGCAGGTTGTCGCGGTAGTCTATTCCCTCAGACATCGAACCGCCCAT
>JAQVMG010000078.1 GCA_028703755.1 Thermoplasmata archaeon | reverse complement strand
TTTGGTCAGATCCATTTTGTTTAGTTTAATTTATTTTTGCTTAGTTACCTGATTTATTGAGATTGGGTGAGACTTATTTTTTGATAGAGAGTAAGTTTTCCCTGTTGATAGAGGCAGGTGGTAAAAGATAAATAAATAAATTTTCAAAATGTGTTATCGGCCCTGTCGACAAGGCAGATATGCTTGTCTCGTCTTTTCTTTACTCTCGAAAGAGAACCTTAAGAGAGGTAAAGGCAGGCAGAGTTATTGAATTTAGTTTACAATTCTAAATTTTATTTCTTTTTTGTTTCAACTTTTTTTGATAGAGAAGAAGTAACAAAATAAGTTTTAATTTTTAGAAGTTAAGTAAATGATTATGATTTTTGAATTTTAATTTTGATTTAATTCTCAATTATTAATTCTTAATTCTTAATTATAAAAATACACACACATTAATTTTTTCTTAGAGTACAAAATTATTCATTTATCAGTCGTACTATAAGATTAGTCGAAATTAATCTAAACGTGTATAAAATTATAAAATATGTTAAAAAAATTTTTAATCGGAACATTCGCTTTAGCACTTATGCTTTCAGCATCAGTTGCTCTTGCTTCTTATGATTTCGGACCTTCAACTTTAAAAGTTGGAAGTAAAGGAGAATATGTAAAAACTCTTCAAACTTTAGTCGGAGCAACTGCAGATGGATCTTTTGGTCCTATGACAGCAGCAAAGGTTAAAGTATGGCAAGCTGCTAATGGTTTAACAGCTGACGGATTATTTGGCGCAATGTCAAAAGCTAAGGCTAATGAAGTAGTTTCAACAGGTGGAACTTTCCCAGCAGGTTGTACTTCAGCAGTTGGATACAGTTCAACAACTGGAGTAAAATGTGATTCAACAACACCTTCAACTCCTTCAACAGATACATTAACAGGAACAGTTGGATCTCTTGTTTACACATTAACTTCAGGTCTTTCAAACGAAGAAGTTGGTGAAGGTGCAACTGACGTTAAAGTTGCTGGTCTTAAGCTTGATGCTACAGACAGTGATTCAGATGTTTCACTTTCAGCAGTTAAACTTAATTTTGATAGAGGCACAGCAGCAGTAGCAACAGACCTTAATGATGTAGCTACAGAAGTTTCTCTATGGCTCGGTTCTACTGAAGTAGCAAGAGTTGATGCTGATGTATTTACAGATGACAACAATTTTGAAAAGACAGTTTCTCTTTCAGGAGCAGTTGTTAAGAAAGGTACAAAAGCAGATCTTTATGTAAAACTTTCAGGAGTATCAAATCTTGATACTAGTGATGTAAGTGATACTTGGACAGTAGACTTTACACAAGTTCGTTTTGTAGACGCACAAGGTGTAACTACAACTGAAAATCCTAATACTGGAGTAAAGACATTCTCATTCAACACATTTGCTAGTTCAAACAATGTAGAACTTTATGCTGCTCTTAAGAGTGGAGCAGAAGATATTAATGAAACACACATAATCAATGTTGATGATACTTCCGATACAGAAGATGTTTCTCTTCTTTCATTTACTTTGAAAGCAAAGGGTGATTCTGATGTATTAGTTAAATCTCTTCCAGTATTAATAACTGTTACAGGAACAGGTAATACAATTGATGGTATGGTTTCAACAGTAGACCTATATCATGGTTCAACAAAGATTGGTTCAGAAAGTACAACAGCAGTTGATGCTGATGATATAATCACATTTGATAACCTAGACCTTACAATTGGTGCAGGAGACACTGAAACTTTCACTGTCAAAGCAACAATCTTAGGTTTGGATAGTGGTGTAGATGCTGGTGATACAATCAAAGCTGAACTTACAGCTACTCAAGTTGACGCTATTGATGCTGAAGATGAAACAGGTGAAAACCTTTCAGCTACTGAATTAACAGGTACAGCATTAGGTGAAGCTTCTTCAGTACAAGATATTGGTATTAGTGTTAAACTAGTATCAACTACAGCTACAAAGACAGCTGGTGATCCAGGTGCTACAACACCAACTTCAGATGAAGGTAACTTCTCAATAACATTTGACGTTACAGCATTTGACGGAGATGTATGGCTAGACAAGACAGCTCCTACAGAAGCTGGTACTGCTGAATCACAAATTAGTGATAATGGAACAGGAACACTTGTTGCAACATTAACTTCAGCAAGTAATCTTACTGGAACAGATGGATTTACGGTCTTAGAAGATACAACTGAGAGATGCACAATTGATGCTCATACATTAGCAACAGCAAGTGGATACTTTAAATTGTCAATCACAGATCTTATCTATGCATTAACAGATGTAACAGGAGATGTTGCTTACACATCAAATCTTGATACATTCAAGACTGATCAATTATATTTGACAGCTAGATAATTTTAAATTATCTAATGTAATTCTGGTTAATACGCCTTAAAAAGTATTCAAAAAACCACTCAGAAATGAGTGGTTTTTTGTTTGTCTTTTTTTCTCTGAACTCGGTTCGGGGGACTATATTGATTTTTTGAATATTCTATTTGCATTGTTATTATAATAAGTATATGATAATATCATATTATAATATAATACATTTTAAAATATATGACTACAATATCAGTACCGATTACTCCTAAATTAGAAGAATCTATAAACAATTTAATAGCAAGTGGTTATGGCTCAAACAAGGCGGATGTTGTTCGTCGTGCTATTATTAAACTTACCGAAGATGAAGCTGTAGAAACTATCTTGAAGGCAATGCGAGAGCCAACCTTACGTGGAGATTTGAGAGAATTATCAAAGAAATTCGAGTAATTTTTATGAAGATATCATATAAAGTTACTTTTATAAAACAATATAATAGGCTTGATAAGGGTCTTCAAGAGGAAGTGTTAGAAAAGATAGAATTATTGAAAGATAAAAACAATCATACCTTGTTAAAGGTTCACAAACTTCATGGTAGACTTAAAGAGAATTATAGTTTTTATGTGAATTATAAAATTCGTATTGTTTTTGTTTGGGAGGATAGTAAAGAGATTATACTTCTTGCAATAGGTGATCATGATATTTACAAATAATAATTTCCCCGAACCGAGTTTAGGGGAGATGACTGAACCTAGGCGTTTAGGTTGATAATTTTTATTTTTATGATAATAGTGTTGTAAATACTAATCTTTAATATATAGATTATGATGAAAAGTAAAGAAGGTTATCGTGAGGGCTGGGTGGCTGTTAAACAAAGCCATGTTTTCAATATCCCCCAATTGAGGGAATTGATAAAACCAGGGGACAAGGTTATGTTTCTTCCAAAAGAAATTATAACTCGCAACGTTTTGAATAAACGAATAAAGTTTATTCAAGTTGTGACCAATGACGGCATGCCATTTTTGGTGCCATTATTTATATTGGCATTTAACGAAAAACAAAAAGAGGAGCTCATCTCTTTTTGTGGGGCAAAAAAAGGAGATTTTGAGACATTTCATTTTTCCTCTTCTTCAAAGAATATTTTTGAAGAAGAATTGGAAAACGTTGCCCTTTGATTCACAAATGAAAAGGCGTCTTTGTACGCCTTTTTTTATTTTTAATAATTTAAATATGATATAATAGTAAATATATGATTAACAAGCATTCGATTGGGGTTTTATTATCATTTTTGGCGGTTTTGGTATTTGGGCTTATTCTTTTGGTTGTTATTGATTCGCTTAAATAATTTTTGACAATTTATTGATTATTTGCTATTATATAAGAGTAGCCGTAGAAAGTAGGTTTTGCGAAAGCTTATAAATCCTGCCGAGGTCGAATACTTATTGTTTATTTTATAATAAGTAGACTACATATTACGGCCCGAAAGGGTCTTTTTTAGTAAAAAAAGATTAAAAAAATATTTAATATTTTTTTAATCAAAATAAATTACTATGTTTTAATAAACAATTTTAAAAAATATTATGCCAATTACATTAGACAAAAAGAAAGAGTTAGTGGCTAGTTTAGATAAATCATTGAAAGGTGCAAATTCTGTTGTTTTTGTAAAATTCGATAAGTTGAAAGTGGCAGATGTCAACACTCTTCGTAGAGCTTTACAGTCTCAAGGTGTTGGATATCAAGTAGCAAAGAAAACTTTACTTAAACGTGCATTATCAAATCATGGAGTAATAGGGGATTTACCTGAGATGGGAGGACAAGTTGCTATTGCTTATAGTGAAGATTTATTGGCTTCTGCTCGTGAAGTTTTTAATTTTCAAAAAACTCACAAAGAAAATGTTTCTATCGTAGGTGGAGTATTTGAAGGGAAATATATGAATATGGAAGAAATGATGTCCATAGCTACAATCCCTTCACTTCAAACTCTACGTGGAATGTTTGTAAATCTTATCAATTCACCAATACAAAGATTTGCAGTAGTGCTTGATCAGATAGCCAAAGCAAAAGTTTAAATTTATAAATCTTGTATTAATCGCAGACGCGAATAATACGAGAGAAGTTATTATTAAAATTAATTTAAAAGTAGGATTGTTGATTTAAAAAAAATATTTATTTAAGTCCACGTCTTATTTAATTTAAGATGGAAGAAGCAAAAGTTAGTGTTCCTGCAAAATTCAAAGACATAGTTTCAAAAATCGAAGAAATGTCAGTTATTGAATTACATGAACTTGTAAAAATATTAGAAGAAAAGTTTGGAGTATCAGCTGCTGCTGTTGCTACTGCTGGTCCAGCTGCTGGAGCAAGTGCAGAAGCAGCAGAAGAAAAAAGTGCTTATACAGTTGAATTGACTGCATCAGGTGAACAAAAAATCGCAGTTATGAAAGTTGTTAAAGAAGTTCTTGCTCTTGGACTTAAAGAAGCAAAAGATTTAGTAGACGGAGCTCCTTCAGTACTTAAAGAAGGAATGAAGAAAGCTGAAGCTGAAGAATTTAAAAAGAAACTTGAAGAAGCAGGTGGTAAAGTAACTCTTAAATAATTTTACCAAAGAAAAGCACCTTGTAGGGTAACCCTTGCGAGGTGTTTTTTCTTGGCGTATAATAATCTTTATGTAACCGATTAGAAGCCGTGGTCACGGTTTTGTTTTTAATCGGTAAATATTAATATTAAATAATATAGTAAATTGTATTTTTTTTGTTAAAAATTATAATTTATTTCTAACTGGATGGAAACACTAGCAAAACTTTTTGGCGGTCAAGCACGAGTTAAAATCATGCGACTTTTTTTATTAAATAATAATAATATTTTTAAAATAGAAGATGTGGTAAGTCGTAGTAGGGTCATAAAAGTAAATTCTCGTAAAGAAATTAATGCTCTTTTTGCTATGGGGTTCATTAAACAAAAAATAGTAACACATGAAGGCTCAAGAGGGGCAAAGAAAAAAGTTTCAGCATGGCAGTTAGATCCATCTTTCCCTTACATTGATTCTATTCGTGATTTACTCGTTGATCCATCTCTTTTGCTTCGAGAAGATTTACCTATTCGATTTAAACAAGTAGGGAAAATAAAACTCATGATTGTTTCAGGTATATTTATTGGAAGTGATAAAAGCAGAGCAGATATTTTGATAGTCGGAGATAAACTTAAGAAAAATATAATTCAACAAATAATAAAAGGTTTAGAATCTGAGATAGGGAAAGAGCTCGATTATGTTGTTCTTGATTCTGAAGAATTTAAATATCGTATAGATATGTATGATAAGTTGGTTTGTGATATTATTGATTTACCTCATGAGACCTTAATTGATAATGGACAGTTATCCACATATATTTCTAAAAAATAGTATAATTTGGTATAATAATAAGGTACTTTAAAAAGGTCGAATCTTTGTGAGTACCTTATTATTTTTTTTAAAATATCTATTATATTATGATGTTTATACAAACTTGGGGAGAAGTTTTTAGCCAATCTTTACTAGGTCTCTGGTATGGCTTTATTAGCTTCGTACCTGGTCTCTTAGGAGCAATTATTTTATTTATTGTTGGTTGGGTAGTTGGTTCAGTTATTGGTAAAGCCATAACTCAATTGGCAGTTATTCTTAAGGTGGATAAACTTTTTGAAAGTGTTGGAGCAGAAGAATTTATGAATCATTCTGGTCTTAGATTTCACGCAAGTGGTTTTATTGGTGGAATAATAAAATGGTTTATAATCGTTGTCTTTTTAATGGCATCACTTCAAATCATGGGATTAACTCAAGTCAATGATTTTCTTCGTGAAGCTGTTCTTTATTATTTACCTAAAGTAGTGATTGCATCTCTTGTATTAATCATTGCTACTGTTTTAGCTGATGCTATG
This sequence comes from Thermoplasmata archaeon, assembly GCA_028703755.1. Lineage (GTDB taxonomy): Archaea > Thermoplasmatota > Thermoplasmata > SG8-5 > SG8-5 > UBA147. The sequence continues at coordinate 1,253 of JAQVMG010000078.1, read as the reverse complement.
AAAAAGTTGGTTAAAGCATCTGCACAAGCTGCAAATATTCGTTCAGCAAATATGCTTGGATCTATAACTTTGTATGCTATTTGGATTTTTGCTTTTATTATTGCTTTATCTGAACTTGGAATTGCAAGTGCATTTATGCAAATTCTATTTACAGGATTTATCGCTGCACTTTCTATTGCACTTGGATTAGCTTTTGGTCTTGGAGGAAAAGAAGCTGCTAGTCATGCAATTGAAAAAGTTTCAAGTGAAATGAGAAAATAATTGTTAGATTAATCTTTTAAAATAAGGATATTAAAAGGGTTAGAAGTTAATTACTTCTAACCCTTTTAAATTGCTTGACTTCTTTTTATCATTAGTATAGAATACAAATCACGATGTTAAGAAATGAAAATCACCAAAAAATCAGGGTTTAAGTAAGACCATTTGGTTTTCCTTGTCCGCCTGATAGGCGGTTTTTTATTTTAAGACATTGAATATGATATTTGAAAACTGAATGCTGTTCCGACTCACTGTTATCCTTTATTTTAGAGGGTCTTTTGAATCGAGTCGGAAACAGAACGCAATAATAAAAAACATTAATTATATATGGAAGCGGTTCCAGAAATATTAATGAATTCTGATTTTTTATCTGGAGAGGTAAAAATGAAGATGGTTTTCATATTTCCTAATAGGAAATATAAGAGTATATGGCGGATGCCTAGACTAAAAAAGGCGATGAAAGACGTAGCATGGCGGCGATACGTTTCGGGGAGGTGCCTAGCAACCTTTGATCCGGAAATTTCTGAATGGGGAAACCCACTTTAATAAACTTGAAGTATCCCGAGATTTAATCGAGGGAAGCATACCCAGGGAAGTAAAACATTTCAGTACCTGGAGGAAAAGAGAAAAATATTTATTTCCTAAGTAGCGGCGAGCGAAAAGGAAAGAGCCCAAACCGTATTTCGCAAGATTTGCGGGGTTGTAAGGTGACAATGTAGATTTATCTAGAGGAGTTACAAAATGTGTTGTTAGATTAAACTTCTGGAAAGGAGTGCCATAGACGGTGATAGCCCGGTGATCGAAAATTCCACATCTCTTTGGTTGTCATTCTTGAGTAACTCAAGACACGAATAGCTTGAGCGAATCCACCAGAACTAACTGGTAAGGCTAAATACTTTTTTAGATCGATAGTGAACTAGTACCGTGAGGGAAAGGTGAAAAGAACCCCGATGAGGGGAGTGAAATAGACCTGAAACCATATACTTACAAGGAGT
>JAQVMG010000077.1 GCA_028703755.1 Thermoplasmata archaeon | reverse complement strand
GCTGGGGCGGGGACAGATTCCACTACTATCAAAGCAACGGGGATTTCCTCTGCGTCTGGAAGATCGAATGGGACACCGAGGCAGATTGCCAGGAGTTCACGGTCGCCTTCAATAAAATGGTCAGTCTTTTGCCCCAGGGGCAAAGGGATGAATTCACGAGCGGATATGCCCGAATGGATTCGGACGGCACAGGCGCCACTTTCTACCGCGCCAGCGACCCCGCTCTGATAAGCGCGATTATTCCGTAATGCTTTGGATAAAGCGGGATTGTTGTAATTATTCATTGGAATAACAATGCGATGTATGACTATATTTTACAAAGGTTGAATGCATCTTTAATCGTGTGCCAGCAGCGCATTCGACGATGGCCCGTTCATCATTCTACAGCCAAATCAGGGCCATACTGCATGCATTATCTTGCACGCGGTGAATGCGTTGCTGAATATTCTGATGTGAAGCATTCGCCAGATTGTCAAATCAATCTATAATACAATCTCCGTCCTTGGAATTTCCGCAAAATTTGAGATAAAAAACATGTCAATTTTGCGGGGCTACTCCATCACCATCTCCCGATACCTGAGATACCGCCTCTTCCCTTCCAAAAACTTGTACACAGCCGAGTGCTCGCTGCCCTCCAGGAGCATCTCGACCGCCCTCTTGGCGGCGTCCATCGAGAGGATGTCGCCGATGATTGCGACTGTGTTACCGTAAATTGAAAGTTCTGCGCCTGAGAATTCCTCGATTGTGTTGCGAGTCTTTCCGTCGGTGCCGATGAGCCTCGCGCGGACCCTGGCTATGTGCTTTCTGTCCTTGCCGGTGAAATCCCGAATGTCGACAACCTCAAGGTACATGTCCTCGCCAACAAGCCGCATCGCGCGCTCCGGCGAAAAGCCTCTGGCTATGGCCTTGACGATGTCCCGGGCGTTCATGCCGACGAGGCCCTCCTTCGAGCCTTCGTCGGTCGGAATGACTGTTACGTCGCCGCTTTCGGAGTCGACTTCCAGTTTGACTTTGCAGTATTTCTCTATCTGGCGCTTGACTTTTCCGTCCTCGCCTATCAGAACGCCAACCCTCTCTTTGGGCATCTTTACGTACAGCATCAGGAACCACCCGCTATGTCTCTCAGCATCTCTTTCTCGTCACAAGTGATACCGTGCTTCCTGAAAAACCTTGCCAAATTATACAGGTCGCGTTTCAGGAACTCCATGGCCATCGGGTGAGTGTTCAGAACTGCCTGGCCGACATCGATTATTATCGGCTCATCACCGGCCATGAGCACATTGTATTCCGAGAAATCCGCATGAACCAGCTGAACCTCTTTGTACATGCGTTTGAGATTGTCGAAAAGCTTGTCGTAGACAGCCTGCGGGTCTTCGAGCTCCACGTCCTTGAGATGGGGCGCCGGGGTGCCGTCCTGGCCTATGAATTCCATGATAATGATATTCTTTGTGCAGACATGGGCCTTGGGCACCGTGATGCCGACCGCGCTCATCCTCTCCAGGTTGCGGTATTCCTTCTGCGCCCAGGTGTGAATGGTCCTGCGGCGGCTCTTCCCGATGTTCCTGAATCTCTCGTCCCCGAGAATGTATTTCTGGATATTGTTGAAAGTGGCGTTGGACATCCTGTATATTTTAACAGCGAGAAATCCGCCGTCATGCGTTGTAGCGCGGAATACATTGCCTTCCTTGCCGGTGGCAATCGGGAAATCCAGCTCGTCGATAACCTCGTTCGTCATCAGGTCGTAGAGTGTCATCAGAGTGTCTCGGTCAAAGACTTCGTCGAACGTTTTCCTGTCCGCGGAATCCTTGTCCCGTTCCCTGTAGGAGAGTACTTTCGTCTCCAAATCCCTCAAAAACTTGTCGTCAACGCGCATGGGAAAACCGTCAGTAGATGTTGATGACCTCAGGGATCACATGGCGCCTGGCCAGGTTTGTCGCCTGCGTCCTGGTGTATCTGAAAAGTATGTCGGCCTTGTCATCTTCCTGGAATTCCCACGGCCTTATTATCAGCAGGTCTCCCTCGCGGATCCACATGCGCTTCTTCAGCTTGCCCGGGATCCGGCCTATCCTGGACTTCCCGTCGGCGCACATGACCTTTATCTTGGATGCCCCAAGCAGCTGGTCCGCTATCGCGAACATCTCGCGCTTGTAGTCCTTGGGCATCGGGACCCGCATCATGTCTTCCGGCCCTTCGCCGGGTTTTTTGTTGTCAAAGGCCATTATCTATCAGCCCCTCAGTATGATTGAGATGGTATAAATCTTTGCCGTGGGCATTTTATTTGGTTTTTAAACTGCGTTGGCTCCTGTCCCTGCTACAAAATCCGGCCTGCAAATCTCCCTGTACTTGCAAAGCTCGCAGAACCCCGGCTCCTCGGTCCTCACGAAATGGCCGATGGGCTTCGGTGTGTTGGTGGCGACATCCTCGCATTTCGATTCGATGAGCTTCAGCTCTGCCAGGATTGTCTTTTTCACCTCAGAAATATCCACTGTATGGCCCTCGACGATTATCGGTTCTATCTCGGGATGGGTGAGGTACTGCACAATCCCCACCGTCGATTCCGGGTCAAGGCCCATTATGTCCTTTGCATAGAACAGGTATGCCTGGACCTGGAGTGTGTTCTGGTCCGGCCGCGGTTTTCCGGTCTTCCATTCCAGGAGATAATGCCTTCCGTCGCTGTGGGTGAAAACAAGGTCAGGTTTTGCATATGCTTTCCTGCCGTCGATGCGGATCTCCCCGAACCCCGGCGGGTCAATCAGCCAAGACTTGCGCTTTTCCGGCGGCGCATCCCGCATCATCGCCAGCCATTTAGAGTTGTAGAAAGTGGAAATCCCTGCCCGTATCTGGCTCTTCATATCCTCAATCTCTTCCTTGGCCGGAAGGATTCCCAGCCGTTTCTCGACCATCGGCCTGTTCTCTGTCAGCAGCATGAACCTCTTGACTGCAACCGTGGAAGCCTGCTCTTCGGGGATTATCAGGTCCCTTTCCTGGAGGTCCCTGAGAATGTCAGCAATCGTCTGGTGAACTGCATTGCCGATTTCAAACGGGAACCTGGAAAGCTCCCTGAGTTCCTCTATTTTTCGTCTCTCTCCCCCGGGGGCGAACCTTTTCGCGTAATATTCGTACCAATACAGCCACAGGCAGCTGCGGAGCGTGTTCATCCTGGAGAACGACCAGCCAGGCTCCCACGAAAAAGGGTACTTTCTCTGTTCCGTTTCCATATCCTCGGGGGATGAGGGCCTTTGGACATTTTAATGATTGCTGCCCGCTGCTAAAATAAGTTACAATTAGACGTAATTATTATATACGATTTCAATCTTACTAAATTACAATATCACAGCAGGGGATACTGTGCGGGCATTTCAAAAGAGTTGGGCAGAGAGCAGTACGAAAAAGACAGTCTCAGTGTTAATCGTTTTATCTTTCGTCATCGGGGCACTGCCACTGGTATACAGTTCGCCTTTGCAGGATGAACCGGCCACCGTCATCGCAAAGAAGACGCTGACAAGGACCGAGCCGGTCGTATGCCTCGGAAGCCAATTTGCCTCTTATGTTACCAACATGAGGGACGTGGACAACATCTTCGTCTGGGCCTGGAGGGACGGCGGTTGGAAGCAGGTCGTTTTCCAGATTGACGAGGCCAACGGCACCTTCATCAGGAAAGACACCGGAACCGCTATTGGCATTCACAAGAATTTCTACATCCCGGACAACGGATGGCTTGACAATGACGATGAGATATCATTCATGGCCAATGAGACCGGCGACAGGGTAAATGTCCCGATTTGGGCCCCCGGTGCCAACACAACGATTCAGAGATACGAAATTACAGTCACCGACCCGCTCGATACTACCAAAAAAGGTTGGGTTTACCTGTTCTACCATGACACGCCGCCGGCTTGGACAACCGTGGATTACGTCAGTTGGACCGAATCCACCAATTACCTGAATGCATACGGCTATTCCATAGATTACTTTGATGACGACGCCAGGCAGGTGGCATTCAACGACATGAGGGTGAAACCCGCGATCGGCGGAGACAACACCGACCTGGTGGACAGGGACAAGAAAGTGGTAAATGTCGCTGTAACCATTGAGCCAGTGAGATCTGAATACAGTACCAGCGACAGGGGAATCGAGACCTATTATTCCGGTCTGGATAATGACCAGCAATACTACCATGATTATGGAATCAAAGACGGTGCCGTGAGGGTTGTAAAGCACCTGAGATGGGGTTTCGGTTCAGCTGACTTTTTTGACATCACGGACAAGATGGGCTTCCGTTCCCACAACGAATACAAATATTATTCCAACATGTATGTCGAGGATGAGTACATTCTTGTCCAGACGACCGGCGCAAAATCACAGTATTATTACAGGTCGGTGGACCACACCTCGGCTGCAGGAGCCATGACCTATTACAACAGCCAATCAGGGACAGGAACGATAAATGGAAACACGGGCGATGACAGCGTCCCGACAACCCTAATGTTGTGGGACCAGGTCTCATCGGCACACGGTTCATATTTCACGAGGTACAAGCCAGCAACATTCAGCGGAGAAGCCACCAACCCCATAACCAAGACGACCAGATGGATTGACAACAGCGCAGCGACAGATACGGATGGGGCCAGGGAGGGCTACGAGAACGGCCGCTACGGTGAACACGGTATTTACATGGACAACCCGAATTCGATATATTACTGGGGCACAGGCCGCTCAAATTATTACGTTTATTTCCTCCCTGCAAACTCCCCGAATGTCGGCGCTTCGTATTATTCACAGAACACCAACCCGGTTATCACGAACAACCCGTCCCCGGCGCTCCAGACCTGGGTCGCGGACCATTTCCCGCCCGTGACTGTCGCCGGAACAGTGCTGGTGGCAGGCAGTCCATATTACAACGTCTCTCTCTCAGCCGCCGGAAATGTGATTCTGAGAGCCACGATTGATGACACAACGACCGGAGGCAGCACAGTGGCCTCCGCGGTTTGGACGGACGGGTTTGCAAACTTCCCCGGCTCGGCCATGACAGCCCAGGACGGAGCATTCGGCGAAATCAACGAACCTGTCCAGGCAACCCTTCCGCTTGCCACTTGGGGCGCGGGGATCCATGAGATTTATGTCTACGGAACAGACCAGTATCTTAACCTCAATGAAACTTCGGTTGAGCATGTTACCATTACGATAATTGACGACAGGGCGCCGGCAACCAACACCGGCACAGTACTTGTTGACGGAGCAGCCACCCATACGGTTCTGTTTTCCGAGACCGCGCCTGTTCATCTGACGGCCACAGTGGATGATACGAATCGCGGCTTTTCAGATATAATCTCCGCGATCTGGACGCCTCAATTCGCTTCCTTACCCGGCACCCCGATGGCGGCAGTCGACGGAACGTTCGATAACCATGTGGAGCCGGTTGAGGCAACCCTGGACCTCCCGTCCTGGAATGCCGGAGTTTACAACATCCATGTTTACGGCACAGACGCTACTCCGCTGCAGAATACGACTTCCACACAGCATGCCACCGTTACCATAATCGACGATGTCGCGCCCCTGACGACTGGCGTCCTGCTGAACGGGCAGGCAACGTTTACGATGGGAATAACCGACGACCCGATACTCCAGCTCACCGCTACAGTCGATGATGCAGGCCGTGGCGGAACCTTAATCGCAGGCGCGAACTATACGCTGGGCAGCCAGAACTGGGCCGCTTCGGTGCCGATGGGGGCCGTCAATGCTCTGGATTCCGCCACGGAGGCATTTGCCAACACAATCGATGTAACCGGCTGGATGCCAGGCACATATCTGTTTTACGTTTACGGAAGGGACGGGGTGCCCAACTGCGACATCCCGAATGCGCCTTTTGCCGTGCTCATAATCCAGAACGAGTACGCCCCGGAGATGAAGAACGTGCTCGTGAACGGCGTTCCGGAGATATCGGTTCCGTTCTCAGCCAGGGGGACCGCGATACTTACAGCGACCGTGGACGACACAGGTCACGGCGACAACATAATTGCCGGCGCAAATTACACGGTCGGCATGGTCAACTGGCCGACTGTCATGCCGATGATGCCTGTCGACGCGCTTGATTCTGCTTCCGAAGATTTCACTGCCACGGTGGATATCTCAACCTGGCCCGTCGGAAACCATGACCTTTACGCTTACGGCTGGGACGAGAGCAATGACGGCAACAGCACCTCCCAGCTCTTCGCAAGAATCGTTATTTATGACGACACGCCGCCAAACGTAGACACTGTTCGGATCAACGGCGTGGAGATATTCGAGACTGCAAACGTCGGCGCAGGAACGGTAACGGTAACCGCCTGGGTTGACGACTCGCTCACCGGGGGCTCGGTCATCGCCGGCGCCAATTACACTGTTGGGCCGGGCGCTTGGGCAACGGTCCGAACAATGGCAGCTGTTAACGTCCTGGACACCGCCAGGGAGCAGTTCACGGCCGCTTTGGACCTATCGACTTGGTCTGCGGGCGTCTATTACCTTTATGCCTACGGCTGGGACATCGTTCCGAGCTATAACACCGTTCCCGGCGAATATGCAACCCTGATAATCCACGATGTGATGGCCCCAACAATAAACAATGTGAAACTCAACGGCACCAGCATCTTTTCTGTTGATTACGCCAATGCAACCAGTATAGAACTTACAGCCCTCTTGGACGACACAGGAAGGGGCGACTCGGAGATTGCAGCAGCCAACTACACCCTGGGATTCAGGGACTGGGCCAGCGCTGTGCCGATGGCCACGTACAATGACGAGGCAATGGCTGACGTGCCGGTGGCCGGAACCGTGACCGGCAGTTATCTGAGCACCAGGCAGTTCCCGGACGATGGCGTGTATGAGAATATCACGGAGGGAACTGCTACAGCGAACACATTATATACCTATTCTTCAGGCACCGGCACGGACAAGTGGGCATATTACCTGGACAGCAACGACGCCCCGGCAACCAGCCTGAACTCGCAGACTGTGTTCACAGGGACCCAATACACCCAGGCAAGCCTCTCGGACGACAGCAGAACCACCTCTGCCGATCCAGGGAGTGGGGATTACATCAGTATCAGAGGCAACATATACCTTAGTCAGGCACCTGCGACTATTCAGCAGATTGTCCTCACATGGGAAGGCTATGTCTCAAGGGCCGGGAATGTCAACATCTATGCTAGGAACCAGGTTGCTGGAACCTGGACGCAGATGTATTCAGGAGCCGCAAGCACATCCGGCGACGGAACCAGACAGGGCACGCTCTCTGGGGTGACTTGGTCGGATTACGTCATGGGGGCCAACAACGAGTTCATCTTCCTTGTGCAATACATGGTAGCTGACGCAATATTCCAGGGTACAACCATGACCACCGATTACATAAGCGTCAACGTCCAGCATACAATAATGGGCCTCGAGCACCGCTGGCAGTTCGACATGGGATGCAGAGGAGGGTGAGCAGAAGATGACAACGTCTTGTAATGGCTACCACGTCCGT
>JAQVMG010000076.1 GCA_028703755.1 Thermoplasmata archaeon | reverse complement strand
GGAGACGATAGAGGAGGATGAGAAGACCGGCTATATCTACAGGGAAATGAGCCAGAGCTCGTTCCAGAGGCAGATCCGATTCGGGCAGGACATAGTTCCGGAGGAATGCGATGCCGAGCTGAAGGACGGCATACTTACGGTAAAGCTGAAGAAAGCGAAAATCGAACAGCCAAAGAAGCACAGCATCGCGGTGAAATGAACGCAATGCCGGGGGAAGAAAAATCCCCCGGCCCCATCTATTTGATGTGATGAATTATGGACGAAATGGACCTTGACATATTGCTGGCGGCAATAGGAAATCCGACAAGACGCAGGATACTTGCGAAGCTGGTGAAAGAGACACATTACCCGCTCCAGCTTTCCAAGGAACTCAGTGTCAGCCAGCAGGCAATAATGAAGCATCTGAAAGTCCTCGAGGACAGCGACCTCGTGACTTCGGTTTTCAGGGACAGCGAATCCGGACCGCCGAGAAAATGCTATGTCGCAACAAAAAGATTCACTCTGGTAATCGACCTTTCGCCGGAGATATTCAACGAAGAACTGAGGTTTCATGAAAGGGATGAAACGATTGAGGCAGGCTCAGACAGCCAGGCCCTTCGGGAAGCAGAGAATTTGAGGATCAGGCTCGCGGAATTCATGGCCCACATCGGATCGGTGAACGAGCAGCTGAGCGACCTTTCGGCGAAGAGGGACGAGCTCATGGCCAGAAAGGAGAATTCAATGAGATATGCGAATAACATCATTGACACTCTGTGTGAGGATTACGAGGAGCGGAAGGTCCTCCGCTACATTGTGGGCGAGGAAGATATGGATATAACGTCCATGTCTGAGAAACTCGATATGAGGGAATCGGAGATAGAGAAGGTGATGAGGAAGCTTCAGAAGAAAGGCCTTCTGATGCTCTCCAAGTAAGGAAATGTGTGTGATACAATGCCAAACAAAAAGAAAACCAAGAACCAAAAGACGGGGGGCACGGAACCTTCAAAGGAGTCCGAAATTCTGCTCCGGAACGAACAGCTGCTCAGAGAGGTCGAGGACATCAAACGCCAGCTTGCGGAAAAAACAGAGCTGAGCCAGGGCTATTTCGCCCAGCTTCAGAGGGGGCAGGCGGATTTCGAGAATTACCGGAAGCGCATCGAATCGGAGAAGGCAAGGATAGCCGACAGTGCATGCGAGACCCTGGTCGCCGGACTCCTGGACACGCTCGACAACTTCGAGCGTGCAATTGAGCACCTGGAGAAGCTGCCTGACGAGGAATCCAGAGGTGTCCTGATGATTTACAAGAACATGCTGGAATACCTGCAGACGAACGGACTCGAGAGGATTGCCGCGGCCGGCTGCCAGTTCGACCCGCGGAAACACGAGGCGATAATGCAGGCCGAATCCGGCAAGGAGGATGACGGCCGTATATTGGACGAATTTCAGTCCGGATACGCAATGAAGGGAAAGGTAATCCGGCCGGCCAAGGTCAAAGTGGCCAGGCACACGGAAAATAAGGATGACGATACAAATATAAAAAAGGAGGAATAAAAAATGGCAAAGATAATAGGTATAGATCTGGGAACGACAAACTCGTGCATGGCAGTGATGGAAGGCGGAAAACCGAAGGTCCTGCCGAATGCCGAGGGGGGAAGGACCACGCCTTCAGTGGTGGGGTTCGCGAAGGACGGGGAAAGGCTGGTCGGCCAGGTGGCGAAAAGGCAGGCGGTCAGCAACCCCGAGAGGACGGTTTCATCGATCAAGAGGAAGATGGGCACAAATCACAAAGTCAAGATAGACAAGAACAGTTACACGCCTCCCGAGATTTCTGCGATGATTTTGCAGAAGATGAAGTTGGATGCTGAGGCATATCTCGGCGAGAGCGTCACACAGGCGGTCATCACTGTTCCCGCCTACTTCAACGACAACCAGCGCCAGGCAACCAAGGATGCAGGAAAGATTGCCGGTCTGGAAGTGCTCAGGATCATCAATGAACCGACCGCTGCAGCTCTTGCATACGGCCTGGACAAGGACGAAGGCGAGAAGATAGCGGTGTTCGATCTTGGCGGCGGAACATTCGATATATCATTCCTGGAGGTGGGAGACGGAACGTTCCAGGTGCTCAGCACGGACGGAGACACGCTGCTTGGCGGCGATGACTGGGACCAGACCGTTGTGGATTACCTTGTTTCCGAATTCAAGAAGGAGCAGGGAGTCGATCTTCGAAACGACCCGACCGCGATGCAGAGGCTCCGGGAAGCCGCCGAGAAGGCCAAGATAGAGCTTTCAGGCCTTCAGATGGCCACAGTAAATCTGCCCTATATAACCGCAGACAGCACCGGCCCGAAGCACATGGACATCAAGATATCCAGGGCGAAATTCCAGGAGATAACCAGGAAGCTGCTGGAGCGCACCCTCGAACCTATGAAGAGGGCGATGAGGGACGCGAAACCTGTGGCTCTGAAGATAGAGGATATTGACAAGGTCATTCTTGTCGGCGGTTCGACAAGGATGCCGGCAGTCATGGACCTGGTGAAGGATTTCTTCAAGAAAGAGCCCTACAAGAATGTCAACCCGGATGAATGCGTCGCTGTGGGCGCGGCAATCCAGGGCGGGATATTGGGCGGAGAAATCAAGGAAATCGTCCTGCTGGACGTTACTCCGCTGACAATGGGCGTCGAGACGCTGGGCGGCATCACAACCCCGCTCATCACAAGGAACACGACCATCCCGACCCGCAAAAGCCAGATATTCTCAACAGCCGCGGACCACCAGACAAGCGTTGAGATCCATGTGACCCAGGGCGAGAGGGCCATGGCAGCAGACAACGTGAGCCTCGGAAGATTCCACCTGATGGGAATACCGCCCGCGCCGAGGGGGATACCGCAGATAGAGGTCGCATTCGACATAGATGCCAGCGGAATCGTGAACGTCACGGCGAAGGACCTGGGAACCGGCAAGGAGCAGAAAATAACAATCACCGCGACCAGCAACCTGTCGCAGGAAGAGATCGAGAGGAAAATAAGCGAGAGCCAGAAGTATGCCGACGAGGATGCGAAGAAGCGCGAGAAGATCGAGACCATGAACCAGGCCGATACGATGATTTACTCCGCGGAGCGCACCATGGAGGAACTCGGGGACAAGGCCACCCAGGACCAGAAGGACAAAATCAAAAAGGCGCTGGAATCCCTGAAGGAATCAGTCAAATCCGAAGACACCGAGCGCGTCAAGAAGGACCTGGAGACGCTCCAGAAAGCGCTGTACGAGGTCACGACGGCGCTGTATCAGCAGGCAGCGGCTGAGCACCAGGCTCAGCAGCAACAGCAGCAAAGCGGCGGCGGCCAGCAGGCACCCCCGCCCTCCGGCGAAGGCGATTTCGTCGATGCCGATTACAAAGAGGTCAAAGAAGACTGAATCGGATCCTGAAACAGAAAAGTTAATGAGCGCAGGCAAGTTCCTGCGCTCCAATTTCACAATGCGGAAGTCTTAACATGGCCAACAAGCGAGATTACTACGAAGTCCTGGGCGTTGACAAGAGCGCCAGCCAGGATGACATCAAGAAGGCCTACCGGAAGCTGGCCAAGAAATTTCACCCAGACATGAACCCGACTAACAAGGCCGAGGCCGGGGAGATGTTCAAGGAAGTCAGCGAAGCGTACGAGATACTGGCCGACCCGCAGAAGCGCACCAAGTATGACCAGTACGGCCACGCCGGAATAAACGACGCCTTCGGGGGCGGCGGGTTCCAGTGGCAGGACTTCACCCACCAGCAGGACATAAGCGATATTTTCGGCGACTTCGGCGGAGGTTCCATTTTCGACATGTTCTTCGGAGGCGGAGCGCGCCGCAGCCAGTCCGGCCCGGCAAGGGGCAGCGATCTGCGTTATGACATTCAGATAAGCCTCAGGGATGCGGCCAAGGGCGTTGCAAAGAAACTCGACATCCCCCATTCGGTGAAATGCGATGAATGCTCCGGAACCGGCGCGGAGAAAGGCACAACGCCAGCGGTCTGCCAAACCTGCAACGGTGCAGGCCAGGTCAAACAGGTCCAGAGACGCGGCTACAGCCAGTACATATCGATCGGCACATGCCCGGCATGCAACGGCGCAGGCAGGAAGATCGACAGGCCCTGCAAAAAATGCGCCGGCAAGGGTTCGGTGAAGAAGACCAGCAGGATCGAGGTAGACATACCTGCGGGCGCAGAGACCGGCACAAGACTGAGACTTCGCAACGAGGGCGATGCGGGAAGGCTTGGCGGGCCTTCCGGGGACCTGTATGTCGTTGTCCATGTGCAGGAGGATCCTGTGTTCAGGCGGCAGGACGAGCATCTTCTCACGGAAGTCGAGATAGATTTCGTCCAGGCAGCCCTGGGAGACGAGATAACCTTCGAGACCATAGACGGCAAGGCCTCGGTGAACATCCCCCCGGGCACCCAGCCGGGGACCATCTTCAGGCTCAGGGGCAAGGGCATGCCAGTGATGGGCGGACGAGGCAGAGGCGACCTTCATGTGAAAGTCAACCTGCGGGTTCCGGAGAAGCTCAGCGGCGAGCAGAAGCGGATTCTGAAAGAATTCTCCGATGCCAGCGGGGGAAAATCCGGTTCAGGACAGGGGAGATTCGGCAGGAAGAAAAAGTAGACCCAAGCACAGCGGCGGCACCCAGCCGTCAGGAGGCTTTTTTACTTGCTCCGGGGAAATTTTCCCAATATTTATAAGGGGAAAATCCATACATGTGCAGGTAAAGGCAGTTCGTCATGGGCGCTGAAGATGGTTGTCCGGAGATCAAAGAGGCATTTCTTGTTCACAAGAGCGGATGCCTCATCACCTATGCCAATCACAAGGGCGAGGAGAGCCAGGACTACGACATCGTGGCCGGTATGCTGACCGCGATCCAGAGCTTCGTGAAAGACACTTTCGGCGCGGGCCAGTGGTCCCTGAAACGCCTTGAGTTCGAGGACCGCAACCTGCTCATCGAGCTGGGAGAGCACATCTATCTGGCTGTGATCTACGAGGGCAAGGCCGATGTCAAGATGCAGAGCAAGGTCGAGAGGACCGTTGACATTGTTCAGGAGAAGTTCTGGCAGCAGTGCGGCAACTGGACCGGCGACATGGATGAATGGGTCGGAGCCTCGGACATTGTCAAATCCCTTTTCACTCCGGAAGAGGAGAGCGAAGAAGAAGACAATCGGAAGAGATGCGAGCTGTGCGGCTCAATAGTCGAAGACCCCGAACTGACGGCTTGCCAGATATGCGGATATGATCTTTCCATGTTCGGCTGGGGGATATTTTGGAGATACCGAAGAGAGACGTCATAGGAATCCTGACTGCCGACGTGAGGCTGTATTATGACATCGCGAAATTCCTCAAATCAAGGAATATCAAGTTCCGGCTCCTCGGAAGCAGGGACAGCATTCCCCTGGACATCGGCGTGATCCTTACTTCTCCCGAAGAGGCGGAGAGCATCGGTTTCACTCCGACGATTGCGGTCAAAGACATCGAGCCGGCCATGAGAAAGGCCATACAGGCGATGAACGGCACCGGTTGCTGTCATGTCCTCATCATCGGCGTTGACCCCGGCCCCGAGCCCGGAATAGCGGCCCTCTCGAACGGCCGCGTCATCGAGACCAGGGAGGCAACAAGCCCCGAGCATGCGGCCGATATAATTCTGGGCATACTTTCCGATTATTCATACAGCCAGTGCGTTCTGCGCATCGGCGACGGCTCCCCCGAGCACCGCGACAGGATACTGGAACTTGTCTCGGGCAGTTTCAATTATGTTGAGGTTGTCGACGAGACCAGAACCTCGAACAGTATCCGCGGGTTCCATACCGATGCGGCAGTGAAGATCGCCAGGTTTGGGGAGGAGTTGGAGTATGGGTAGGGCAAGGGATGGTTGGCCGGGTGTTTAACCAATCCAGCGCCCGTTTTTGTAGACAGTGTGACCATCAGCGATGATTTCTCCATCTTTTTTCATATCTTTTATCATGTCCCAATGGATGGCGCTCTTGTTCTTCGCGTTGCACTCCGGATACGCTGCGCCTATCGCCATGTGGATGGTGCCGCCCAGCTTCTCGTCGAACAGAATGTTCTTCGTGAACTTGGTTATGCCGTAGTTCGTGCCGATGGCGACCTCGCCCAGCCGCTTCGCGCCATCGTCAATGCCGATGAGGCTCTGCAGAAGCTTGTCGCCTTTCTCAGCATGGGCCCTGACTATCTTTCCCTTCTTGAAATCAAGGGTTATGTCCTCTATCTCCTTGCCCATGTAGATGCCTGGGAATGTGAACCTTATCCTGCCGTTGACGCTGTCCTCGGCCGGCCCGGTAAAGACTTCGCCGTCCGGCATGTTGAACTTGCCGTCGCAGTTTATCCATTTCCGGCCTTTCACGGACATCTTGAGTTCCGTGTCCTCACCGTAGAATTCGATGTTTTTGACCTTGTCAAGGCACTTCACCATCGCTTCCTGGGATTTGGACACCTTCTTCCACTCCGCAATTGGGTCCTTCCTGTCCACCAGGCAGGCCGAATAAACAAATTTCTCGTATTCCGAAAGCGACATAGAACCTTCCTGGGCCAAAGCCTGGGTCGGGTATGGAAGGCCGCACCATTTCAGTTCGCCCTTGGCGGATCTTTCCATATAAATATCGAAAATTTCTCTGCTGGCGGCCTGTGCCCTTGCCATTTTCTTGGGGTCGGAATTGGCAAGCGAACGCGTGTTCTCATCGGCCATTATCGAAATGAGGCAGTCAACGTTCTTGTAGAGAAATTTCTTGTAGGGGGAGCAGTAATCCAGCTGATGGTCCTTTGCGGTTTCGTAGAATATCTCGCCGCATCTTTCGAATACAGGATTCATCAAAGCATATCCGCCGGCTTTCAGCGTCTCCCTATACATCTCAAGAGCGAGGGGTTCGGATTGGATAGGTGCGTTTATCAGGACCATATCGCCTTTCTTCACGCTCACGGAGTAGTTCACAATCAGCTTTGCAAGTTTCTCTATTCTCGGGTCTGCCATGTTATCACTGAGAGGGAGATATGTTCCGGGTATAAGCGGATTTCGGGAAATGGTGAAAAAACAAAGAAGGTTAAAATGTGGGCGGGTTTTGAGCCCGCCCATTTCACGGTTTATTTCTGTTCCCTGAACTTAGCCAGGTTCTTCTCGTAGAGCTCTTTCGAGATCCGACCGTTCTTGTAGGCCTCTGTCAGCTTGGTGACGCGGGGGTCCTCCTCGACCGGGGCTTCCTCAACCGCGGGGACCTCTTCTGGGATTATCTCCTCGGTCTCCGGTTCGATCGGTTCCTCCGGCATTGGCTCGGGAATCGATTCCTCGGCCGGTATGGGCTCAGGTTCTTCCGGCTTGGCTTCCAGGCTGTCGTCGGTTGCTGGTTCGAGGGGCTCTTCGGAGGATTCCGATAGCTCATCCTTCGGAAGTTCTTCGTCCTTGGGGAGTTCCTCCTCGGGCGCAATCTCATCCTCAGGCTGTTCCTCTTTCCTTCCTCCGAGGAACATTACTGCAAGGATTATTCCGAGGACCAGGCCGACAACGAAC
>JAQVMG010000007.1 GCA_028703755.1 Thermoplasmata archaeon | reverse complement strand
GATGACCAGAAAGGGATTGCCAAAGAGGACGACCGCACATTCCTCTTTAAGGCCAGGGAATTCAAACAGTATCCCGATTACAGAATGGCTCTTTCACTTTCGAAGAGGAAGGACGAGCTTCTCCGCCAGAACGATGTTCAGATAATTCATACTCACGGGGTTGCTTTCATGGGCCAGAAAGCAATGATGTCCTCGAATGTACTGAAGCTTCCGATACTTCTTCATTTTCATACATGGGTGAACGAAGCAACCCAGTATTTCCCTGTCAATGTTGACCCAAAGTTCATGGAAACGCTTCTCTGGATGTATCTCAAACCCATGTGCAGAAGGAGCGACGGCGTCGCAGCGCCCTCGCAGAACGCGATTACCGAACTCAGGAAGATTGTTCCTGACATGGCTTACACCGATTGGGTATTCCCAGGCATTGAAACAGAAATTTTCAATCCCAATGTCAAAGGAGACTCGGTCCGCGAAAAACACGGCCTTCGGGACAATGAGATAATATTGCATGTAGGAAGGGTGTCCGAGGAGAAGAACCTCGGACTGGTCCTGGAGGCAATGCAGATTCTCAGGAATAAGAGGCCAAATGCGAAACTGCTGGTTGTCGGCACCGGACCGGCGCGCGAAAGATACCAAGCCCGCGTCAAGGAAATGCATCTGGAAGATAACGTCATCTTCACAGGTTTCATCCCGGCTGAGGACCTCCCGAAATATTATGCGGCCTCTGACATGTTCGTCCTGGCTTCGAAATTCGAGACGCTGGGGATAGTGATGACCGAAGCGCTGGCCTCCGGAAAACCGGTGGCCGGTATAAACTGCCGTGTGATACCGGACATAATCAAACACGGCCATAACGGGTACCTCTTTGAATCCGACCCGAGGGACTGCGCAGAAAAGATCGAGCTGTGCCTGGATGCGCCTGAGGAGATGCGCAAAAATACCCTGAAAAGCATATCCCAGTTCGACACAGATTCCTGTATGCAGAAACTCGAGATGATATACAGGAAAACCGAAGATGTCCACGCAGGGCGATTGGCAAAGGCGGGAACTCCTTACACCAGAATAACCTGATCGGTATCACTTTTCCGTCTGGGGGCCGGACTTCGCATTCTGTTCCTGGGCAGGTTTGTTACGCCATAAAAAACCCATTGATGCCACAGCAAGAACAAGCGAGAGGCCGCCCATAAGAAGGACTGTGATAACTTGGGCTTCCTGGGACACCAGCAGCACAAGGCAATAAGATGCCAGACCGAGGCCGAGGGCAATCTTCAGAGGTGAGTCAGGTTCCATGTGCATTACTCGCTGATAACTCTGGTCGCTGTGAATCCGGCCTTCCCGTAGAGCAGCGTGAAGAAATCGGAATTATGCTCGGTGGACCTCATCTTCACAACTCTGATGCGTCTCTGGACATTCACGTCGCTGACTTTCTCCATCTTCAGGTGGATTATGCCGTCGGAGAGGAAATCCTCCCCCATTTCCGCATAGTCCTCATGGCCAAGTTTCATCTCGGAAATCAGCAGGCAGGTGATGTTCATCTCTCTGAGCCATTCGAAGAAATGGAAAAGCTCGATCCTGGGGTTGGAGAACTCCGCCAGCATGGTAAGTACCGGCAGGGAGTCAATGACCAGTATTGAGTAATCAATATTCTCTTTCAGATTGCAGGCATAGGTCTTGAATATCTGCATCCACGACTGCTGGCCAAGTTTCTCCAGGTTCTTGCGTATGAGGGCCAGGTCGACTATGCTCAGATTGTTGCCGACCGATTCCAGGTCCATGCCCATTCCTGTCATCTGCTGGATTAGGCTCTCTCTGCCCTGTTCGAGAGTAATATAACACGCGACATGCTTGTCATTCTTCACATTGTTATAAATGATATTGAAAGCGACGGAGCTTTTGTATGTGCCAGGTTCGCCGGCGAGCAAAACAATGTGCCCGTCCGGGATGCCTCCGTGGAGAACGTCGTCAAGTCCGTGGATGTAGGTTTTGATGCGCTTCATTCTTTCACTCCGGGCGCATCAATGTTGAAGGGTGATAAAAGGGTTCCCCCTTTCATAGTCTCTGAACGAACCTAAGGTATCCGTCCATACAGGTTCTTACCGAGCTCAGGGACACATACTCGTCACCCGCATGCCAATTGACCCCGGCGGGTCCGTAAACCACTGTGGGCATTACCTTGGAAAATGCATTGTAGTCGCCCACAGATTTGCCAAATGTAAAACAGCCTCCCACCGATTCTGTGAATGTCTTCACGAGACCGGTATTTTCAGTGAGATATGGCTCAAGGAAGGGCGTCGGGCGGCTCTTCAGGAAACCTATTTCGAAATGGCCATTGCCACGCAGTTCAGATGCCGCTTTTTTCAGCATCTTCAGCATCTGTTCTTTCTCCTCGCCTATGACATAATGCCGGTCTATCTTCAGCCGGCAGGAATCCGGCACGGACAGTGTCCTTGTGCCTCCGGCCATTTCCAGAACGCAGAATGAACCCCTGCCAAGTTTTTCATGTTCTGCAAGCGGGATTGAATCCAGAGCACCAACGAACTTGGCCGCTTCAGAGATGGCATTCACGCCCTCCTCGGGTCTGGAGCCGTGCGCGCTGGCACCTCTCACATCAACCTCGAAGACCACCCTGCCGCGGCAGCCCATCATGAGAGTTCCGCCGGACGGTTCAGGAATTAGGCAGATGTCGGCTTTGATTCCTTTTTCAAGAAGCGCGAAGGCACCGGCTGAATCGCCTTCCTCATCCACGCTGCCCGCGAAAACGACATTGACTTTTTTCAGCTTGGCCAGTTCGCTGAACATCTTCATAGATATTGCAACGCCGGCCTTCATGTCCGCGCTCCCGAGGCCGTAAAGCCCATCTCCTTCGACAGTCGGCGTGAAAGGATCCCTTGTCCATGATCTGCAGACTTCGACCGTGTCCAGATGCCCGTTCAGCATTACGGTTGGAAGTTCATCGGAATGATGGACTCTGGCCAGGACGCAGTTGCCGATGCCCTTGACCGGTACCATATCGACGTTCGAACCTTTCACCTTTCCAAGTTCGCCGGCAACAAAATTTTCAATCTCTTCGGTGTCTCCGAGTATGCTTGGGATTGAAACAAGTTTCTTGACCAGATCGATTATGTCGTCCATTTATTGTCCCTCCATTTCAGCGATGATTTTTCATTCATATATCTGCTACCCATAGTGAAAAGTGCTGCAGGAAACTTTTTTCCGGAAGTGTCATGACTTTTATGAATTCAAGATTGTTTGAAGAGAGCTCGCACTTTGGCATCAGGCCTGCGATACCCAATCAGATTTAAATCTGTATCGCAAAGCCTTTTTATGCTGGGCCGCAACCGGCGATTCTCTCCAGGATGCTGCTTTTAGAACAGCATCCCGTTGAGCATCACAATGAACGATGCGGTGAGCAGAGCCACCCATGACATCAGTTTGATGAGGATGTTCAGGCTGGGTCCGGATGTGTCCTTGAATGGGTCTCCGACAGTGTCGCCGACAACGGTGGCCTTGTGGCATTTCGAGCCCTTACCGCCGTAGTTACCCCTTTCAATGTGCTTCTTTGCATTGTCCCATGCTCCTCCGGAATTTGCCATCATGACCGCAAGCGTGAATCCGCTTGTGAGCGAACCAACAAGTAGACCCATTACACCGGGCACGCCCAGGAATATGCCAACAATAACCGGTGCGACGATTGCCAGGATTGACGGCATAATCATCTGTTTGAGAGCGGACTCTGTTGATATTCCTACTGCGGATTTGTAATCCGCCTTGGCACCTGGTTTACCTTCCAGCAAGCCGGGAATCTCTTTGAACTGCCTTCTCACTTCCTCAACAATCTTACCTGCGGCTTTTCCGACAGCGGACATTGTCAATGCACAGAACAGGAATGGCAGCATTGCGCCGATGAACAGACCGACAATGAGTTCCGGTGTCATAATGGACATTCCGGGAATAACCTCGTTTGCCGCAATTTCTCCGGCGTCTACCATCGCAGTCTTTATTGTGTCATTGTAGACCGAGAGAAGGGCCATGGCCGTAAGTGCGGCGGAACCTATTGCAAAGCCCTTTCCGGTGGCTGCGGTGGTGTTCCCCAGTGAATCAAGGGCATCTGTTCTTTCCCTGACATGCGCTTCCTGGTGGGTCATTTCCGCAAGCCCGCCTGCATTGTCTGCGACCGGGCCGTATGCATCGGTAGCGAGTGTAACGCCCAGTGTTGAGAGCATTCCGACAGCGGCAAGCGCAATTCCGTAAAGACCTAGCGAAAGATCGTCAGCTCCTCCGGCGATGTAATAGCTCATAATGACCGAGACACCGACCGTTATGACCGGAATGGCTGTTGAAACCATTCCCACTGAAAGGCCGGATATTATGACTGTCGCGGGGCCTGTTCTTGAAGCTTTGGCAATCGACTTGGTCGGCTTGTAGCTGTCAGATGTGTAATACTCAGTGCAGAATCCGATGATGTTTCCTGCAACCAGGCCGATTATTATAGCCCAGAATACTCCGATGTATTCAGGACCGATTGTCCAGATAACTGCGAAATACGATAGAATGCCTCCAATAATGGCGGCACCGTAAGTGCCCATCCTGAGAGCTTTGAGAAGAACTGACTGCTCCGGTGTTTCGCCTGTCCTGACAAGCATTCCGCCGATGATTGACGCAATTATACCGAATGCCGCAACAATCATTGGAAGGAATATTCCGGATTCCGGCAGGTCGGCGGCAATCATAGCCACAGCGCCCAATGTCATGGCGGAAATTATGGCCCCGACATAGCTTTCGTATAGGTCTGCGCCCATGCCAGCGACATCGCCGACATTGTCCCCGACATTGTCTGCGATGACCGCGGGGTTCCTCGGGTCATCCTCCGGTATGCCGGCCTCGACCTTTCCGACAAGGTCTGCTCCAACATCCGCGGCTTTGGTGAATATCCCGCCGCCCACTCTTGCGAACAGCGCAATGGACGATGCACCGAAACCGAAACCGATCATGACTTCCAGACTCTTCACAGGGTCGAGCGGGTCATAGAAGAAAATGTAGAGTAAGCTAACTCCGAGAAGCCCAAGGCCGACAACGGTAAGTCCCATGACGCTTCCCGACATGAAAGCGACTTTGAGGCCTTTGTTGAGGCTCTCCTTCGCTGCCTGGGTTGTTCTGGCGTTCGATCTTGTTGCGACCATCATTCCCAGGTAACCGGCGGCTCCTGAGAATATTCCGCCAAGGACAAAAGTAAATGGTACCCATTTATTCAGCATATCCAGCCATACAAGGGCCGCAAGGAATGCCGTGACGATTACGAAGAATATCGCTACCCAAGAGTATTCCTTCTTCAGGTATGCTTCGGCTCCTTCCTGGACGGACTTGGAGATGTCCTGCATCTCTTTCGTTCCGGCACTTTTTCCCATTAATATTTTGACATATATCCCTGCAACCGCTAGGGCCGCAAGTGCTATCACTGGTGCGAAGTAAACTAAGTCCATTTCAATCACTGCGGTGTGGTATTGCGATTGTGTATTTAATCTTGAGCTTTTTTGACATATTATTAACCGGATTTAATGCCAATTCCCTTCTGCCAATACATACAGAATTAATAAATAATAGTTGATATATCAGAGCGATAAGACAGAGTGATTTTCATGTACCTGAAGATAAAGCGAAAAGATGTAATAAGGATTCCTCCCGAGAGGCTCGGAGAGGACATGGCCGAACTTTCACAGGAGCTGACCCAGCACAGCTTCGAGGGAAAGATAGTCGGAGACCGCAGTCTGATTGTCCTCACGGCGAACATTAATCCAGTGGGTGAAGGGCGTATTGTTCACGGCGACGGCGCTGTTTACCAGGACGTGGAATATGATGCACTTATCTTCAGACTGGACACACAGGAGATTATCGAAGGTTCCGTCTGTGAGATTCTCAAATTCGGCGCATTCGTGAGGTTCGGGCCTCTTGACGGCCTTCTGCACATAAGCCAGGTCATGGACGACCATATCGACGTGGATGTGGACAACCAGAGACTCATCGGCAAGGAAAGCCGCAGGGACATCAGGGTGAATCAGGATGTCAGGGCGAGAATAGTCACTGTCAGTGTTAATGAGAGAAATCCGCGTGAGAGCAAGATTGGTCTAACCATGCGGCAGTCATGCCTCGGAAGGACTGACTGGCTGCAGGAAGACATAAGCAGGAAGGAGGCCTCCTGATGGCCGAGATAGTGAAAGCCTGCAAAGCTTGCAGCCTGATAAATGAAGGCGACACATGCACTGCATGTGGCGGCGCGACATCAAGGGAATGGCAGGGCTATATCGTCATCCTGGACCATACCCGGTCAGAGATTGCCCGCAAGATGGGGATACAGGCCAATGGGAAATATGCCCTCCGCGTCCGTTAAAATCATTTTCAAAGTCCGCGAGCAGTTGAGAAATGAGTTGGCATCACCGGTCGGCTTAGTTCTTACCTCACCTTCAGACTTTAAGGATGCACTGGTTGGTTCCACGTTGCTGATATGCATCGGCGATGTTGTAACCCTGGACCTTTTGGACATTGGCTGCGTTCCCGATATCAGCATTATTGATTATAAAACAAAGAGAATGCCCATTGCGGAAGTGAAAGCCAGGTTCAAAAATTATCCTCAGGAGGAAATATCTGTCCGAAATCCTGCCGGTGTCATAACCCAGGAGCTGTGGGACACCATCCTCAACGGATTTGAAAAACCAAGAAAATTAAGGATCGTTGTTGACGGCGAAGAAGACCTCGCTTCCCTTGCATGCATCTCTCTGGCACCTCTCGGTTCCATGGTTGTTTACGGCATCCCGGGTAAGGGGGCCTCATTCAACCGGGTCGATGCGGGACTCAAGCGCCTCGTCAATGACGCACTTGATAAAATGAGGGCATAGGCGGGCACAATGGCCAAAAAGCTTATCTATTACTAGGTTTAATCACTGCCAACAGGAGTCGACACAATGGAACTTGAGATTCAGGAAACAAAGGAGAATACCTTACTCAACAGGACTGAGGTACATTTCGTACTGCATCACCCGAACAGCCCCACCCCGAAAAGGGACAATGTCAGAGAAGAACTCTCGAAAGCCCTGAAGGTCCCGAAGGACCGGGTTATTGTTGACAATATGGTTCCCTCTTTCGGCGTACACGATACAAAAGGCTATGCGAAGATTTATCCCAGCAAGGAAATCGCACTCAAAATTGAGCGCGAATACCTTTTGAAACGGAACAAACTTGTTGAAAAGCAGGAAAAGAAGGCAGAGCCGGAGGCCTAAATATGGCAAAGAAAGACCTCTATGAAATAAAAGACGGAAAGCTGACCAGAAAGAGAAAACACTGCCCAAAATGCGGTGAAGGCGTCTTCCTTGCGGAGCACAAGAACAGGACAACCTGCGGTTCCTGCAGATACACTGAGTTCAAGAAGTAATATCTTAAAGCTTCAAACAAATCAATGGCAAACCGATTATTTTTTACCTTCTGCCTGATTACAGTCAGACAAGGACCAGTAGTGTAGCTTGGATATCACTAGGGCCTCCGGAGCCTTGGACTCGGGTTCGAATCCCGACTGGTCCGCTCAGTTTATATTCACCTTGATACGCGGGCCAGTCTTAGTCGAAAACATTGTTGCATTATTGTTAGGAGAAAGTTTTCTCCTCCCGACTGGTCTGCTCAGTTTATATCAAGCTAGATACGCGGGCCAGTCGTCTCTCGGCCTATTGAAATAAAATAAATACAGTGAAGGCCTCGATCCCGACTGGTCTGCTCAGTTTATATCAAGCTAGATACGCAGACCAGTCTCTGTCGCGAACATTGTTTCTATTTGCATATAGAAAGTTCGCTCCTCCCGACTGGTCCGCTACTTGAATATGACGTTTGGTATGGTAAATGAGTTTTAGAAATAGTAATCCTTTGGTTCTGCAATCGAATGAATTTTCAATTACCATATAGTTTTTCATGTCCATTAACTTTTTAACCTTTAACAACATTACCTATACATAGGATAAGTTTGGATAATCGTAGATTAAAATGAGGGGATATTAAGTGAAGACCAGGCCTCCGGAGAAAACATATGATCCATTCGTAATTACCGATAGAGTCAATGATTTCTGGGCCCGAACTTTTGCTTATGCCAGGACAAAGAATTCACGCATCGGCCAGAAAAAATATTACGTCGTGGACGGCCCCCCGTTCACAGCCGGCGATTTCACCATCGGGTTTGCCCGGAACAAGCTTCTCAAGGATGTCCATGTTCGTTTCATGAAATCCCAGGGTTTCGACGTCATCGACACACCTGGCTTCGACATGCATGGCCTCCCAATAGAAATAAAAATTGAAGAATCGCTGGGCATAACTTACAAAAAGCAGATCGAAGAGATGGGCGTGGAAAAATTCATCAATCTCTGTTCGGAATATGCAAATGAACACCAAAAACGCATGACCGAGCAATTCAAATCCCTTGGAATCTGGCTCAACTGGAATTCACCTTATCTCACCGCTGACACCCAATACATCGAAAGTGTCTGGTGGTCCCTGAAAGAAGCCTACAGGAAAAAAATGCTGGAGAAACAGAAACAGGTGACTTCATGGTGTCCGAGATGCGAATCGCCCCTTGCCCAGGGCGAAATCAATTACCGTGAGAAGAAAGGCCACTCTGTCTATTTCAAGATCCCCATCAAAGGCCGAAGGGATGAATATATCATCGTTTGGACTACGAACCCATGGTCCTTCGTCGGCTGCATGGCCATTGCGGTACACCCGGACCTGACATATGCCCGTGTGGCCATAAGACAAAGCGGCAGGAAGAGCACAATCATAGTTTTGGAATCCCGGGTCGAGGAGATTGCCGCCGAATCAGGGATCGAAGCTTATGAAATCATCGAATCCGTCAAAGGAAAATCCCTTGAGAACCTCGGTTTCTTCCATCCGCTGATGGCAGATATCCCTTATCATAAAACTGTCGAGGGTGAACGGTGCCATAAGATTATTGCTTTGGACTCGGTGCATGACAGTCACACCGGTTCAGTCTATATCTCTCCGGGATTCGGTCTCGCTGACTCTCAGATCGCCAGTCAATTTTCCCTTCCTCTATTCTCGCCGGTAGATGAGAGGGGAATACTCACGACCGAAGTGGGCATCAAATACGCCGGTCAGAATATTGATGAGGCAAATGCCAGCGTTGTAACGGATATGAATTCCCTCCGTTTTGTCCTATATAACTCCATGAACACACATAAATCCCCACATTGCTGGAGATGCTCCACACCAATCATTCACAGGGTCACAGAGCAATGGTTCCTCAAATCCAAGGATTTGAAAGACATAATGCTGAAATCACTAAAAAGCATAGCTTGGGTGCCTGAATCTTTCGGTGCAACAAGGCAGCATGAATGGGTGATGAAAGCCAATGACTGGTGTATATCCCGGCAGCGTTATTGGGGGACCCCTCTTCCTATATGGGAATGCATAACCGATGTATGCGGCCATGTTGAACTTGTTGGGAGCGTCAGAGAGCTGGAGGATGCAAACGGATACTCCGAGGGAATGAATCTTCACAGACCATGGATAGACCAGATAAGCCTCGAATGCCCGAAATGCGGCGGCCTTATGAAGAGAGTCCCGGACATCGTCGACGTATGGTTTGATTCGAGCGTCGCCTCATGGGCACAGCTTGGCTATCCCCGGAAGAAAAATGCATTCAAGAACCTCTGGCCCGGCGATTGGATTGCGGAAGGCCAGGAGCAGTCGCGGGGTTGGTTCTATAACCAGATATTCTCCAGTGTCCTGCTGTTCAACAAGGTACCTTTCAGAAAAGCCCTGGCACACGGGAATATACTATACGGCGCTGCAGATCTCGCAGATTCCGGCTCGCAATCACCGCAAACGGCTGACGCAATCGGCCTGTACGGACCAGACGCTTTCCGTTTCTACATTTTGGGATTGGATCCATGTGAGAATGTTCCTTTCAGCCCCGACCATGTCAAGAAAGCACACAACACACTAAAAATCCTGTGGAACTGCTATGCATTTTCAGCCAGTTACATGAATATGGATGGTTGGGATTCCAAGGATACCAATTTCAGTAAAATAAGAGGCGACCTCAGGCAGGAAGATCTCTGGCTGATTTCAAAAGCGGAATCCCTCACTCATGATGTAAAGCGTGAGATGGACGCGTTCAGATACCACAATGCCTGTGAACTGATTGAGAACTTCATAGTGGAAGACGTTTCAAGATGGTACATCCGCCTCATCCGTGAGAGGATATGGGTGGAAGGCCTTTCCCATGAGAAAACAGCAATGTACACCGCATTGAGGGAACTGTTCACCAGATTATCCGTTGTTATGTCCCCGTTCGCTCCTTACTTATCGGAAACAATCTACCAGGAGATGAACGGAAGCGAACTGAGCGTGAGCATGGTAAAATGGCCTGAAACCGATGCGACCAGGCTCATCGAGGGCCTTGAACGCAGCATGAAACAGGCCAGGGCTATTGTCCGCACATCGCAGATATTCAGGCAGGAACTCGGTCTCAATCTCCGATGGCCTATCAAAAAGATGACAATCAGCGCATCGAGCGAAGATGTGGCTACCGCAGTGAAAACATTCGCGGACATAATCAAGAATCAGGCAAATGTGAAGGAGATAGAACTCGTTCCGGAGAACCAGGAGTGGGCAGGCCAGGAACTCATCGTGGTTCCGAATCCGAATGTAATCGGAAAGGCCTATAAACAGAGGGAGAGCAAGATTGCGAGAATGCTTAAGGTGCTTCCTGCAAAGGAGATAAAAGCCAAGATTGAAGCCGGAGAATATTCCATTGGCATTGAAGGGGAGTTAATCAAAATATTGCCTGAAATGGTCCGTTTTGAGACCAAATTGCCCGAGGGCGTGGTTTCCAAGGAATTCGGAAACGGCATCCTGTATTTTGACACCAATATGGAAGACAGCCTGTTGGCTGAAGGCTTCGCAAGGGAGATTATCCGCAGAATCCAGCAGATGAGAAAAGAAATGGGCCTAGACCCCGAGGAATTCATCAAACTGCGTGTAAAGATGGATGAGGACCTTCTCGACTTACTGGATAAATGGCTTGAGAAAATTGCCGACTCAACGCGTGCCACTCAGATGGAGGTTGTCGAAGAAATCGCCGACGATGATTACATTGTTGAATGGCCGATTAAAGAAGAAACCGTGACCATCGGAGTAACCTCGATGAACATCAGGAAAGCCATGAACGAGTTCATGGGCCTAAAGGACATCGACCGCGAGCAGGCATTGGCTATAGTTGAATACGGAATTCTAACTGCTCAGGATTTCATTAACTCGGACCGGGAGAATCTGCTGAAAATTCCGGGAATGAATCACACTAAACTGAGAAAGCTCAGGGAATACCTGGAACTTCCAAAAGAACAGAAGGTCTATGACCCGGAGACCGTATGCCCTCTGTGCCACGGATATGTCGAACCCGGCTCATCAAGCTGCTACCGCTGCGGAAAGGACCTTGTCGGAGGCGAGGACCTCGTTGTGGAGATTAACTCCGCAATTGAGGCCGAGGAAGAGCCAGATTATAACGTTGAACCGGTGCGGGAGAAGGTCAGGATTGAAAAAAGAAAGAGACAGCCAGAAACCCCAGCTGAGCCTGAAGATGAGATAGTCAAAATGGCCTCAGAGGGACCTGCCTTCTCCAAACCCGAAGACATGATTACGTCCGAAATCATGGACAGCATACGGGTTGACCTTATGCCGAACGAGGAACCGGAAGAAAAGCACGTCGAAGCAGCAATAGAGAAGACTCTCAGGGCTGTTGAAAGCGAGCCTGCGCCAAAGCAAGAGGCTCCGCATGTCGATGTCAATATCCAAATTGAGAAACCTGCAGAAGCTGAACTTCAAAAACCAGTGAATTCCGCCGCAAGTGCAATCCCCGAGCCACCGGTTTCTTCCGAAGATGAAACCGGTGACCGCGAAGACAATGTGATTGAGGACCCCCTAACCCCGGAAGAGGAGAGGGCGATAATTCAGATCGCCGACACATTTGACATCAAACAGTCTTCGGCAAAAATACTCTACCGAAACGGTTTTCCATCTGTTGAATCTCTGACCAGAGTAACCGAAGAAAGGCTCAGGGGGATAAAGGGAATTGGCAAGGTAACCGCCAGGCGCATCGTCCAGAAAACCTCGGGTGAAGAAACAAAACTGTGTTCCCTCTGCAATGCCATTGTACTGCTCAGTTCCCCGGCCTGTCCACGGTGCGGCACCAAATTCACTTCTGTCGATGAGCATGAAGCAAGGGCTGTCGAGAAACATATTACTACAATGGATATGCTTGAGAAGAAGCTTCAGAAGAAACCCAGTGATTCCCTGCTTCTGCATTCCAAAGCCATGACCCTGAAAGACGCAGGTAAGGTTGAGGAGGCACTCATCGTTGTGAAGGACGCACTTCTCATCGCGCCTGACGATGACAGACTGATTGAGACAAAGAAAGAGCTGGAATCCATTCTGGACGAAAAAGCGAAGAACCCGGAAAAACAGCCGGAAAAGATAAAGCCAGCCAGAGAGGAAAAACCCAAAAAGACAGAAAAAGATGTCGCGGGTGAAAAACCAACAGAGCAGGAAAAATCAATCCAAGCGGTTCCCCCTCCGACCATTATTGTGATGCCTGCTGAGCCATCCGATGTCAAATCCGAACCTTCAAAAGAACCGCCAGCTGCGGACGTCAATATCAAAGTGAGCATTTCCTCTGACAGTTCACAGACCGCCCCTGCCGTAATCACCGTCGAGGCTCCGCCGGAAGTGATTCAGGAAACATCACAGGCTGAGCAACCTTTGGAAGAACCGACATCAGATGCTCCGCAATCCGATGTGGAGGTGGAAATTCGGCTCAAGCCAAGTTTCACATATTTGATACCTGAAGAGCGCTCGGCAAAATCATACAGGCTCTTCAAAATGAACCTCGACAAAGGCATGCCGGGCTACTGCGTCACAAGGACATTCCCTGAAAAAGTACGTGAGCGGTACGAGCTGGGAAACATCCCGATACTTTGGCTTTCCAACGTAGCAAAGGAGGAAGCCGTAAGGCCTAAAGACCTTGAGAAACTCAGTCTGTCGCTCGAGGAATTCCTGGGGAAGGAGGGCGGTATAATTCTCCTTGACGGCATCGAATATCTCATCACCAACAATAATTTCATCACTGTTCTGAAGCTTATCCAGTCTCTCAGGGACCAGGTGGCGATAAACAGGTCAATCATGCTTCTCTCTATCAATCCCTCAACTATGGACAGCCACCAGATCAATCTTCTGAAAAGGGAAGTGGATTCCGTCATTGAATGATTATTTTGACAACAGTCAAAAGCGGTTGGCGAATTCGCAAATTTGTCATATGGCGTGGGCTTGTAAACTTCCGGCCTTGGCAATATACAACAGCCTTTTTCGCAAACCGGGCTTGGTTTGCATTAAGACGAATCTTAGAATAGACTGAATAAGAGCTGGTAGTTCAAAGAAAATTCTTCAGAATCCCGTCGAACTGGAAATTCTTGTGAATCACGATGCTCTTGATTGGCATAAGGTGAATGTTTCCCTCTCCGCGGAGGAATTTCTTGCTTGCATAATATGAAATCAGTTTGTTCTTGAGACTGTTGTAATCGTCGTAATCTGAAACAAGATGGACCATTGCGGACTCAAAACTTCCGCTGACCAGGAAGATGGCCGGCGAACATTCCAGAACCAGTTTGATGCCTGCCTTTCGGTCTTCCAGCATGCAGTCGGGATTGAACAGTATATGCGAGAATACCAGTATACCGTCGATAACTCCGAGGCTGGGTATATTGACTTCATAAATCAATCCGTCATTCTGGAACCTCTGCCTCATATTGGAGAGGGTCTGTCTGGAAACTCCGACTTTTTCCGCGATAGCATTATCCGGCATCATCGGATTGAGAACAAGGCCGGAGAGGGCTGCTTTTTCTTTGTTGCTAAGCACGCGGGCTTCGAATTTTCTGTACTTAAGGTCGATATCAGGAACTTTGTATGCCACATTGCAAACCATCTGGTTCAGGGCATACGAGAAATCAAAATAATTGATCAGGCTTGAGACTTCGAACGGGAACATTACATACTGCCAGGATCTCGTTGTCAGCACCTTATTTTTACTGAGGAAATGCTGCAGGTCATCAACATCCTTTTTCACATCGGTATAGTTCCTGCATATGCTGAACTGAACAGCAAAATCATCGGAAGACAGAAAAAGGAACACATTGTCATGTTCGGATGCGTACTGATCACAGAGTTTGTTTCTCGTTTCCCTTGGAATTGTGTTGTCCATTTCGCCATAGGCGATTGTCAGCAGTTCGGCGCCGACATACTGGACCATCGGTATCCTGTACTTTTGGAAGAACTTAAGTGTTTCCAGCCTCCTCCGAATAGCAGTAACAGTCGACAGATTTATACCGGTTATCTCGGATAGTTCCCTGTCATTCTGGGTGGGATATTTTATTAGTGCACAGAAAATGGTTCTCTCCTTATCGGTAAGCTGTCTCCCCAAACCATTCATAAATACATAATAGACTCTATTTGTATATATTTCTTTTCCTTGAATGTTAATTTTACAGGGAAAAGCCAATCATAATCGTTTCAGGCAGTTTATGTCCAGAGCTTTCAGGCTTTTATTCTGAGATGCTTTTAACCATTCCAGACCCAAAAAGTATAATTATTCAAAAAACAAGGATTGTTGCCAAATACCCGATTATTAAGAAATAATTTTTATGAATCACATCTACCCTGGCGGAAATACACCGAGCGTATTTGGCAGTTCATATCCAGGTGACATCCACATCGTCAGTTCTGAATCTCTGCAGAACACCTGTATCCTCAAGCCGCATTCGCACACCTGCCCTATGCATGATTAAACCCGTCCAGGCAATCATTGCCCCATTGTCGGAGCACAGTGACGGAGGCGGAACGAAACATTTGGCCCCTCTGTCGGCGCACATTGAACCGACCATTTCCGCCAGTCTTCGGTTGCGCACCACGCCGCCTCCGAGAAGGACCTCCGATTTTGCAAGATGTGCCATGGCCCGTTCTGTGACCTCGGTGAGCATTGAAAACGATGTTTCCTGAAGAGAGTAACATATGTCTTCCATGCTTTCTTCTTTCATCTGCTGCGCTGCTGTAAGCATTCCTGAGAATGACACATCCATTCCTTTCACGGAATACGGCAGGTTGACAAGTTTCTTCCCCTTGGAGGCAAGCGCTTCAATCCGCGGTCCCGCGGGAAAAGCTATGCCCATGTCCCTTCCGAATTTATCAAGCATGTTTCCCAAACCGATGTCCAGTGTCTCGCCGAAGACCCTGTATCTGCCATTGGCATACGAAATAACCTGGGTGTTTCCGCCTGAAACATAAAGCAGAACCGGGTCGCTGCATTCGCAAACGGCCCTTCCTATCTCCAGGTGTGCTATGCAGTGGTTCACGCCAATTATCGGTATGTCCAAAGATATAGCGAGAGTTCTGGCGGCTGTGGCGGCTGTCCTAAGACAGGGGCCGAGCCCCGGTCCCTGCGAGAAGGCAATTACCGTGATGTCTTTCCTTGAGAGGCCTGCCTTCCTCATCGCATCGCCTATTACCTGGCCTGCAATCTCGGAATGATGGTTTGCTGCCTCTCTGGGATGGATGCCCCCTTCTTTCGGGACATACATGCTTTGTTCATTTGCCAGCACTTTCGCATCCGAATCAGCTATGCCGACGCCGAATGTATGGGCCGTGCCTTCGATTCCTAAGCATATCTCGCGGGATGCCATGTTCCACCTGTCCGGTACACTTAAGGCCAAAGCGAGGGGGAATAAAAAGCTATTTTTGGGATTCCGCTATCTCTTTCATCCTGTTCTTTATCTTAATCGAGCCCTCTACTATCTCGTCTCCGACAACAAGGATCGGCGTGTATCTGTCCAAGATCTCATGGTAAGCCGCATGAGCCATCCCTTCCATGGAGGTCATATCCAGAATTTTTATGTCCAGGTTCTCAGGAATTCTGGCTTTTACATAGTCGCATTTCTCGCATTCAGGCTTTGTGAATAACAGTATTTCATCCGGCATCCTTGCATCCCTCGGATAGGTATCGGCATTGCCTTTAAAATCTTTTGCAGGAAAACCGAAAACTTCAGGATTGAGTGGAAAACACAGGCTTGAACGGCTTGTGGTTTAGGTGAAACCTTCAAGGGTCTGCTGGAACCTTCGCCTTTCTCCCGGAATATTCACGGGATATTCTCCCGTTACACATCCGAGACACAGGTTCTCTTTCTCAAAATTCAGTGCCTCGACAAGGCCCTCGATTGTTATATATGCAAGCGAATCCGAGCCGATCTCCTTCCGGATATCATCTATGGACCTGTGGTCTGCAATGAACTGGTCTCTGTTTGTCATGTCAATTCCCAGGTAACAGGGGGATATGAGGGGCGGCGAACCGATGCGGACATGGACCTCTGTGGCCCCGGCATCCCTCAGCATTTTGACAATCTTCTTCATCGTGGTTCCCCTGACGATCGAATCATCGACGATGACAACTCTCTTACCCTCGACCACAGCGCGGACCGGGTTCATCTTCTCGCGCACGCTTATTTCCCTGGCATCCTGGGTTGGCATGATGAATGTTCTGTGTATGTATCTGTTTTTCATAAGGCCTTCATTCATCTTTATACCTGAACCAAGCGCATAACCGTATGCATGTGCCCTGCCAGAATCGGGGATGGGCATAACAACATCCGCTATCGCCGGAGCTTCCTTGGCCAGCCGCCAGCCGATCCTCTTCCGGGCTTCATAGACGCTCATTCCGTCTATCACCGAATCAGCCCTTGCGAAGTAAACCCATTCAAAGAAGCAGTGGGCTCTGTTGATCGAGGCGCCGATATTGATAGATTTGAATCCGTCCTCGGTTATTTCAACGGCTTCTCCGGGCATGACATCCCTTATGAATTCCGCGCCGAGAACATCAAGTGCCACCGATTCCGAGGCAGCGATGAACCCCTTTCCGTCCGGAAGTTTCCCGAGACAGAGCGGCCTGATGCCATATGGGTCACGGATTGCGAAAACCCTGTCATTCACCAAAAGTGCGAATGCATATGAGCCAATGAGCTCCTTACAAACAGTTTTTATTGATTTCGCAATGTCATCCGTCGCGCGGATTGTGTCTGTAAGTCGCATGATGAACGCTTCTTCCTCCGATTCAAGGAGGAAAAGTTTGCCTTCCTTTTTTAGCTGTGCGATAATAAGTTGGGAATTCACTATTATTCCGTTGTGGGCGATGGCAATGTCACCGATCCCGGTTTTCAGCGATTGAGGCTGGATATTCTCAGGTCTTGAAACCTTTATAGAGTAATAATTATGCCCGATTCCGACCTTGCCGGAGAGTTTGTCCATATCCTCCGGACCCATTACATCAGAAACAAGGCCTACTCCCTTCTTTACTTTCAGGCCCCCTGAATAAACCGCAATGCCGCTAGCTTCCTGGCCCCTGTGCTGAAGAGCCCTTAACGCGTAATAAATGTATTGAGCTACATCCTGCTTGCATCTCATTGCAACTACTGCGCAGGCTTCCTTGACTTTGTCTGCCTCCAAAGCTTCAGGGTCCAAAATATCACCATTAATGTGTTTTAGCCCATGTGAAATTTCTGAGTTTTGCTGTGGCTCCGAATCCGCAGGAAGCGCATGTTTTCTTTCTGACGTGGTATGAATGGTTGCCGCATCTCCTGCATCTTATATGGGTCTTCCCTGAGGAATGTTTACCCATTGAAGGTGTTCCCTTGCTCATGTCCAAACCTCCTATGTTAGAATATAAATTACGTTATCGCCCCTGACGATTGCCAGTTCCAGCTTCCTCTTGACCTCGCCGGACTCCAGTTCCTCTGCGTTCTTGAGAACGAGATTCATATGGGGGTCGAATCCATCCAGAGTTCCTCTGAACCCTTTGTTGCCTTTCAGTTCCACTATCACTGGTTTGTTCAGCGTTTTGCTCAACATTGACAGCGGTTTCGCCGTGTTTACCATATTGACCACATGAGGCGATAACAGATTCAATACTTAATACTATTGATTTTTTCCCACTGGATTAATAATAATTGACGACAGCGCCGCAATCAATTTCATTGTATAGAAGAATATAAATACTAGAATTAATATCAATAGGTTTGAAAAGTTCAAGAAATCCAATTTCACGATTACTGATAACTATCATAAAATTCAAGGACCCGTTTTGGGTTGAATTCGGAGAAGGTTATAACCTTCAGGGTAAAAGCCCTGGCTAAATGGTTGCAGTAAGAATGGGATGCTGATTTTGCGAACTCAACTGTAACGAAAAAAAGGTGAAGAACATGAACTTAGACCCAAATACAACAAAATACCTAATTAAGGCTAACATAAGCGCAGATGGCGTTGTCGAGAAACCCGATGTGGTAGGCGCCATTTTCGGGCAGACGGAAGGATTGCTCGGTGATGAACTTGATCTCAGGGACCTTCAGAAAGGCGGCAGGATCGGCCGCATCGAGGTCGATGTGAATTCCCAGAAAGGAAAATCCGAGGGTGTCGTTGAGATACCGTCGGGCCTTGACCAGGTGGAAACAGCCATCCTTGCTTCTGCTCTGGAGACAATAGACCGCGTTGGCCCGTGCAAGGCCAAAGTGAAGATTCTGAGCATTGAGGACGTTCGTGTAAAGAAGAGAGATGTTATTATAGAACGCGCAAAGGAACTCCTCTCCGAACTCTTAGAAGATTCCAAGAGCGTAAGCAGCAATCTGGCAGAATCTGTAAAGGAAGCCGTCCAGGTGCAGGAAATCCTGACATACGGTGCAGAACATCTCCCTGCAGGACCGAATGTGGCAAACTCGGATGCAATAATCCTCGTGGAAGGTCGCAACGATGTCCTGAACCTTCTGAGAGCCGGAATAAAGAATGCGATTGCAGTCGAGGGTACAAACATTCCCCGCACCATAATCGAACTCTCAAAGCAGAAAACCGTTACCGCATTTGTTGACGGTGACCGCGGCGGAGAACTGATTCTCAGGGAACTTCTCCAAACCTCGGAAATCGATTTCCTCGCAAGAGCCCCTCCGGGCAAAGAGGTTGAGGAACTCACCAGCAAGCAGATAATGAAATGTCTCAGGCACAAGGTCCTTGCTGAACAGGCCCATGAGATACTCAATCAAACCGCCCAGACATACACTGAAAACAATATTAGCCAGTATCCGCAGAACCAGGGCCAGAACCAGAGCCAAAAATCCGGTAACGATTTCAACAAGAACCGACGGGACAACCAGCAGAAGGACAGGCGCCCGATGGTAAAGAAACCGGATAACCTGGAAGATGCCCCGTCCCAGCCGCAGCCCAAACCCAATCTTCCGAAAAAGGAAGAGGTCAAGTTAACTGACGAGCAGATCCTTTTCAGGGACCTTTTCAAGGAAGTTGTCGGCAATTCAAAAGCCAGACTGGTTTCCGAGGCCAATGTCGTAATAGCCGAGATTGCGGTAAAGGACCTTGCCGAAGCTCTAAAAGGCCAGGAAGGGACCCAGGGAATAAAGGCAGTGGTCTTCGACGGGATTATCACACAGAGGCTCCTCGACATTTCCAGCGACATGGGAATCGGAACGCTGGTAGCCACCAAAATGGGAAAAGTGTCAAAATTCCCCGACGGCCTGACAATCATGACCAAAGAGGACTTCGATTGAGCACGGTGGTGACCGGATAAACAGCGACACTCATCAATCCGAAGAAAAAGCATTCCTCAATGCCGAGAAAGGGTTCGATATAAACGATATCGAAACGACAGAGGACATAATCATTCCTTCGGACCCGCTGAAAAGGGTTATAGGCCAGGATGAGGCTGTTGAGCTTGCGTCAACGGCCGCGACACAGCACAGGCACATACTGATAGTGGGGCCCCCGGGCACCGGAAAATCAATGATTGCCCAGGCTCTCGCGCTTCATCTTCCGCCCCCCTCCGAAGAGATAAGGGTGGTGCACAATCCGCAGAATCCTGAGAGGCCGTTCGTCCAGATCATGGACCGTGAACAGGTCCTGAAGGATGCCGAGGTCCAGGAGTCTGCCGAGGGTGAGCTTATTGATCCCAAAGCGGTGCCAGTCAATGTTGCGGAAAGGCTCGGATTCAAATGCATGAACTGCGGGACCTATTCAACTCCGAAAGACAGAATATGTCCAAAATGCGCGAAGCCCAAGAGCACACAAATAACACGCGGAGTCGACAGCCCGTTCGGGGACCTGCTGGGAGGCATAGTGGAAGCCACTCTCGGTCAGCTCACTGACAAGGACCGTGTGACGACCACCAGGAAGAGATACGGCAAGGAGGAGGTCGTCGTGTATGAAAGGGCCGGCGAAATGATCATGGTGCTTGACCAGAAAACACTGGAAAAGCGCCGTGAGATTGAGAAAGTCAGCCCATCAAAAGTACTTGTTCCCCTCGAGAGAAAATCTTTTGTCCTGTCCACCGGAGCAAGCCAGACCGAACTTCTCGGTGATGTGCGGCACGACCCCTATGGTTCCCACCCCAACCTCGGAACCCCGCCCTACGAGCGTGTTGTTGCCGGAACCATTCATGAAGCGCACCAGGGTGTTCTTTTC
Organism: Thermoplasmata archaeon; assembly: GCA_028703755.1. Classification (GTDB taxonomy): domain Archaea; phylum Thermoplasmatota; class Thermoplasmata; order SG8-5; family SG8-5; genus UBA147. The sequence goes on along the minus strand of JAQVMG010000007.1, from coordinate 9,117 downwards.
ATAGACGAATTGCCGCATCTCGGACACTATCAACGCTTCATTCTTACGGCCATGCAGGAACACAGGTTTCCCATCACCGGCAGGAATTCCCAGAGTTCCGGTGCGAGCGTCAGGGTTGACAATGTCCCCTGCGATTTCATATTCGTGGGAGCATGCAACATCCAGGACCTGGAACATGTGCTCTCCCCGCTGAGGTCAAGGATAATCGGTTCAGGATATGAGGTTCTTGTCGATGTTACCATGCCAGACGATGAGATGAACCGAGCCAAGCTTGCGCAGTTCATCACCCAGGAGATTAGACAGGACAAGAGGATTCCTCCGGCCACAGGAGAGACTGTAAAAGCGGTTATCGATGAGGCTAGACGCCGGGCAAGCAGAATAGACAAAGCCGAGAATGCACTCACTCTCAGACTGAGGGAGTTGGGCGGACTTGTGAGGACCGCAGGAGACATTGCGACATCCAAGAAATCAAAATTCATATTGCCAGAGCATATAGAAATGGCCATGAAACGCAGCAAAACCATCGAGGACCAGATAAAAGAAAAATACGGCACCTATCAGCGCGGAGTTGCGAGCGATATGACCGGTGCCCAGAAGGCCAACAGTCCCTATCATTATTGGAATCAGGAACATTACGACGATAGGCGCGGGTACGAATGAGATTTCGGATTTTCAGAAGAACATTATGAGAAAATTTGTGAAACGGAGGGGGGTACCGGACCCCCCATTAAAGATAAATTGAGAAATCTAGGAAATTCCTAAAATTCAATATCTGTCCCTTCGCGGGGGCCTGTGTTTCTGGTAGCAGTCCCTGCAATAAACTGGCCGGCCCTCAGACGGCTTGAACGGAACTTCGCATTCCGCCTTGCAGTCCGAGCACTGTGCCTTGTGCATTTCCCTGTCGCTGTTTCTGTTCCTGTCTCTGTCGTACATTATTACTGTCTCCTTTAACCCAAACTTAAGGACAATCCTTCAGCTTGGACAGCTTTACAATAATATTAAACTATAAATATCTTTGCCATGAAAATAATAAATCGTATTAGGAATGAAAATTCATATTTTTCTGTTTTTCCTTGCGGATAAAACAAGTTGCCTGATATCCGGTGGCAGTCTGCTGTCCTGCCATTTTCTTTCCGATTCTGTTGACTGGCCTGCATTGTGTACAGCTTTCAAAGCATACCAGGCTGCGCCCAAGGAATGATCGGCCATATGTGCTGTGGCAACGGCCTGCCCGACTGAGTGTGCTACAAATATTGCGGTCTGGTCGTGTGAATCCCTCGCAGCGGCATGTGCAGCCTGCGATGCTTTCATGGCTTCCCCAACCGAGGCTTTACCGACCGTCCAATTTTTGGCCACAGCCAATGCCGCGGTCAAACGTCCGTCAGCCGAATCTGTCAGCAGAGGAATTACGTGTTCAGCACAATCACATGCCCATGCCATCAACTGGCGGTGTTGATCCCTTCCAAGGGGACCGCCCCGGTGTTCCGCGACAAAACGCCTGTCTCGCATATCCTGTTCGCACTACTTGGCTTCGAATGCCTTCTGGGGGCATGTGCTTGCAGCTGCCGAAGCCATGCGCATGCCGGCAATAGGGCAATCTCCCTGCTCTGCATCCTTCGGTTTGAAGTGCTTGCAGTCTCCGCATGTCTTCTTTTCCAAAGCATCCTCGGTTTTATGGTATCCCTTCTTTCCGAGGTCCACAGCCCCATGTCCGACAGTCTTGCCTGCATCAACAGTCTTGTTCCCTAGATCTTTCGTTTTATCCCAAAGTCCCATTATATCACCGTGGATTGTAATGCGGCACATCTTATTTAAAATGAACGAGAATTTGTTGCCACATCTTAGTTACACGGGAAATATTTACAGCCATTTGACATGTGCAGCGGACTCATTCCGAAAGTCTTCCAGCGCATCTGCCGGCCCAATACTCCATTCCCAATAATGAGAATTTTTGGCGGGCAAGTTCAAGCAGGTTCACCGCTTCGGAATTCCTCCCTGCCTTCTCATGAAGTATCGCAAGTTCGAACTGAAGTCTGGCGATTTCCCTGTCCATCTTCAGACTGTTGAAAATATCCCACGATGTTTGGAACTCAGTCTGTGCTTCATCGGGAAACCCGTTCTCTCTCAGGCACATTCCGAGAATCCTCCTGGCGGAGCCAATATCGAATTTTGTATCGGATGCCAATACCAGTTCCAGGCCTTTCCTTGCCATATCAAGAGCCTCGGTAATCCTGTCCATTTCAAGATTAGTCTCAGCGAGGTCGCAAAGCGTGCTGCCTTCGTCAGCAGTGTTACCCGAAGCCCTGTCAAACGCCAGCCGTTCGCTGTAAAAGTCTGCTGCAGCTATGGGGTTCCCAAGTGCCCTCTCGCAGTCCCCAAGGTTCTTTATCACTATTGGCAATGCCACACCGTCCCCGATGTCCTCAAGCATCTTCCTGCTTTCGGAAAAACGTGCCTGGGCGTCAGCAAATAGGCCTTTCAGCTTCAGCTGGTTGCCAATGTTGTTGAGTGAATAGGCGATGCCTTTCCTGTCACCGATCCTCCGCTTTATCTCAAGGCTCTTAAGATAGAAGTCGACAGCGGAGTCTATGTCCCCACTGTCAGAGGCAACGCTTCCCATATTGTTGTAAATGACTCCCTGTGCCTGGACATCCCCAAGTTTTTTGAACCGTGCAAGGCTGGATTCATAACGCTCAATGGACCGGATGTTCTCGCCCAGGTCGTTGAGGACATTTGCCAGGTTTGCCTCAATGCTTGCAGCCATGCGCTCATCATCTGTTTCAGCTGCCAGAGCCGACGCTTTCTCAAGGCTCGAGCGGGCATATTCCTGTTCGCCCCGGCGCCAGTAGACAATGCCCTTCTCTTTCTCAAGCTGTACCATGTCCGTTATATTTTCCCGGTATATTCTGAATATCCCTTCGGCTATTGCTATCTCGTCCAAAGCACCGGAGAAATCCCCCCTTAGTTTTCTGATATTCGCAATAGCGGTATGGATCCTCCCCATTTCCGGGTCATTAATCTCTCTAAGCAGCATTTTTGCATCCGAGAGCAGATTCTGAGCTGTATCATAGTCGCCTTTCTTGCTCTGAATCTCGGATCGTTTTCTCAGCATCCTGGCTTGGATTGCCGGCACATTCACGCTCTCACCGATCTGACGGAAACAGGACTCCGCTTCTGTGAATCTGCCTGTAATCTGATGAATATCGCCCATCCTCTCCCTGAGTTGAGAGATTAGATCCACATCTGAACCGCTCTGGATAACTCTGTCGATGGCAGTTTGGTAGTAACCCAGAGCCATGTCAAGTGCATATACGCTTTCTGCTTTCTCTCCGGCCCTTTTACAGTATTTTACCGCCTTTGCCGCATCATGGGTCAGAGAGAAATGCCTGGCAAGCTCATATATCACGTCTTCCTGACCATTCTCATACAAAGGCTCGTACCGTTCACCAAGGAACCTGTGGTGTATTGATTTCCAGCGCCCGGTGATGTTATTGTAAATTATGTTTTGGAATAGGCTGTGGCAGAAAATACCCTCGGTGCCAGTGAATGTGACGATACCCGCGGACATGAGTTCCTGAAGGTCGCCTGAATCCTTCCCCAAACCCAAAATGTCCAGAGAGAAATTGCGCCCAATGCATGACGCAAGTTCAACGGCAGCAAGTGCGCCTGTATGCAGGGATTCGGTCCTGCTGGATACAAGATCCTCTATTGTGGCGGGCAGGGTCTCCTCCGACCTGACAAAACGGTATGCGCCGGCTTCCATTGAAATGGCTTCCAGTCTCTCAAGGTGTTTGGCCAATTCGAGTGCAAACAGAGGGTTGCCCTCGGACCTGTCGAACATCTGGCTGTAAAATTCTTCCGGAAAATCATTTGGGGAATATTTGGCGGATAATATCTCACGCATCCCGTTTGCATCGAATTTTTTCAGCGATAATTCCCGGGTGTTGCCTTCGCTGAGCATCCTCTTCGCGCTTGCATTCCATGGGCCGGGCTCGCCCATTCTGGCGGTTGCCACAATTACAAGCCTTATCGAACCGGAATTCCTTGCAGTGTACTCAATGACCTTAAGAGATGTTTCTGCTGCCCAATGAATGTCCTCCAGGACCATCAGGACCGGTGCGGACTCGCAGGCTTTCCCAAGGGCACCGAGTGCGGTTTCCGAGATTCTGGTTATCTCGCTGCCGATGTTGACAGTACTAAGGTCTTTGCGGACAGGGAACTTCCTTGCGATATGGGATTCGAGCAACTCGGCGATACATGCTACATCGCCCATGTTACCGGACCATCCCCTCAGGATGTTTGCGTACTTAATTTCAAGTTCCCTTACTATGCTTTTCAGAGCGGCAGCCATATCCGGATGTTCCTGATTTTTAATAACTGCCGTCACAAAAAGAAGGTCTCCGTTCTCGATCAGGATCTTCATATCCCCATACTCGAGCCTTCCGAGGTTTCCGGCCATGGTTCCGGTCGCATCGAAACTGTCCCTGACGAAATTCTGAACCGCAGTGAGCATTCCTGCGAAAATATCCGGGTCAAGTCCCTCTTCCTCAGATGAAGCCTTCGCAACCAGCAGTCCCGCTTTGTTGATTGCGAACAGCTCCGAGAAACTTACATGCCCCTGCTCACTGAACAGGGGCTCGGCGATGAGTTCACGGAAGGCATTTGTAAGAATATTGAACGGCTGTGTGGCCTCCTGGACTGCAGCACCGCGGTAAATCTTGAACCCCGCTGAGTCCGCCAGATCTGCAAAGCTGTCGACCAATGCCGTCTTACCGACCCCCGGTTCGCCGGATATGATAACTGCGCTGCCTTGGCCGGCGGAGGCTTTTTCAAGGATTTTGCCGAGAAATGCAAGTTCTTCATCTCTGCCAAAAAGACCGCACTTCATACAGCGGGAATATCTGACGCATGTTAGAAATACTTTGGGTTCGGCTTCGGAAATTCGGTTAATCAGGTCCAACTAATATCAAAAGTGAATCCGCCGTTCCCGAATTCCCTTGTCATTTTGACAGAACCTTTTCTGCCGATCAGCTCGAGAATTCCCTCAAGCCGTCCTCTGTAGAATTCTGCCCACATATACTGGTGTTCCCGGTTCTCAGTCCACATTTTCATCCGCATCACTACGCGGTTGGCCGATGTCTCAACAGGCTCGTAATCCGCAAGCTGCTGCCTGCCTTCCTGGCGCTGTGTCGATGAAAAGACGCTTACAGGGTCCATGCGCCTGAAGAGACTTTTCCACGTTGCCTCTTCCATCATGGTTTCCCGTGAAATTCTGGCGATGAAATCGTCCTCGCCCGAGGTTATGAGCTTGACTTTCGAAAGCAGCTCCGCGAAGTCATCGAACGGATATTTCTCCTCTATCCGGTATTTTTCTGCAGAGCGTCCAAGAAGTTCGTAGCTTGTCTGGCCGCGGTTCTTTTTGACGTAGTCAAGAACCTGTTTGAACAATATCCCTCGGACCCACGATTCTCTCATTAATCATACTGAATTGATTGGGGATATATTTAATTGCCGGATTGCGGATATATAAAATCACAGAAATTCCTGGAGATTCGTCTTGCCAACCGCAGAGCCCGGGTTGGCTGCTATTATGCTGTTAGCAACAAGGGCCAAAAGTCTCTTCACACCTTCTGTCTTTTCAATATCCAGGGATGGGTGCAGACGTATGACCAACCCATCGTTTCTGCGGTTTATCAGAATTAAGAAATTCAGAGGTTTGCCGCTCTCGACTGATGTCGATTCAATTATGATTGCGGAACTGTCGGGAGCGATGTAAGTGACCCCGGTTTTTAGGACTGCGGTGCCGCTGCGGAATGAGATGCGGGAAATTATCTCCGGTATCCTGGGTATGTCAAAATTTCCGGTCAGCACAACATGAGGCACAATCATTCACTCCGCATTTTTTCTATGGCTGCCATGCATTTATCGCGCCACAGGGCCATATCCATTTGTGCAAATTCCCCGAGCGCCCTGTTCAGGCAATCCAGGCCCTTTTCTTTGTGATTGGCGCTGAATAAGATTTTCCCTCTTTCATAATGATTCCTGGCGAGTCCCGAGGGATTGCCGGTTTCGCTGCAAATTTCTTCGGATTCAGTGAAAGCCGTTTCCGCCGCTTCCATGTCTCCGTTTGCTGCCAGTGCCATTGCCCTGGATATGAGCACCGTTCCCAAGGCCGGCCTTAGATTTGCTGAGTTTGCCTTTTCAACGGCTTCGGCGGAGAGATCCAATGCCTCTCTCAGCCGACCGGTTGTCAAAAGAACTTCAGCCAGCCCCCTCATGCATTCCACCCGATAATCCGGTGTTTCGAGTTTATCCGCCAAAGCCATGGCTTTTCGGTAATATTCCTCGGCCTGAACCATCCTGTCTGTGTCTTTGTAAAGCTCGCCGATGGCATAATAATTGCCCATTAGATCCCACTGGGCTCCGATTTTTTCAGCGTTCCTGCTTGAGTCCATGAGGATCTCCATGGCCTCGTCTACCTTACCGAGGGAATGAAGTATTATTCCGATGTTTCCGGTTACCCAAACGATACCCTGCCCGTCATCTATTTTCTTTTTGATGGCCAGGCATTTCTGCAGGGTTTCAAGCCCTTTCTTCGGTTCGCCTTTCATTTGGTAGATGCCGCCCATATTGCCCAGCAGCGCGCTTATTATCCTCTGATCTCCCAGCATCTCCCCCATCTTCAGGCTTCTCAGGTTTATCTCCAGCGCTTTGTCCAGTTCGCTTTTTGACTGATAGACTGCCGCAATGTTCATCAGGACCACAGAGATCCCGTGCCTGTCTCCGAGCTTTTCCATAATTGCCAGTGTTTTGTTGTAATGCTCAAGAGAGAGATCAAGTTGCGCCCGGTTGCCGTATACATTTCCGATGTTGTTATTGATTGTGCCGAGCATTCTGAGCACCCCAATTTTTTCATACAGTTCCAGAGCCCGGTGATAATGTTCCAATGCCAGGTCAAACTCGCCTTTGAGATAATAACAGCTTCCCAGAGTTTCCTGGCTCTGTGCCACATCTTTTCTGTATTCGGGACGTTCCTGTAATCTTGCAATGACTTCTTCTGTCATTTCAATGCATCTGTCGAAATTCCCCTTCCTCATCATTATGTATGCGCTCTGATGCATGAGGCGCCATTTCTCAATCGTATCGCCTGCAAATATCTCGCCTTTGGCTACTTCCCCCAAGCATCCATCATAATCCCCGCGTTTTAGATAAGCATCGCTCGATTTTCTGTACATTCTTGCCTTGGTCTCGGGTGATTCGGATGCCTTCACCACAGCCATGTAATTCTCAAGACCTCTGTCGTATGAGCCTGTCAGAAGCTGTATATCTCCGAGCCTTTCCTGCAGCTCAACGGCTGTCTGCTGCATTGACGGATCCAGCCGAGCTTTGGACTTTGCAGCCAGCGCCTTCTCATAGAATCCGATCGCTTGCTCCATTGCATACGAGCCTTCTGCTTTTTCTCCGGCCTTCGTGCAGTATTCGAAGGCTTTCGCGTCCGGCTTGGCGCATGAGAAATGTCTGGCAAGCTCAAAATAAACCTCATCGAGCCGGCCTGCATATGTTTTCTCATATTCTTCCCCGATCGAACGGTGATATGATTCGCACCATCTCTTTGATATTCCGCTGTAAATCGTAGCTTGGAATATTGCATGGGTGAACTCAGCCCGCTTATCATTCAGATGAATGATGCCGGCATCTGCCAGCTTGCCCATCGCTTCGGAGGGATTCCTGAGAGTCTGTATCGACCTGGCAATGGATAGTTCAGTGGCTTTCCCCGCGCATGAGAGATATTCAGCCATTGCCATGCTGTCCGATTCCAGTATTTCCAACCGTTTTACGACCACATCTTCAACAGATTTCGGGATTCGGAATTCGTCATGCGCCAACGACTGAATCCCGTTGCTCAGGGAAATTGCCCCTTCGTGCTGCATCTGGCGCAGAAGTTCGCCAACAAAGAAAGGATTGCCCGCGCAGTCGCTGTGCAGACGCTCGTGAAATGCGGCTGGGAAATCGTTCGGACTGCAGATTGAATCAATTAAGTTCGACACCCCGTGGAAATCCAAACCGGCCATGTCGATTTCGCTGATAAGTCCTTCTTCACGCATTATTTCGAGACTCTTCTTCCAATCCGGTCCCTCTGAATCCCTGGCAGTTCCCAAAATCATGATACGTGAATCCGTGATGTTCCTGGCAAGGAACCTGAGTGCGAAAAGTGAGGATTCATCCGCCCAATGAAGATCTTCCAGAACAAGAACCACATGATTTCCGGATGACTGATTGCGAACTGCGTCGAGAATCCTGCCTGCAATCTTTACTCTCTCCGCTTCAAGCCTGATTCCGGAGAGGTCCTTCTTCACCTGGTACCGCCGTTCCATCAACTTTTCCAGGGTTTCCTGCACTGATGCCACATCATTCATCTGGCCTTTCCAGTTCTCCAGAATTGTTCCGGAAGATATTTCAATATCCCTCAGTGCATGTCTGAGGTCCCTAGCCATATCCGTGTGTTCTTTATCCTTAAGGACCGCAACCAGGAACAGGTGGTTTCCGTGCTCTATCATTATCTTCATGGAACCGTATTCCAACCTCCCCAGGCCGGCGTTTCCGGTCCCGGAAGAATCAAAACTGTCGCGGACGAAGTTTTGAACCGCAGTCAGCATTCCGGCGAAGATGTCAGGGTCCAGTTCACTCTCCTTTTCCGAAGCCTGGGCGATGAGCATTCCTGCGGGATTTATTGCCAGCAGCTGAGAATATGATATGTGCTCCTGCTCTTCGAACAGCGGCCGCTCGGTAAGCCCCGCTAAGGCCGCGGAAAATACGAGGAACGGCGCTGCGTGTTCCTGGTTCGCACCGCCTCTCAGAACGGTTGCACCGGAACTCTTGGATTCATTGCAGAACCAATCTGTCAGCGTGGTCTTGCCTATTCCGGGCGGCCCGTTGATAATAATCGCCCCGCCACGGCTGTCTGACGTCTCTTCCAGAAAATCCCTGAGCCGGGCCTTCTCCTCTTCTCTTCCGATCATGATTGGCTGCATAATAGCATCATATGTAAATGGCAAACCGAATAATAGTCTTTTGCTTCAATCCTGTGCGAAGTCCAGCGCAACGGAATTTATGCAA
>JAQVMG010000075.1 GCA_028703755.1 Thermoplasmata archaeon | reverse complement strand
GGCCTGGCGCGCCAGAGTGAGCATGCAGTATGCAGACATCGCGAAACTGGATGAGCTTTTCGAGAAGATGCTTACCCTCAGAAAGACCCTGGCTTCCAACGCCGGGATGGACAGCTATCTAGATTACCGTTACAAAGACCTCAACCGGCTGAGCTACACAAGGAAGGACACCAAGGCTTTCAGGGATGCCATCCATAAATTTGTAGTTCCCGCAGTCGCGAAGATGATGGACAAGCGCAAGAAGAAGATGGGCCTGAAAACCCTCAGGCCCTGGGACACAGCAGTTGACCCGGACGGCGCAGAGCCCCCGAAAGTCTACAAGGATCTTCCTGAGCTGAAGGCCAAAGCCGCAAAGGTGCTCAAATCAGTCGATCCGGAGTTCGAGGAGGCCTTCTGGCTCATGGACCGCAAGGGCTATCTTGACCTTGAGAACCGCCCCGGAAAGGCGCCTGGCGCATATTCCAGCGATTTCCCGGAGGAGCGCATGGCTCTGGTCTTCGGAAATGCCGTGGGCACCAGTGATGACTTCGATACGCTCATGCACGAGTCAGGCCACGCCATTCATACGCTGTCCTGCAGGCAGTTGCCACTCCTGATACGCGGATACCCCCTGGAATTCGCAGAGGTCGCATCCATGTCCATGGAGCTTCTGGCTAGGCCATACTGGGACATTGTTTACAACGAAGAGGACCGGAAGAGGATCGGCATCGAGCAGCTTGAAGACCTGCTTAAATTCCTGCCTTTCATGGCGATACTGGACGAGTTCCAGGACTGGGTCTATATCGACCCCAAGGGCGCGGATGCCAAGGCCCGGGCGGATTACTGGAGGAAACTCTATGCCAAGTACATGCCGTACATTGATTATTCCGGCCTGGAGCAGTTCCAGGGCATGGGATGGCAGTACCTCCATGTGTACGAAGTTCCTCTTTATTACGTGGAATACGGTATCGCCCAGGTCGGCGCAATGCAGGTATTCGTCAACTCTCTGGATGATTACAAAGGCGCAGTGAAGCACTACAAGTACGCACTCACGCTGGGAACCACTGTCAGCCTCCCAGAGTTATTTGAATCCGCAGGCGTGAAATTCGTCCTAAAGAACCCCGAAGTGCTGGAGAAGGTCACGAAGAAGATATCCAAATTGATTGACCTCTGATCATCCGACAACCATCGCAATGCTGGTGCTCAGCGGTGCGCCAGAGGCCTCTGACACCGGCAGGCACTTGATCCGCATCAGGTAAGCCAGCGGCCTGTAATTCAGTTCGGTAAGGCATTCGAAATTGCCCATGCCCTTCGATATTATTAGGTCGGCCGATTCGAGAACCTGCTTCAGTTCTTCCGTCATGTCCCAGAATGGGAACCCAACAGCGAATCCGCCGGTTGTGATGATATCATCAACCTGGCGGTCGAGGCCCATGGCCAGCGCATCCCTCAGCGTTACGTCGGTCAGGATCGGCTCGGATTTCACGACCATCGTGATCTTTCCCGGGAATCGTCTCAGCTGCTCGATTAGGAGCTGGTCGAAGAGAATTTCTCCCATGTTATCCGGCATGAAAACAATGCTTCTGGCATTCACCAGTATATCTTTCAGCCTGGCAGTATGGTCCACGGAAAGCCCCTCGGCCAGAAGGGCATCGAAATGCTTCATCAGGTATCCTGGCTCGTCCAACTTCTTGTCAATGCCGTAATCCAGGACATTGCCCACAATGCTGCAGATGACCGCCGCCCTGAACGGGTCGTCAGCACTCTCGACATAATCCCTTGCCCTTGGCATCAGCTGTGATGCCTGTAGGTTGCTTTTGTCCTTCAGTTTAGCATAGGGGTCGGTACCAAGCATGTCATAGGCCTTTCTGTGGACCTTGGTTGCGCACCCCGAAGAGGTCACCCCGGGACGGATATTTTCTGCCAGGACCTTCACGCACTCGGTCATGACCTCCATCTCCCTGGAGGCATCGACCTGGTCAATCTCCATCAGTATGCGCCTGGTTATGCAGGGGACGCACTGGGCACGCATCTTCATGGGATTGATGATGGCGGACTGCTAGATAATATTTGTCGGGAATGATTCCTCAGCATTTAGAGAATCCGCAGACCCTGCAGACCATGCAGCCCTCGGAATACTCGATCGGAGCGCCGCATTCCGGGCATTCAGGCCGCAGCCCCCTGTCGAGCTTGCTCATCTCCTCGAATTTCTGGCCCTGCATCTCGAGGTGGGCCTGCAATGCCTTGCCAATCGCATCAGGACAGGAGTAAATCTTCTCCTTGGCCAGCACCCTCTCGGGGCAGCGTATGCCTTTGAGCTGCTCGACTATTGCCACCGGGTCGATGCCGCTTCTGAGGGCGAGCGATATGAGCCGGCCGATCGCCTCGGTCTGGCTGGCCGCGCATCCTCCGGTCTTGCCCATCCTTGCAAACAGCTCGAAGAGGTTCTTCTGGTCCTCGTTTATCGTGACATAGAGATAGCCGCAGCCGGTAGTCATCCGGTGGGTAGCGCCCATCGTGACGAGGGGCCTTGCGCGGGGCCTCAGCTTGCCGTTCTCGTCGAACTGGCCGTCGAAAAGCTTCGTCTGGAGCGCAAGCGGCTCCGTCTTGTCCTTCTTGGCGCCTGATTCCAGGACCTGGGTGCCCCTGCATCCGTCCCTGTAAACCGTGATGCCCTTGCAATCAAGTTCGTATGCCAGCAGATAAATCTTGGCGATGTCCTCCTTGGTTGCCGTAGTGTTCAGGTTGACCGTCTTTGAAACCGCATTATCTGTGTACTTCTGGAACGCCGCCTGCATCCTGACATGGCCTTCAGCCGAAATCTCATGGGCCGTGCAGAATATCCCCTTCAGATCCGCGGGGAATCCGGGAATGCAGGATACGCTGCCCGATTCGACCACCGCTTTCTCCAGTTCGTCGGTGTACAGGCCTCTCTCCCTGCATGTCTCCTCGAAGTGCGGGTTAACATACCGCAGTTCGTCGTTGTCCATCACCCTTTTCACATAGGCTATCGAATAGATTGGCTCGATGCCGCTGGAACAGTCGGCAATCATCGAAATCGTGCCTGTCGGTGCGATTGTCGTGACAGTGGCGTTGCGCATCGGCTTGCCCTTTTTGTAGACGCTTTTCTTGAAATTGGGGAACGGCCCCCTCTCCTTGGCAAGCGCTTCTGAGGCTTTGTGGCCTTTCTCCTGCACGAACTTCATGACCTTCTCTGCGAATTCATAAGCTTCCTTCGATTCATACGGGATTCCGAGTTGGATGAGCATGTCCGCCCAACCCATGACTCCGAGGCCGATCTTCCTGTTGGACCTGGTCGTCTCGGAGATTTCCGGCAGCGGGTATTTGTTCTTGTCAATCACGTTATCCAGGAAGCGGACCGCGAGTTTCACGACCTCTTCCAGGCGTTTCCAGTCAACCTTTCCGTCCACGACCATGTTGCTGAGGTTGATGGAGCCCAGGTTGCATGATTCGAACGGAAGGAGCGGCTGCTCGCCGCAAGGGTTCGTGCTCTCAATCTCACCCACCTCCGGTGTCGGGTTGCCGGCGTTTATCTTGTCAATGAAAATCATTCCGGGGTCCCCGGTCTTCCACGCCAAACTGACAATTTGATCGAACATTTCCTTGGCGTTGGCTTTCTCCTGGGCCTTGCCTGTGCGCGGATTGACGAGGTCATATTCCTGGCCCTTGCGGACCGCGTTCATGAATCTGTCCGTGGCAGCGACCGAGATGTTGAAATTGGTGAGAACTGTGAGGTCTTCCTTGCATCCGACGAAGTCCCTGATGTCCGGATGGTCGACCCTGAGGATTCCCATGTTTGCGCCGCGGCGGGTGCCTCCCTGCTTGATTGCCTCTGTTGCGGCATTGAATACCTTCATGAAAGACACCGGCCCGCTGCTCACACCTTTCGTGGAATGGACCGCATCGTTCTTTGGCCTCAGCCTGGAGAAGGAGAAACCGGTTCCTCCTCCGCTCTTGTGTATCATTGCCGCGTTCTTCAGCGCGTCGAATATGCTCTCCATCGAATCGCCGACGGGCAGAACGAAGCAGGCGGAAAGTTGCTGGATGTCCTTTCCCGCATTCATCAAAGTTGGGGAATTCGGCAGGAAGTCCAGGGACATCATCAGATTGTAAAAGTCATCTTCAACCGCTTTGATCTCTTTTTTACTCTTCCCGTATCCCGCTTCCGCGGACGCTATATTCCTGGCTACACGGCGGAACATGTCCTGCGGTTTTTCGGTAAGGTTTCCGGAATCGTCTTTCGACAGGTAACGGCGCTCGAGCACGGCCAAAGCATTCTCGCTAAGTTTCATTGCATCCTCTCCAGAGAAAATAGGCGCCCCAACAGTAAGGCAATCAACGGGCATCCCAATCCCTTGCACAGGTGATACTTTTGGGGTAATAAAAGGTTATCCCTGCATTTCTGCCAGACTCGCTCCAGTCAGACACTGTGCAGGATATAACCCAATTTATTTATACCCGCCCGCAAATATGCTTATAACGTATGACTAGGGGATGAATAATTGTTCAAAACAACGGTCTCGTTCTGCATCTGCGCCGCGATGGTTCTTTCAGCAGTCAACTTCCTCGGAACTGTTCCGGCCGGAGAACAGAAAGCCGCTGTATTGCCAACTTCGGAGCATCCGTTGGGCGGCCTTTGGAACCCCGAAGGACCGAGGGAAAGCGCAACGACTCACCTAATCTCCCCAGCCTCAGTTCTCAGCGACCACCCGGAACCGAGGCCCTTGGCAGTGGACAATTCCGCAGGCTTGCCTCCGGTCGGCAACCAGCAGACCCAGGGCTCATGCACCGCATGGGCAATCGGATATTACCATGCCACATACATCGAGAACCGGGAACATCCTTTTGACCTGACTGACCCGGCAAATCAGATAAGCCCGGCCTTCCTCTACAATGTGGCCAACGGCGGTTACAACGGCGGTTCTTTCATGGAAGACGTTGCCGACCTCCTGATATCCAACGGCGCATGCAGCATGGCCGATATGCCCTATAACACGGCGGATTACACCTCATGGCCGTCCGAGGATTGGAAATGGGTCTCCGGCATGAAACACAGGGCAATAAGCCAGAACTGGCTTGACCTCACCGACCCCCATGGCATGGACGCACTCAAAGTCCATCTGGCAGCCGGCAACACTGCCACTACAGGGATAGATGTATGGGGAAATTTTGATGATATAGAGAGTTACAATTATACATACTGCTCAAGCGAGGTTACGGGAAGTAACCGCGGCGGGCACATCGTGGCCATCATCGGCTATGACGATGATAAACCGACGGCTGACGGAAAAGGGGCCTTCAGGATGGTCAACTCCTGGGGCACCGGCTGGGGCGAGGCAGGTTTCTGGTGGATGTCCTACGAGGCCATAGTCGACGGCGTGCTCGGATACGGGATGGCCATGTATCTCGAGAGCGAGCTGAACTACACGCCGAAAATGGTGGCCAAAGCGTCGATTTATCACGATGCCAGGGGCGACATAGTCCGCGACAACGGCCTGGAGCTTAGCATTTTTCAGAATGAATCCACACCCGTTTCGAAGCCATTTCTCTCATGCTATTGGATAGAGAACTGGTACGGGACTATCCAGCCCCATCCGTTTCCCGAGGGCAGGATGGCCTTTGACATCTCGGAATTCATACCCTACATGGACCCTCTGGCGGACTGTGAATTCGATATGTTGCTGTACAACCAGGGCTCGGCCACAGGCGATCTGGCCACATTCGAGGTTCTGAACTCTGAACGGTGGGAAGGCGGCATCGGGGAGGGCCTGCCGATGACAATCGAACCCTTCATTGACAATTATGCCGTAGCATTTACTGTTCCGGGAACCTTCGCCCACTACCCGATTAGGGCGGACGGCGACCTTGGAATGGCGAGGCGGGCGATCGGCGAGATGTGGGAGGGCGACGGGACCCCAGGAAATCCCTACCTAATCCATGATTACATAATCAACGGCACCGACTGGGGCAACTGCATTTACGTCGGCAACACGACATCCGATTTCGAGATAAGCGGCTGCCAGGCGAACTACGCTTCAAGCTCGGAATGGTCCGATTATCATGCGGATTCCGGTATCCTCCTATACTCAGTATCCAGTGGAGTTCTCAGGGGGAACAGGATGGACGGAAACCTGATAGGCGCCTACATATGGAACAGCACCGGCATCCTGGCGGAGAACAACAGCGCCGCGCTCAACACATATGGAATTCTGGTCTCCATCTGCAGTAATTCTGTCCTGCGAATGAACAATATCTCGGACAATATCGAATATGGAGCATTGATTGAGACATCAAACAATGTTTCAGTCTATCACAATAATTTCATCAATAATCCCATTCAGGCATGCGACGACACCGGCCTGAACACCTGGGACAATGGCTACCCATCCGGCGGCAACTACTGGTTGGACTATGTAGGTCCAGACTTCATGAGCGGCCTCTTCCAGAACATACCGGGCAGCGATGCCATCGGCGATGTCCCCTACTTGGCGATAAGCGGCGGCATGGGTGCGCAGGACAACTACCCGTTGATGGAACCCTTCATCGGAACAACGCTTCCTGACACCACTCCCCCAGTAGTTCTCTCGACGGGACCTTATGACAGGCAGACTGGCGTTCCACACAATATTTCAATACATATTTGCTTCAGCGAGTCTATGAACATCACAGCCGCCGAAAGCGCGTTCTCCATAATTCCTCCTGTTAATGGGTCCTTTGCCTGGGATGGCAGCACCATGATATTCCTACCGGACAATGACCTGGACCCACAAACAGAATATCAGATTCGGATAGACAGTTTGATGGCCAGAGACCTTGCCGGGAACCTGCTGGACGGGAACGGGAACGGCCAACATGATGAGGGAAACACTTGGCACATTATGGCACCGATGCCGACTGCGCGCCAAACCCTGACCATCTCTGTTCTCAATGATCGCATATATGCTATAGGCGGGCGCCGCAGCCAGGCCATGGGCTTGGTGGAAATATACGATATTGCCAACGATTCATGGTCCACGGGCACGCCCATGCCCACACCCAGAAGCGGCCTCGGTTCCGCAGTAATCAACAACAAAATATATGCCGTGGGCGGCTTCAATTCCTCAACCGGGATTTTTTATAACAGGGTGGAGGAATACGATCCTCTGGCAGACGTTTGGACCCAGAGAGCGCCGCTGTCTGTTGCCCGAAGGGGCGTAGCAGTCTGCGCAGTCAACAACAGATTGTTCGCCATGGGCGGGCAGAGTTCAAGTTTCTACCCAGTGAGCCTGGTCGAAGAATACGACCCAGTCAATGACATATGGGTCGCACGGGCCCCAATGCCGTATGCGGCTTACTATGCCGGTTCTGTTGCCGTCAACGGTAGGATATATGTTGTGAGCGGGGGAGTGAAAACAACCCAGGAATATGATCCAGTCAATAACACATGGGCTGTCAGATCTCCGCCCATCACCAACAGAGTTGGCCTGGGTGCGGCTTCTGTCAATGGCAAGGTTTATGCCATCGGCGGCGGAGATACGGTCTTCAATGTAGCACTTTCGCAGAACGAGGAATTCAACCCTCTCACAAATACGTTGAGCAACAAAGCAAGCATGCCCACTGCCAGATGGGACTTAAGCATGTGCTCTTTCAAAGAAAGCGTCTAT
>JAQVMG010000006.1 GCA_028703755.1 Thermoplasmata archaeon | reverse complement strand
TTCGCCGCTTCCGAACTCCGCGATGAGCTTCAGGCCCTTCTTCGGGCCTATGCCTCTGACGCCGTCATTGAAATCCGTCCCCATCAGGACGCCGATGTCGACCAACTGCTCCCTGGTTATCCCGAGCGCGCCAAGCACCTCGCTGAGTTTCAGCGTTTCCGGCACCACGTCGACGTAAACGTTGCGGCGCGGCATCTTTCTCCTGCCTGAAAGCGTCATGTTGCGGACCAGTACCGGCGCGCCGAACAGAAGCGAATCATAATCCTGTGAAGCAGCGGCAAAAACATCGCCCTTGGCCGCCATGTATGATGCCTGGGCCTCGCCGTCCTGGGGCGCGTCCACGCAGGGCACGCCCATGTATTCCAGCAGGTCCTTGGCCTGCTGGGCCATGTCTTTGGTGAGGCGCGATGTCTGCTGGGCTTTCATGCGGGCTACCTCCATGTCGCCCGCTTCCAGCGCTTCGTCCCATTCCGCCTGCGCTTTCTCCTTGCGCTGGCGCCTTTCCCTGAGTGTCTGGGCCTTCATCGGGTTGGGCGCTCCGTCAAAAACATACACAGGCCGGATGCCCTGCTCCAGAAGGTTGGCCGTTCGCTGGAATGTGCCGGAAAGATGCGAGGTTATGCGGCCTTTGGAATCCATCAGCGGCGTGCCGTCAGCCTGCCTGATGCTGGATAAGAACTGGTAAAGCGCGTTGTAGCCGTCGATTGCGACCGCGCGGCCCTTGAAGTCCTTCAGGGCTGCTGGCCTTGGCTCGACTATGTCAGATAAATCAATTCCCATTGCGTCCGGGAATGGACTGCGGATTTATGACCTTTGCCTTCAGATTAAATCCTTATGTTTGGCTATCATTATCACGGCTATGATTATCACGATTATGATGATGATTATGCCGACCCAGAGCCAAGGGAACCCGCCGCCTCCGGGCGAGACGGTGACAGAGTCAAAGTGGGGCACGCCTGTCGCCGAGTCCATGTATCCGGATGCGATAGTGACGTCTTGGTCCGCGATGAATTCCGGAACAACGAAGGTTGCTTGATACTTGCCTGCGTCCGTCTGCTCCAGCCTCAGTATCTGGCCGCCTGGAACCCATCTCATCCATTCGGGTTCCTCTGCCGCCGCGGAGGCAAGGGTCCATTCGCCTATGCCCCAATAAGCCATCACACTGTCGCCCAGAGCTGCGTCAAGGCTGATTGTCACGGTGCCGTTCTCGCCGATATCGAACTGCGCGTCCTTGATGCTGACGCCGCCGTCGCCGTCCAGGGCGCCTTCGTAGCAATAGAACTCGAAGCCGTCCGCGTTCCATGCATTTTCAGGCCAGACAGCGTAATACTGGCTGTCGTCTATGTCATAACTTCCGTTCACTGTATCGGAATTCAGGTCTATTGGGACTTCGAACCTAACCTGGATTGCGGACTGAGTGTCGGGAGCGTCGAATGTAACCTCGAACTTGCCCAGATCGCCCGTGGTGATGTTCCCGGCAGCCAGAACCTCTCTCGGCCCGTCAACATGGTTCCCGTTGCCCATGTAATCCACACCGGTGGCGGTGATGTAATAATAGATATCCTCGCCGGAGGCTGTTTCCTGGGCATCGTATGCAGCATACGGAATCGTGACTTCGGACCCCGGTTCGAATACCGTTTCCGTGCCTTCCCAGAGTATGTCGAACTCATGGGGGTGTGCCTCTTCCGGCTGTCTGTTGATGACTGCACCGCTTATTGTCTGGTTCTTTCCTGCTGCCAGAGCGTAACCTGTGAATCCGACCGAGCCGGTAACGTCGGAGAATTCGAACCTTGCCGCGCCTGTGCCGTTGGTCGTCTGGATTTCGGAATCCTGCGTCCAATCATCGCGTTCAAGGTAAACCGTGGCCCCGTCAATCGGCGCGCCGTTCAAATCGGCTACGCAGACATCGAATGCGACTGTATCTTCAGTAGCCATTATCCTGTGGTACCAGATGTCAAGGACATTGACGCATATGTAGGCCGAGTCCATGTCCCCGAAATCAGACGTTTGCGCAGCGAACTCGTAAACCCCGCTCTTTGCTGTGCCCGGCATGGTGATATTCACCGTGTAAATGCCGTCATCCAGTTCATCATAGGAAGTGTAATTCTGCATCTCCCCCTCGGGGGTTAGAAGGTAAAGCTGGGCGAAGCCGGTTATGGGAATCGGCGCGTCCCCGGTCCTGACAAGGATCGTCGCAGTCAGGGAGTCGCCCGGCGCTGCCGGAACAGTGTCCTGGCCGTTGAAGCTCACGTCAACAGTGTCCTCGACCGAGTACACATCAATTACGAGCGCGTCCTCATGATCGGTAACGGCTTCATCGTCATTGCCCAGTGTCGCCTCGTAGAAGAAGAAGAGGCTGTTGTGGTTGTCCGCGGCTTTCACCGTGTATGTTCCCGTATACACGCCTGTGTCATCGTTTGTCAGGGTGATGTTTGTGGGATTGTTGAAATTGTGGTGTGTGCTCACATGCAGTGCTATGCTGTCCGCGTCCGCCAGCACGCCAGAGTTGTATACTCTGAGAGAGACTGTGACTGTGTCTCCGGCGCTGTATGCCATGTCATCGGCTGTCATGACCACATGCAGAGAATCGTTCTCACCGACCGCAAGCGGCGAAAACATGCCTGCCAGCAGTAGGAATCCAAGTCCAAATATAGCTAACTTCTGTCCCTTCATACCTATCGTTGATTATATAAGGGGGCGACTATAAAAACCTTGCTCAGAATTGGCGGTAGGAAAGCCTTTTTACGGAATTCACGATGCGGTGTCATATGGAAAAAACCGAGAAGGAGCTTCTTGACAGAGCCAAGCGCCCCGGAAAGATCGCCATGAGCTGGCACCCTTTCTACAGAGGGAAAACCGAGGTCATAGCCAAATGCAGGGTCAAAGACCTCTCGGATTTCGGGGTCTGGTACACGCCCGGAGTGGCGGAGCCTTGCATGGCGATTGCCGGGGACCCGATGCAGGCTTACGAGCATACCAACAAGTGGAATTACGTCGCTGTGGCATCAAACGGCACCAGGGTCCTCGGCCTCGGGGATATCGGGCCGCTGGCCGGCTACCCTGTCATGGAGGGTAAAGCCCTTCTTTTCAAGTACCTGGGAGGCGTGGATTCCACCGCGCTTATGGTTGACACCAAGGATCCGGACAACTTCATCGAGACCGTAAAAATGGTCGCCCCCACGTTTGGGGGCATAAACCTGGAGGACATACGGACTCCTGATTGCTTCTACATCCTGGACAGGCTCAGGAAGGAACTTGACATTCCGGTATGGCACGATGATCAGCAGGGCACTGCGGCAATCACTCTTGCAGGAATTATTAACGGTCTGAAGGTCGCCGGGAAAAAACTTGGGGATGCCAGGATCACACTTGTCGGCGCCGGGGCTGCGAACATCTGCCTGGCCCGCACCCTCATGAAGGCCGGGGCTGCGCCCGGAAAACTTGTCATTGTTGACAGCAAGGGGGCCCTCCACAGCGGCAGGAAGGACCTTGAGAAAGACAGCGGCAAAAACCCGCACAAATGGGAGCTGGCATTGGCGACCAACTCCGAAAAGATTACCGGCGACATCGCCGCTTCCCTGAAGGGGGCCGATGTGCTGGTCAGCGCTTCGACGCCCGGGCCCGGCACGATCAAAAAGGAATGGCTGAAAGGCATGGCCCACGACCCTGTGGTTTTCGCGGAAGCCAATCCGGTGCCGGAAATCTGGCCCTGGGAGGCCGCTGAAGTGGGAGTAAAAATCTTCGGCACCGGCCGCTCGGATTTCCCCAACCAGGTTAACAACAGCATCGGCTTCCCCGGCATCTTCAGGGGAACGCTCGATGTCAGAGCCAGCACAATAACCGATGAGATGCATATCGCAGCGGCTTATTCGATTGCAGGAACAGCCGAGGAGAGGGGCATCGGCGCGGATTACCTGGTGCCGACAATGGAAGAAACAGATGTCTTCATCAACACCGCCGTCGCTGTCGCGGAGAAAGCGATGGAGCAGGGTGTGGCTCGGCTGAAAAGAACGCGCCAGGACCTCAGGGAAACTGCGGAGTTCATGATCTCGTCCTCAAGGGCAAAGACCAAGTTGATGATGGACCACGGGTTCATCCCGGAGCCGCCGGAAGTGGATTGAAAAGATTGCATCGGAGTATGGCTCGCCATCTTTGCCCTAAATGAGAAACAGAGACCTAACGTTTTCGTTTCATTTTCACGAATACTGTCAGTTTCACCAGGAGATATGCTCCGATTATGATGCTGAGAACTATTGCGATTCCGATAAAAGTGACCATTACGAGAGGGATTTCTTTGAGCGGGTCCACCGGTGGTGGAACATACGCGTCCACCACCGTCAGTGCCATAGAATTCTCGCCAGTGATGTTAGCATAGTCAAGATGGGTTGCTGTTGCCTTCAAAATGTATTCCGCGACCGAGCCGTCGTTGTTCGGTAAATCTACCGAAGTAACCATGAATTGGACCTTTCCGTTTGCATCTGTCAAGCCTAACACTGGGTCAATGACAAGGCCGAGCGGCTGTATTGTGAGGATTACCGCTGCGCCTGACACCAGGACACCGCCCTGGTCCTTCACTGTAACATCCACATAGGTGATGCCAGGTGTGCCATCTTGGCCCATATCCGGATTGATGACATCGGGATATGCTGAAATCGTCACAGACAGGAAACGCGCATCCTCGGGATAGATGGTGATTGTCGCCAATTTGGCCGGGGCATCGTCGTACACTGTTCCTTCGGGGTCGGTGTATTTGGCTGTCTGTATCTGGATAATGTCTGACGTTCCGTTGATTATCACATCATCGCAATACGGATAGACATACGGGGCTTTGTAGAGCGAGGAGAATGTTCCGTTTGAGCCGGTGCTGCCTGTTTCCTCATCCAGTTTGCCAAGGGAGGCAGACATCCAGACCAGGGCGCCTTCCAGCGGATTGCCGTCGAGGTCCTTCACAATTACGGTGATTGTGCAGGTTGAGTTAGAAACCATGGCAGATGGCGGGCTGACGAACTGTGCGTTCAACTTGTTTATGCTTGGAGACCGTATGCTCCGCATGGACCCGCGGTTGAATATCGAACCGCTGGAATCGGCCTGCCAGCCAAGGAATTTATCTGACCGGTAGGCCTCGATATTTGTCTTGTAAAATAGAGCATCATAAGGCAGGTCATAGCAGATGCTGGCCTGGGCCTCGAATATCGCCTGTTCTCTGACGGTTTCGTTGTCGGTTGACCTGGCCAGTTCGATTGTTCGGTCACAACTTGCATTATGATATCCGGCGTAATTCAGACCGTCCATTGAATTATCGGAATGGAAGAAATCATACAGGAAGACGCTCGGGTCAGAGTCGATATAGCAGGGTTCGATGTAAATGTCAAAATTTCTCTGCTCCACCATTGCCCCAATGTCGCAGAAACACATGGCCTTGACCTCTGCATAAATCCCGATGTCCCGAAGCTGTGTTGCTATCATGAGGCCGGACTGTGCCCTTATCGCGTCGTAATTTCCCTCTGGTATCAGTATTTCAATCAGCCCGCCCGCGCCGCTGCCTATCGGGCTTCCGTCCGGGTTGAGCCACCAGGTGCCGTCTCTTGCAGCAGACAGGGCCTCTGTTCCAGTAAGCATCTCACCGTCTTTCTCGACCTTGTATCCGGCATTGGCGAGTATATTCTTGGCTTCATCGGGGTCGAAACTGTATAACGGAACGCTGGAATTATACCATGGACTGATAGAGGCAACGGGGCCATGGCTGGGCAACCCCAAACCTAACAATAACCTCTGAACGATACTGTTCCTATCGATGACATGTGCGATTGCCTGGCGCAGAGGTTTCCCCGCGTCTTCAGATGTCTCATCATATCCGAAGGATTCGCGCCCCATGTTGTAAGCCAGATAAGTGAAACCGGGGTCCGGGGATTGTTCCAGAGAGACGCCTGGGGTATCGGCGAGTTCCTGAACGTATGTTACCGGGAGGCTCCAAGCAATATAATCGATATCGGCGCTGGTCAGGGCCAATATCGCTGCATCACTCGTCGAGTATAGTCTGTAAAGGATTCCGTCGATATACGGCTGTCTTGCCAGCGAACGGCCGAATTCATCCAGCACATATTCTGTGTATTTGTAATCGGCATGGAAGAAATGGCTGCGCCATGTGTCGATGCTGATGTATTGGCCGGGCGACCATTCGCTCCAGTTGAAGATGCCGCTTCCCACCGGTTCGGGGTTCTCATATGTCTGGGCGAGCGAGAGATTCCATGAATTTGTCGCGTTGGGACTGTAACCTGCATCGCACCAAATCTTGGCACCGTCAACTTTCTGGCATGCCGCGGCGGAAGTCCATACATGCTCGGGCAGGAGCCTAACGCCGAGGGTGCGGTCGAAGAAATGCCAGTAAGGTGTTTCCAAGGTGAATTTCAGCGCGGCTCTGGTCCCGTCCTCCCACGCTTTCTCGATTCCGAGCCAATTATCAACGGAGTAATTAGCCCCCATGAGGCAGTTCACATCGCCCCGGTAGAACGGTTGCTGCGCAGCCGCATGATAGGAGAACATCACGTCCCTTATATCCATCTGGGTGCCGTCATGCCATGTGACATTCTCGAAGTCATAGAATATCACCGCTTCCTTTTTCACGGGCGTCTGCCAGAGTTCGGATTTCGAGTAATTGAAATCGCCGACAGTGCAATCGTCCCAATTGACAGTGCCCAGGTCGTCAGCCAGACATGCAGAACCCACTGCGATGTAAGGCACCTGCTCGCCCGTCTCCGGGTTCAGGTAGACTGGGGAATCGTAAAGCCAGCGGGTCATGAGAACGGACCAGTAATCAGTGTTTGCCAGGGGATTGGTGCCAGTCATGTCGCCCTTGACCGCGACCCTGAGGATTATTTCAGTTTCTGTCTGGGAACTTGCAAGCCCGGGGGCCAGTGTGCCAATAATTATTATGATTGTCAGAATGACGGCGGCAGACTTCATGCTCTCTTCCTCTTTATCAGGACGAACAATGCAATCAATACTATCAATACTAGGGTGAGAGGCAGCACCCATTCATTCAGCCCTGAATTCGCGGCCGTATCTGTCGGAGCGGTTTGGTTCGCATCGACCACCATCAGGACAATCGAATTCTCGCCTGTGATGTTGGCATCGTCGGGATGGACCGCTGTTGCCTTCAGGACATATTCCGCAACCGAACTGTCGTTGTTCGGGAGGTCGCCGGCAGTGACAGTGAACTGCGCCTTCCCATTGGAGTCAGTGACGGCGGTGTGCGGCTCAATGGTCAGGTTGACAGGGTTCGCTCCCGGCACGGCAGAAAGAGTAACCGATGAACCGGCCAACTGGATGCCGTCCTGGTCTGTCGCGCCGACTGTGACATAAGTGAATCCCGCTGTGCCGTCCGCGGCAATATCGGGGCTGATTGTATCCGGGTCTGCCAGTATGTTGAGGGAAATGAATTTCGCCCCCTCCGGGTATACAATGACCGGGATGAACCTGGGCGGGGATGGGGAATAGTCCGGGTCATCGCATGTCGCCGAGGAAACTATAATGAATGCCATGCTTCCGTTCAGTATGTTTTCGGCCGTTGGCGGCACATATGGCGCGGTGAAGTTCGTGCTGAATTTTCCGTTGTCATTGGTTATTCCTGCCTCGGCGCTCAGTTTCCCAATTGAGGCATTCATGGTGAACCTGGCATTTGCCATGGGCAGGCCCTCGCCGGAAACGATGACAGCCAGTTTATTCGTGGAATTGGAAAGAACCGCGGACGGCGGCTCGACGAACCTGGCATTCAGGGAGTAGAGGTAAGGACCCCGCAGATTGACAATCGTATCACGGTTGAGGATTGTGCCTTCCTGCGATACCCAGCCGAACATCTTTCCTGTAGTGGCCGCATAAATATTGCTGCGGAAATAGAGCACGTCATAAGGTAAATCATAGGCGATTGCTGCCTGCGCCTCGAATATGCATTTCTTTCTAATTTCATCATCGTCTGTCTCTCTCGCCAGGTCGATAAGAGCATCGAAGCTCTCATTCCTGTATCCCGGATAGTTCCGGCCGATGTCGATATTGCTTGAGTGGAAGAGGGAATAGAAATAATCGCTCGGTTCAGAGAGGAAACCAAAGGACCAGCCAAGGATGAGCATGTCGAAGTCCCTTTGTTCCATACGGTTGACTATGGAGCCGAAATCCATCGCGACAGTTTCGGCATTTATTCCGATGTCACGCATCTGCTCCGCAAAGAACAAGCTGGATTGATACCTTATTGGATCGTAGAGCCCATTAGGTGTCAGAATCTCTATCACGCCATCGGCGGCACTACCGATTTTCGAGCCGTTCGGGTTGACCCACCAATTGTCCGGCCCTGCTGCGGCTCTTGCCGCATCGCCTGAGAGCAGTGTCCCGCTGTTGTTAACCTTGTAACCTGCGTCGGCCAGTATCTGTTTTGCTGCGTCCGGATCAAATGGATATGTGGGTATACTGCTGTTATACCACGAACTGATTGAACTTATCGGCCCATGGCCAGCTAAACCCAGGTTCATGAGAAGCCTCTGCACAATCTTGTTCTTGTCGATGCAGTGTGACATCGCCCGCCTCAGAGGTTTGCCAACGTCATAACCTGTCTCGTTGTAGCCGAACGACCCGCGTCCCATGTTATATGCCAGATAGAAAAAGCCATTCTCCGGCGCACTCCAGAGAGTTATGTTTGGTTCATTGGCCAGCTCCTGGAAGAATGTGGGTGGGATAGCCCATGCAATGTAATCAATGTCACCGGATTTCAGTGCCCAAACCGCCTGTTCCGCGGTGTGGTATATGTTGAATGTTATGGCATCAATGGTTGGCTGTTTGACAACTCGGTCAGGGAAATTGGCTTCGATGTATGATCTATAGGAATAATCCGGGCCGTAGAAATGCTCCCGGTAAGTCTCTATCCGCCCCATCTGGCCCGTTTCCCAGTATTCGAATTTGAAAAGCCCCGAGCCTATCGGCGGATCATTCTCATAGCTATAGACTGCAGCCACCTGCCAGGAATCCGTGGATGTGGCATTGTAACCCGGGTCGCACCATATCTTGGCGCCGTCAACGTTCTGGCCCGAAACGGTATTGCCCCAGATGTGGTAGGGCAGAAGCATGGGCGATATGGTGTTCCGGAAGAAGTTTGAATAGGGGGTCTGCAGAACGAACTTGAGGGCGGCTTTATTTCCGTCCTCCCAGACAATCGTGACATGCAGCGTGTCCGGGTCCCAAGCGATGTAAGTGTTCCAATCGACCCCGGCAAGATAGCTGTCCATGAGGCAATTGAACGGATTGGACCATTCCGGCACCTGGGCCGAAAGATGGAGCGAGAACATTACGTCCCGGATTGTCATCGGCGTGCCGTCATGCCATGTGACATTCTCAAAGTCATAGAAGACTATGGCCTCCTGCTTGCTGGCATTGGCCCACGTGCTCTGGGGGGAATAACCGAAGTTGCCTATGGCGCAATCATTCCAACTCTCCGCTTTGCCTGTGAGATTGGCAGTGCCTATTGCGATATATGGGATGATTTCATTGGTATCGTAATCTATCAGAATCGGATAATCATAAATCCACCTGAGGACATTGTTCGACCAGACATCGCCGTTGGTGATGGGGTTGAGGCCTTTCATATCGTCCTGCATGGCCACCCTCAGGACAAGGTCTGTTTCCTGGCCCTGGCCCGAGGGGAATAAAGGAGGAGATATCATCGCCAATATCACTATTACTGCCAACACTCTCCGGTACATTTCAAACCCGAAAGAGAATCCGCCGGGAGAGTATATAATAACATTTGTACGGCGTTTTGTATAATATTTAAACTTAGTTGTACGATGTTTTGTAAAGAGTGTTATTCTGTTCATATTTTAGGGTGCTTCCGCCTTCTGTTGAAATACAATGCCCCTGCCGCCGCAATCACAACAAGAGCGACTGCTGCCGGGACCGTCGGGAATCCCTCCGGCGGCACCTCGGCCAGGCCTTCGTCATACGGAAGGACCGTAATCGTCAGCTCCGCACTGGCGTTTTTGAATCCTGTCTTGGTTGCGTTGATCGTCACCTGGATGCTCTGCTCCGCGGAAACCGGAGAAGCGGTAAGTTTGAAAATGGCCGAGCCGCTTGAATCGGTCCAGGCAGTCGGTTCGGCGGCAGTGAGATTCGTCCCGCCGGTCCTGAGGGTCACTGTGGCGCCGGAGACAGGGACATTGCCCTGGTCGACGACATAGACCTCGATAAGGGTGAAGCCCGGATTTCCGAGGCTGTCTGTGTCCGATATCACGTCCTGCACAGAGATTGCCCAGACTGTCATCGTCCTCAGCCTGTCAGGGAAAACCGTCACCGTGGCCTGCGATTCCGATGCATGGCCGTAGCCCTCCATCGTGGCCGATTTTATAGTGATGGTCACTGCCAGCCAATTGTTGAACGACTCGTTCATCTGGACATACGGCGCGGTGTAATTGGTTATGAACGTGCCAAACTCGTCTGTGGTTCCGGTCAGCAACCCAATCTTGCCAGCGGTCGCGGCCAGGGTGACTGTGGCGCCGGCCACGGTGTTGCTGTTCTGGTCTGTGACTTTGACCCTCAGAGAGACAGTGTTGTTCGAGAGAACTGTCAGCGGCAGGCCGATGAAACCAGCTTTCAGGACCATCTTGCCCATGTACCTGGCGCTTGCCATAGACACGGGGTTGAGAAGACTGCCGGAGCCATCGTCAACCATTCCGTCGAAGTTGCTCACCCGGTAGACTTCTGTGTTCGATTCATGGTAAAGCGTGAGCGTGGGAACGTCATAAGCGATGGATGCCATTATGTCTCTTACGTATTGCTGTTCCAGGGCAGCGCCGGCAGTGGCCATTGCCAGGTTCACCTTGCCATCGAAGGTCCCATTGCGGTAGCCGCAGAGGTTGGGGCCGCTGACCATGTTATCCGAGTGGTACGCGCCGAAGAAGTGGATTTCAGGCCTTGACCTGAACATTTCCGAGAAACTCTGAGCGGTGATAAGCAGGTCATAGTCCTTGGCTGCGTAACGTTCGAGTAGCATGTCTATCCCGAGCGGGACTGTTGCCGCGTTGATGCCTACCGACCTCATCTGGGTCGCTATGAGGGTTCCGACCCGGAACATGTCCGAGTCGTAATCCGATTCGGGCATCAGTATCTCGATCTTCCCGCCGACAGAACTTCCGATAGGGCTGCCGTCCGGGTTGGACCACCAGTTACCATCTCCGGGCAACCTGGCCGGGTCGTCAAGAAGGTAGCCGGCGTTGGAAAGTATCCTCGCCGCTTCCTGCGGGTCGAACGAATAAATCGGAGCCGAAGTGTTCTGCCATGCAATGTATGCGGCGAGCAGGCTTGCGTTCGAGGCCAGCGGGTTGACCATCGCGTTGATTGTGCCTGTGTCTATGACATGGGTCAGCGCCTTCCTCAGCGGTTTTCCGTAATCCGTGTCGACAGGAACGCCGTTCACATATTCGCGAACATAACCGAAAGACCTGCGGCCAAGGTTACTGGCCAAGTACACTTCTGACGTTGAGCGCAGCAGCCTGAAACGTATGTCTATGTTCTCGGAGAATCTGTTTATGACCGAGAGAGGGACATCCCATGCGATCATGTCCAGTCTGTCATACTCCAGGTCCATCAGCGCCTGCTGCTCGGAGTTATAGATTCTGAGCAGGAGTTTGTCCACCTTCGGCTGCGGCGCGATGCCCCCGTCATAGGAATAGTATCTGAATCCGGGCCTGTAGAAATGCTTCTCCCACGGGACCAGGGTCACCGCGCTGGGAGTAGCCCCGCTCCACCGGAACGGGCCGCTGCCGACAGGCGACGGGTTGGACCATTTCGCGGCAAAATATGATTTCCATGAGCGGTCGTCCGAGCCGTTGTAACCAGGGTCGCACCAAATCATCGTGTTGTTCATCGTCTGATTGGAAATCTCGCTGCCCCAGATGTGGTAAGGGAGAATGTATGAAGATGCAAAACTCTCGAACGCGCTGTAGAACGGCTTCTGCAAAGTGAACTTCAGTGCGGCCCTTGTGCAGTCTTCGCTCTCCCAGACCTTCTGGATGAAAAGCCATTGGTCCTCGGAATAGTTGGAACTGGCAAGGCCCGAATCCTCTGCCAGCGGGTTCCCGAGCCAGGGAAGAATGGACGTTGCCTGCGCGTGGAAAGAGAACATAATGTCCCTGGCGCTCATCCTCACGCCGTCATGCCAGTACACGTCGCCGAAAT
Organism: Thermoplasmata archaeon; assembly: GCA_028703755.1. Taxonomy (GTDB): domain Archaea; phylum Thermoplasmatota; class Thermoplasmata; order SG8-5; family SG8-5; genus UBA147. Next base: position 17,543 of record JAQVMG010000006.1, on the reverse strand, counting down.
CGTAGAACATGATGATTTCCGGCATGCCTGGGTCTTCCCAAATTTCCTTGGGCATGTAGCCAAAGTTTCCGACCGCACAGTCGTTCCAGGTGATCGAATGTGTGCGCATGGTTGTGTTGGCCGTTCCGACGGCAATGTAAGGTATTTGTTCCCCGGTGACCGGGTGCTTCTTGATGGCGCCTTCGTAAATCAGGTCCAGAACTTTCTTGCTGGCTTCGTCCGCGACGAAGGGATTTGATGAACTGAATGATTTTATCCCGCACCGCAGGACTATCTCCTCGTCAGTCACAACTGCGCCGGAGACCTGTGACATCAGCCCCATTCCTGAGAGCAGGAGTGCCGCGATCAGGCAGATGCAGAGAGCCCTTCGCAATGATTCAGCGGGCATCATTGGCCGTCACCTCCTTCGGGGTCGGAAGAAACGTTTCCGCTGCCTGGCTTTCTCTTTCTGTACCTTAGCAAAGTTATCAGAACGGCGGAAATGAATATTGTCAGTGCGGCTGAGAAGAAGAGCAATTCCAGCGGCAGGGCGCCGCTGTCGTCCTCTGCAGTATCGGGCTCGGCAACCGTCACCGCGAGGATGTTGGTGTCGTTGTTGCCTGCCCCGTCCGTGACTGAAAGCGTCACGGCATATGTTCCTGGAACCAAGAACCGGTAGGTCGCGGCCTGGCCGAAAAGGGAGACATCGGTGCCGTTGTAACTGAAAGTCCAGGTGTAATTCGCGATGCCCACGTTGTCCGAAGAACCTGATGCGTTGAATGCTGCTATTTCCCCACTCACCACGGATATCGGCTGCCCCGGCTCGGCTGTCGGATTCGCTGAATCAGCAACCGTCACATTGACGCGGTCCTCGTCCGTGTTCGCATCTGCGTCCGCCACTTTCAGTACCGCTTCGTATGTTCCCGGAACCTTGAATTCCCATGACGGCGACTGACCGATAATGGCGACAGCGTTCGTTCCGTCGTTGAACGTCCAGATGTAATCCGTCACGTGCACATTGTCCCTGCTCAGGGAACCGTTGAAGGTCACGGTCGAACCCTGTTCCGCGCGGATGTCTGTGCCGGCATTCGCGACTGGATACGGGTAAACGAGAACGGTGATGAACAGCAGGTCCGTGACAATGTTGTTCACTCCGTCTCTCACAGTAAGGGTGACAGGATAGGTTCCGGGAATCCTGAAGAAATATGTCGGCCAGGGGGTGAACAGCGTGACGTTCTCAGAACCGTCGTTGAACGACCACGTGTAGTTCACTATGCCGACATTGTCATAACTACCTGTCGCATCAAACTGGACAGTGTTGCTCTCATTGACAGACTGGTCCGGACCCGCGTCCGCGATTGGGATAATGGGGTCGAACTTGGCAGTGAACACATCCGCCTCTCCGTACTGGATCCTGCCGAATGATGTTGCCGGAAAGTCCTCTGAGTAGGTTACGCCGGCAATGCAGATGCAGAGCGTGTCCGTGACCGCAATGCCCAGGGCCAGGTCGTCCTCCGAGCCGCCGAGGAATGTCGAGTGCTCCAGCCATGTGCCTGTGGGGTCGAACTTCGTCGTAAACGAATCGTTCTTTCCGTTGATGGTCAGGTCAAACGCTGCGCCTGTGACCGGGTAGTCCTCAGAATCTGTGCTGCCGGTTATGTACACGCGTCCATCCGGGTCCAGGGCTATTCCGGCGACAGACTCGTTCTCGCTTCCTCCGATGAAGGTCGAGTAATCCAGCTGCGCCCCCGATGCGTTCAGCTTGGTCACGAAGCCGTCCCTCTCGCCGCCCAGGGTTCTGTCATAGGTGCGGGCCGTTATCGGGAAATCCGTGGAGTTCGTCACACCGGCGACATAGGCATTTCCGTAGCTGTCCAGCGCTATGCCGTTGATACGTTCTGCGCCTCTGCCTCCGAAGAACGCCGAGTAATTCAGCGAATCGCCGTACCGGCCCAGCTTCACAACGAAGACATCGTCTCCGGGTATGTTGGTGCGGTTGAGTTTCCCGGAGGTAACAGGGAAAGTGGCCGATGAAGAGGTGCCGGCGACATAGGCGTAGCGGTCCCGGACGGCTATTGCCTGCCCGTAATCCGAGCCGGCCGAGCCAAGGAAAGTCGAGTAAATCAGAAGATTTCCGTTGATGCTGATTTTAAGCGCGAACGCGTCAGAATCTCCGTTATGGACTGTGCTGTATGCGCCGGGCGTGGCCGGGAAATCCGCGGACCATGTCTCACCGGCGATGTATGCCTGGCCGTCCGAATCCAGGGCGATGCTGTTCCCCCTGTCGTCATGCTTTCCGCCGAGGAATGTCGAGTAGAGAAGGGACGACCCATCCCCGCTAAGCTTGACGGCAAAACCGTCACCGGTGCCGTTGTAAGATTGGTCGAAAGCGCCCATAGTTGTCGGGAAGTCGGATGAATATGTCACTCCGGTCACATGGGCGCAACCGCCGTCATCAACAGCGATAGAGGCAGCCATATCATACTCGGAGCCGCCGATGAACGATGAGTACTCCAGGGAGCCGCCGTTCCGGTCCAGCTTGGAAATGAAAACATCGTGGTGTTCTCTGCTAAGGGATTCGAAATTGCCCGGAACGGTGATGAAATCCTCTGAATCGGTGTAACCCGTAACATATGCGTTCTCTCCGCTGTCCAGCGCGATGCCTGTGCCGCATTCCGAGCCCTTACCTCCTAAGTACGTGGAATAGACTAGCGGGTCGATGACAAGCGCTCTTGCGGGGTCGCGGATCGGCACCTCGAAAGTGTAAGAATCGTTTCCGGCTTTGACGAATCTTGCTTCGAGCTGGGTGCTGTCATCCTGATAATAGACATTCAAACCGGAGTCGGTTATCTCGCTTCCCGGCCCCAGTCCGGTGCCAATCGTCAGGGCGTCGCCGTCGGCGGAAATGCCGTCATGGCCTTCGACATCAATCACGATTTGCGAGAGGTCTGCATACGGTTCAACTTTGAAACTGTACTTCAGCGACTGCCCTGCCATTCCGTAGAAAAGGTCCACGCCTTCCCAGAGGTTCTCATAGACCAGGCCGCGGTAGTTGGGCACCGCCAACTGCCAGTTTTGGCTGTCGCCCCCCCTCAGGAAATTGGACTTCCAGGGGGCAGGGTCAATCCCTTTCGGTTCGACGGTGTTGGCACCGCGGAAAGTGAGCCTGAGGACGTTCGACCGGCCGGTTGTTTCCTCGGTTGTGTAGATGAACACCGAACTGTTGCCAAATGCCGCGCCGCCTCCGCCTGCATAATATCGCACGACGTCCGAAGTCTGCCCGAGGTTCTGGGTGAAAATACCGTCCATCAGGCCCATGGCCAATTCGGGCAAATCAGCCTGCTCCACGGGAGGCGTTGGGAGCGCTTGGACCGTTTCCGGGGAATCGAGAACCGGGAATGCCGCGAGCATGAACATAGCCGCAAGGATGATTGCCGGAAGCCATGCTGCCTTCACGGTACCGCCCCCTTCCGACGGCCGAGGAAAATGACTGCGGCGCTTGCAACCAGAAGGATGACGCCGGCGAGGAGCAGAATGCTGTCGCTTCCGCCGACCGTTTCCATTGCAGCACCTTCAGCCGGCTGCTGAACTGTGACTGTGATGTTTTCTGACGCAACATTTCCTGACGGATCCTCGACCGTCAGCGTCACCGTGTATGTGCCAGGCGTCCAGAAGACGAAGGATTGGTTGACACCGCTAAGCTCAGCCGAAGTCCCATTGTGAGTGAATGACCAGGTGTAACTTGCGATTCCCGATTCGTCGTAAGAGCCGATGGCGTTGAACTCAACTGGCGAGCCTGCGAAGGCTAGAATGTTTGGGCCCGGTTCGGCTATCGGCATCCTCGCGTCCAGCACTGTGACGATGACAGTATCTGTCGCCCAATTTCCTGCAGCATCTGTGACGTTCAGGGTCACCGTGAAAACGCCGGAAAGGGGGAACAACCACAGGGGCGCAGCGCCTGACATTGAGGCATCGTTGATTCCGTCTTCGAATGTCCACAGCCAACGCACGATTCCGACATTGTCGGAACTAGCTGAGCCGTCGAATGCCGCATATTCTGCATTGTTGGCGGTGAAGTCGCTTCCTGCATCAGCCACCGGAGGGGACGTCTCAAGAACCGTGATATTGAACCAGTCCTGCGCATAATGGGCCGCCGCGTCCCTCACTGTAAGGGTCGCGGTATAAACGCCCGGAACGGCGAACACATGGTACAGAGTGGGAGTGTATGCCGCGACCTGGCCCACTCCGTCGCTGAATCTCCATGTGTAATTCACTATCTCCAGATTGTCGCGGCTGGCCAGGGCGTCGAACCTCACGTTCGCGCCTTGGTAGACCTTCTGGTCCGGTCCCGCAACAGCTGTGGGAACCGTCACATCGCGCACTGTCACAGTGAGCGTGTCTGTTTCAGCATTGCCTGCAGCATCTGTCACTTTGAACCTGACTGAGTATATGCCTGGCGTCGCAAAAATAAACGACGGAACAGGGCCGTAGAGCAACCGGATCCTTGTTCCCTCTGTGAATGCCCAGGTATAGTTCACGATTCCGACATTGTCCGAGCTTGAGGAACCGTTGAAGAGCACTTCCGTGTCTTCGTCCACGCTCTGGTCCGGGCCGGCAACCGCCACCGGGTCGGTGGTATCAACGACCGTGAGGTACTTGAAATCTGTCGCCCAGTTCCCGGAAATATCGGTTACATTCAGCGTGATGACATATATACCGGGAAGGATAAAAGTATGCTGCACAATCGGGCCGTACAGTGTGATAACTCCTGTCCCGTCGTAGAATGACCAGGTGTAATTTGCGATTATGTGATTGTCTGCCGTTGCGGAACCGTCAAGCTCTGCGGTTTCGCTCTCAAGAATCCATTGGTCCCAACCCGCTGCGGTCGACGGCGGAGCGACGTCCAGCTTTGCAACGAAACCGTCGCATTGGAGATTGTGCGTTTCGTCTAGCGAACCGGCCGTCACGGGAAAATCGGCGGATAAAGTATCACCGGCAACATATGCGTAACCCCCCGGGCCCACCGCTATTGCCCGGCCATAATCGAAATCCGCACCTCCAAGGTAATCGGACCGCATGAATGAAGCGCCGTTTGTTGAAATTTTTGTAACGAAGGCGTCAACCGCGCCGTTGAACGCTGTGCCAAATGAAGCGGCAACAACCGGGAAATCGGGTGAGGATGTGCTGCCGGTAACATGGACGTACCCCCAGGCATCAACCACTATGTCCGCGGCATAGTCATTTTCCGAGCCGCCCAGGTATGTCGAGTAGCCCAATGCCTCGCCGTATTTTCCCAGCATAGTGACGAACGCGTCTCCGCTGCCACTGAGTTCTGTGTCTGCGGCACCTTCGGTTGCAGGAAAGTCAGAGGAGCCTGTTGAACCTGTAACATAGACATGGCCCCACTGCCCCACTGCGATGCCGCAGCCGTTGTCCGAACTGGTACCTCCGAGGAATGTGGAAAATACCAGAGACGCACCTGTCTGGCCGATTTTCAGGACAATTGCATCATAGCCGCCGTTGTGCGAGCGGTCGTAAGCATTTGTGGACACCGGGAAAAGTGCGGAGCGGGTCTGCCCTGTGACATATGCATATCCGTTGCTGTCAACGGCTATGTCACCGGCCTTCTCGTAATCATTGTGCCCCAAGTATGTGGAATATGCAATGGCATCGCCCAGTTGGCCAAATTTGGTGACGAACATGTCATTCGCCCCGCCGATACCGCCGTTCATTGTGCGGGAGAACGCATTGGAGGTTATCGGAAAATCATCCGACCAGGTATCCCCGAGAACATAGGCAAAGCCGAAACTGTCCACGGCTATTGCTGTGCCCCATTCCGACGAGGTCGCGCCGAGGAAAGACGAGTATACCAGTGAATCGCCGTAAGGCGCAAGTTTTGTCACGAAGGCATCGTAAGTGTCCCCACCGTATGAAGTCTGGAAAGCATATGGTGTCACAGGGTAAACCCATGACATCGTGTATCCGGTGATGTAAGCGCATCCCCTGCTGTCCACCGCTATCGCCTGGGCGTAGTCGCCGCCGGAGTTGCCGATGTAGGTCGCATAAACCACTGTGTCTCCGTTGAGGCTCATCTTGACGACGAAAGAATCAGGCGCTATGTCGAAAAGCGAGGTTTGATATGCACCGTAAGTCGTCGGGAAATTCTGTGAGTTCGAGTATCCGGTCACATAGGCGCACCCGTCGCTTCCGACCGCAACGTCTGTCGCATAATCGTTTCCGCTGCCGCCCAGGAATGAGGAGTAAATCAGCGGGTCTATCACACAGGGACGGGACATGTCTCTGTCGATAATGCTGAAGGAGTATGTGCCCTCTCCGACCAATTCGAAAGACGATGCCAGCGCCTCATTTCGGCCGTCTCCGTAGAACGTTCTCAGTCCCGTATCGGAAATGGTCCTCCCTCCGCCAAGATCGAAATCAAGCGAGCCTTCCCGGGATATCGAGATTGCCTTCTGACCTTCGGCCTTTATCCGGATTGCTTCATGGTCTGAATGCGGGGCCACTATCAGGTCATACTTCAGCGAGCGATTCTCGAAGCGGTAAACCAGGTCTATGCCGTCCCACAGGTCTTTGTAGACTATCTCCCGATAATTATTGATGCCGGTGTTCCAGAGTTCGGGGGTGCCCCCACTGAGATAATTTGAGTGCCATGCCGCGGTGTCGCGGCCTATCGGGGCAACATTATTTGAGCCGGGGAACGAAATCCTGATGATCTGGGTTCCGTTATCGCCATGTGCCGCGGAGGAATAGAGGAATACCGAATCCCGGGTGAACGCTACTGTGCCGGAAGATGCATAGAAAAGCACCTCGGCGTTACCTATCTGGCCCATGTTTTCGGTGAACACAGTGCCAAGAAGCTCCGACGCATCGGACCCTATCCCGTCCAAATTCGCCGGGGCAATGATTTCGCCTGGGAGAGGTTCTGCAGTAAGCGACTGTGCAGGAGCGGCAATGCCCATCATGAACATTAGAAACAGCAATGCGGAAACGAATTTTTTATTCATGAACGGCCGCCCTGGGACTCCGGTGAATCGCGCACGTCCGCGGTATAAGTGGATGTGCTTTAAATGACCTTCGCAAATTGAATTTGGCAAACTGTTTTTATATTCCCCACGCTTACAAAGGCCATGGAGAATTCGCGTTGGCGCCTGGCTCCGACTTTCGCGCTCGCATTTGCGATAGTCATAACAATTAATTTCTATGTCCTGAGCAGGACGGCCGGCCTCCTGGGCTACGGTAACAAATGGCTGTGGCTGGGATGCGCCGTCATCATGGCTGCCATGCTCGGCGCCGGATTCCTAATCCGCACATCGTCGGTCAGGGGGACCAAAGGCCTGTTCGTTACGGTCACGACGCTTTACGGGCTGGAGTTCACTGCACTGCCGGCACTCATTGTCTATGAAATTCTCCAATTCTTTCTGGACATACCGACGCTTCTGGCGGGCCAAATCATCGTGATTTTCGTGGCAGTGATTGCAATTATTTCCATGATCAACGCCCAGACTCTGAAAGTCAAGACCCTGAGATTGCCGTTCGTCAGGAAAATGAAAGCGGTCCAGCTCTCGGACATTCACATCGGCGCAGTCCACGGGAGAAAATACCTGGCCAGGATTGTCAATATAGTGAACGGGCTGAAGCCGGACCTTGTCCTGATAACCGGCGATGTAGTGTCTGGGGCTGTGGCGCCGGGAAGCAGTCAGTTGGATGAATTATCGCGGTTGGAAGCGCCGGCTTACTTGGCCCATGGCAACCATGAATATTACGAAGGCGCGGACGAGATTCGCGCCGCGCTGCCCATGAACATATGCATACTTCGTGACGAGGAAAAAAAGCTCCCGGGGTACTCGGTCTTCGGGCTGGATTATTCGGAGGAGCAGGGTAGAGGGGTGCCCAGAAAAATATATAGAAAGTTCGAAAATCCAACACTGGCCATGGCCCATGTCCCGCAGTTTCTGGACCTGCCGGAGGGCAGCATCATCCTCTCCGGGCACTACCACGGCGGCCAGGTGTTTCCCATCAACTGGGCGGCCCGTTTGTTCATCAAGTATTTCCAGGGAATATACACAGAAAAAGGCGTGACTCTGTATGTCTCCCCTGGCTCAGCGACATGGGGACCCCCGATGAGGTTCGGCTCCAGGAATGAGATAACGGTGCTGGAACTCGGGTAGGGTGTTGAACTGGCGCGGTTGGCCGATTTTGGGGTGATTTGGGGCGGTTGGATGGGACTCGGCACCTGGTTGGAGGCCGATGTCAACACCCCCCTGCCCTCACAGACAGGGTTGCCCTAAGTATGATGACGATAAAAGTGTCACCAGCCAGGTTCGATAAACCTGGCCACAACCCCGGCCTTGACATTAAAATGCAAGGGGCGACCGGGGCATGGGCGGGTTGGCTGGAACTGTGATAGTATGCTGATGCGACCTTCTCAAAGATCCTTGAGCCGATCTTTGAGCCTGGAGACTTCGTCCTGTCTCTTGCGCCATTTCTCTTCCTTGTCCGCAAGCATGGCCTCGCGCTCATCCAGTTCCGCAATGCGTGACTGGAATTCCGCCATGATTTCCTCGCGCATCTCCTCGGCCCTCTTCTCCAGCTTCCATTCCTGGGCCTTCAGCTTCTCATCCTTCGCCAGCAGCATCTTCTCGTGGTCCCGGAGATTTTTATCCTCTTTCTCAAGTTCCTCGCGGCCTTTCATGACCTTGGCCATCTCCGCTTTCACGGTTTCCAGCTCGCCATGGACGCGGTCCTCATGCTCTTTGAGGGCCTTCCTCTGTTCCGCGACCTTCTCGGCATTGTTATGAATCGCCAGCTCCTTCTTTTCTATGTCCTTCTCGCGCTTGGCAGACTCCTTCTCGAAAGTGCTCTTGGATTTTTCGAATTCCTTTGAGGCGGCGTCGAGCGCGCTCTGCCGGTCGGAAATCTCGTCTTCCGTTTCGGCCAGCTCCTTCTCCCGCTTCTCCTGCTCCGCCTTCTGGGCATCCAGTGCCGATCTGTGGCGGTCAAGTTCGGTATGCCTGTCCTTGAGTTCCGCGTCGCGGGCATCCAGCTTCTCAGCGGTTTTGCGGAGCTTCTCCCGTTCCGCTTCAAGTTCCTTATCGTGATTGGATTTATCCTTCTCGAGGCGCTGCCTCTCCTTGGCCTGCTCCTTTGCAATGGAATCGAGCTCGGATTTCCTGCCGTCAAGGGCTGACTCCCTTTCCTCCGCTTCCTTCTCGCGCAGTGTGATTGCTTCCAGCTTCTTTTCGACGCTGGCTGCGATAGCCTCAAGCTCCTTGAGCCGGTCATCAAGCTTCTCCCTCTCCCGTTCCAGCTGGCGCTTCTCCCTGGCCATCTCCGTCCCGGCGCCTTTGACCTCTTTCTCCATGCCGGCAAGTTTATCCATGTCGGCCTTGAGCCGCTCCTCGTCCGTTGCGATTTCCCTTTCCTTCTTCTCAAGCTCCCTGGACATGTTGCGGAGCGCCTTCTTTTCTTCCTTGAGCGCATTCTCCATTGATTCGAGCTGGGCGCCCATCCTTTCAATGTCTGTTTTCTGGGATGCAAGGTCGGCTCTATCGTCCGCAAGCTTCTTCTCCTGCTCATTCAGGGCCTCGCGGCGCTCGGCAAGCTTCGCAGAATCCGATTCCAGTTTATCGGAAATGCGGGCGAGTTCCTTCTCCCTGTCGCTGAACTTGAGCGTCTGCTGGTCCATCTCACGGGCCAGTGCGTCCAGCCGCTTCTTCTCGTGGGCGGCGCTCTTCATCTCGGAGTTCAGTTTGGTTTCAAGTTCCTTGAGCTGCTTCTCCTGTTTGGACAGGAACTCCCGCGATTCCTCCGCCTCCCTGAAAACCTGGGCAGCCTCGTGTTCCCGCTTCTCCAGCTCCCTTTCGGACTTCTGGAGGCGGTCCTCGGTCTTAAGGAGCAGCGATTCCTTCCTTACGTAATCGTCAATCTTGGATTCCAGGTCCGCCCTGGCGGCATTCTGCCGCTTGGTCTCTTCTGATATGTCGCCCCACAGGCTCTCGAGCTCGGCGCGTTCCTGGGCCAGCCGGCCTTCTCTCTGCGAGACTTCCGCCTCCCTGGTGCGCATGACCTCCTCTTCCTTTGCCAGGACCACTTCCTTCTTGCGGAGGCTGCGTTCCTTCTCGTCAAGTATCCGGGCGCGGTTCTCCAGGTCCTCCTTGCGTGCCTGGAGCTTCATGTCCTCGACCTTTCGGTCAGCAAGCGCCACCACATCTTCATCAGTGAGGCCTTTCTTCTCGGCAGTGAGATGCTTAACAAGAGCCATGCTGCCGCTTCTGAGCGCATCCAGTTCGGCTCTCATCCGCTCGATGTCACCTGAACGGTTGGCCGCTTCCAGTTTGGCCTTCTCCAGTTCTTCGGACCGGACGGAAATGTCATTGTCCGCTTTCTGGAGCACCATCTGGCGCATGCGTCTCTCGCTCGCCTCCTGTCTGGCCATCTGGATGCGGGTCTTTTCCTCCTCGCCTACCGACCTGAGGACGGAAGCGATGTCAATGGCACCCAGTATTCCGGCGGGATAGGGTTCGGCAACATGGGTCACGGAAACGGATGATGATTTGTAGGAGTATGAGCGCAGTTCCAGGATGCAGTCCTCGTTTACAGAGTCTTTTGCAATCTCGAATACCGCGGATTCGCCGAAAACTGTTTCCTGGCTCTCATGCAGGGCCAGGTAAGGTATACCCTTGCGCGTGACAAGATATCCGACTGACGCGGCGCCGTTACGGGCAAAACTTGTCTTGACGAGACCGTCAAGCTTGCCCTCAGCCAGCGTTGCCAGCGCATTCGCCAGCGTATCCTCTCCGCCGAAAAGTGTATTGAGTATCCGTCCGCTAGGCAGGTTGACCATATCTCATCGCCCGAGATGGATATACATATACATTATAAAACCATTTTCAGTATGCGCCGATGCAAAGGTTTATGCCCGCAGAAGCGGTTCCCTACATTATGCCAGTAACGCCGTTTCACCTGGGCTTCGCCTGGCCTGTATGGATGCTGAACCGCAGGAAACTGCATTTCATGTCCCTCAGCTTCGGGGCGATGGTTCCCGATCTGGAGGTCCTGCCGATGATGCTTCTTAATTCTGAGGGGGGCCATGCAAGGGGGCTGTTGCATTCGGTTTTCGGCGCACTAACCGTGGACATATTGATTGTGATGGTGTGTGTATTCTTCATCGTCCCGCCGGTCGGCCGGTGGGTGAAGTCCCATTCTAAAGAAAAATGGCACCTGTTCGCAGGCAAGGACGTTACGCTTGCGCCGAGCAATCTGGGTTGGGCGCTGCTGTCCGCGCTGATAGGGACTCTCAGCCATGTGACGATTGATATGTTCACCCACATATACAATCCCATTCTGTGGCCCTATTACATCGGCAGAGACATCAACTGGATGCCGTTCGCCGATGATTTCCTTTCCTCGTTGGCTTTCATGATTCCGCTGGGAATAATCGCACTTGTGCTTGCGCTGAAATACTGGAGCAAGCCATATGGCCGCGGTAAGTAACTTTTATTATGCGAAGACCTATCAAGGTCGGGAGGCACAAGATTGGATGTTGGGATTGTAGGAATCGAGGGCTTCACTGAGAGCATGATATTCACAATAGCCCGAGAGACGACGAGTCTGGCTGGGGGTATTCTATGGACATAGGAATCGTCGGAAAGCCGAATGTCGGCAAATCCACGTTTTTCTGCGCCGCCACCATGGCGCCGGCCGAGATTGCCAACTATCCGTTCACAACTGTCGATGCAAACGTCGGTGTGGGGCACGTAAGGGGCGTCTGCCCTCATACTGAATTCAAAGTCCAGTGCAACCCGAACAACGCCCCGTGCGAATCTGGAACCAGGCTGATACCTGTTGAACTTATCGATGTCGCGGGACTCGTGCCGGACGCATGGCAGGGCAAGGGCTTGGGGAACAAATTTCTCGATGACCTGCGACAGGCCAGCGCACTCATCCATGTTGTGGATGCCAGCGGGTCCACGACCGCTGACGGGACGCCGTGCGATGTCGGAACCCACAATCCGGTAGAGGATATCGCATTCCTCGAAAGGGAAATAGACCTCTGGTTCTATTCGATACTGCAAAAGGACTGGAAGAAGATGTCCAGGCAGTGTTCTCTTGAAGGCATGAAGATAGAGCGCGCTTTGCACGAACGGTTCACCGGCCTCGCGATTACCGAAGCGCAGATATCCCATGCCCTGAGAAAAGCCGGTCTGAAGGAGCAGCCGCACAAATGGACTGACGAGCAGGTGATGATGCTGTGCAGTGAGATCCGCCGCGCCGGAAAGCCCATGATAATCGCAGCCAACAAGTGTGACCAGGCTCCTGAAAAATTCATCGAGGCGCTCAAAAAAACAGAAGGCGCAATTGTCATTCCCACATCCGCGGAGTATGAACTCGCTCTCAGGAAGGCGGCGAAGGCCGGACTGCTGGATTACCTGCCCGGTGCTGCGACATTCACCGTGAAGGACCCGGTCAAGCTCTCCGAGCCCCAGAGGAAGGCACTTGATAAGATTGCCCAGTTCCTTGAAAAATTCGGCGGGACCGGTGTGCAGAAATGCCTGGAAACAGCCATTTTTGATCTCCTGAACCTCATTCCGGTATATCCCGTGGAGGACGAGAACAAGCTCACCAACAAAGAGGGGCTGGTTCTGCCTGATTGCCACCTTATGCCCAACGGCTCCAACGCAAAGGAGCTTGCCTACAGGGTACATTCGGACCTGGGGGACAACTTCATCCGGGCCATCGATGCCAGGACAAAGCGCGTGGTGGGCCATGATTATGTCCTGAAGAAGAACGATGTAATCACGATAATCGCGAGGAGATAGGATGGCAACCTGGAACGTCAGGATTCTTACCGCTTCATATTCCAGAGAAGAGGAAGTCGTGGTGGAACTTTACGGCCGGACTGATAAGAACCAGTCCATCACCATCCGCTACCTCGGTTTCAAGCCCTACTTCTTCCTGGTCACGCCACCATCCGGCATCGTTGCGGAGCTGAAAGCAAGCGCGAACGTGATATCCGTTGAGGACGCGGAACTTCTTCACGACGGCCAGATGAGGCGCTGCAAGAAAGTGACGATAAAATATCCCTGGCTTGTGCCTGACTACCGCAAGGCCTACGGCAGCCAGTGCAGGATTTTGGCGGCGGACATACCATTCCATCACAGGTTCATGTATGACCTGGACCTGGGCGGCTGCGTCAAAGTGACAGGAAAAAAAATCGAGAACGGGAAATATTCCACAGACTTAGTTGTGGAGGCCACCGGTTTCAAGGACATCGAGCCCTTCAAGCCGCCGCTGAAGATTCTGAGCTTCGACTTGGAGAACAGCATCAAGACGAATGAGATTCTCACAATCTGCTGCGCCATCTCGGACGGCGGCGAGATTGTCAGAGAGAGTCTTGTCAGCGACGAGCGTTCGATGATCCGGGGTTTCCTGGACCTGGTCAAGAAACATGATCCTGACGTTATAACTGGCTACAACATCGACGGGTATGATATACCATTAATTCTGGAACGTGCCCAGCACCACCGCATGACCGACCTGGGCTTCGGCAGGGACGGCGGCGAACTTCGGGAGGTTTCGGAGCGTTTCTGGAGGGCGCACGGCCGAATCGTGGCCGATGCCTGGTGGAATGCGAAGAAGGAACTCCATCCAAAACAGGAGAATCTGAATGCAGTTGCCAAGCTGGTCCTAAACGAGCAGAAGGACGACGTCAATCCGACGATGATGGACCAGGAGTGGGCAGCCGACAAAGATAAGGTTGTTAGATACTGCGTCCGGGATGCTGAACTTGCGCTGCGGATACTGCAGCACATAGCGGTCCTGGAGAAGAACATGGACCTTGCGACAGTATCCAAATTGCCGCTGGACGATGTCCTCAACGGCCGCACATCCACGCTCATCGATTCGGTCCTCATCAGAGAGGCGGACCGCAACAGCATCGCGGTCCCTCTCACTGGCCATCACGAGAAAGAAGGTCAGATAGAGGGCGGCTATGTCCACACAATCGAGCCCGGACTCTACGACTGGGTGGGGGTCCTGGATTTTAAAAGCATGTATCCAAGTCTGATAATCGCAAAGAACATCTGTTTCACTACTCTCAGCAAGGACGGGCAGATCATCAGCCCGGAACCGGGCGTTCGGTACCTGGACAAAGACACAAGACTGGGCCTTCTGCCGCGAGTCCTCGAGAGGCTGATGAAGGACAGGGACGACACCAAGAAAAAGATGAAAGCCGCAAAAACGCCCGAGGAAAAGCAGTATTATGACGGCCTCCAGGCAGCCATCAAGGTTCTCATGAACGCTGTTTACGGGGTGTTCGCGTCATCATTTTACAGGTTCACCAACCCGAAAATCGGAGCCAGCATAACCGCTTTTGCGCGAGAGAACACAAAAAGCATCATCAGCCAGCTTGAGTCGGAGGGCGTGAAGGTAATTTACGGAGACACTGATTCGGTGTTCTTCCAGTCGCCCGGCACCACTCTCAAGGAGGCCCTGGACCTGGGCAATGCCATCGCAAAGCGTTACTCCAAGGAAGGCGCGACCCTGGAGTTTGAAAAAGTTATTAACCCGCTGTTCAGCCACGGTGCCAAGAAACGGTATGTGGGGAATGTGGCCTGGCCCGAGGAATCGATGATAGTCCGGGGCTATGAGACACGGCGCACTGACGCTTTCGACGTGCAGAGTGAGTCACTGATGAAGGTTTTCGAGAGGATACTGGACCATGACACGGAAGGCGCTGTTTCCTTAGCCCGGGAGACAGTCACTTCCATTGCCAAGGGCGATGTTGCCCCGGACAAATTGGTCATATCCAGGTCATGCAAAACATTCAACAGCTACAAGGACCCTGACAATCAGTCGACAGTTCAGACAGCCAAGAAACTGATGGAGATGGGTTATGAATTCGTACCGGGCATGAAAGTCAGCTGGATAGTCACCAACGGCCGCAAGACCCCGATCGAGGTCGAGCCGTTCATCAGCGGCAGGCCGTTCGACAAAAAGCCGGATTACGAGTATTACGCCAGGAGGGTGGCCATGACCCTTGCCCGAGTCACAGACACATTCGGCTGGGACGTGCAGGAACTGCTCACAGGTAGTCAGCAAAAATCCCTTTTCAGCTATGATTCCGAAACACCGGCCAAACCCAAGAAAACGGATGAGCCCAAGGTTAAAAAGACGGATAAAGAGCTGACCTTGGACGACTTCTTCTAGAATCTCACTGTGGTCTTAACCACGGCACCGGCCAACCATCCCTAGAAGCAGTTCCAGCCAACCCGTTCATGCCTCGCCTGAATATGTTCTAATATTATCTGGAGGGCGGGGTTGTGACCCGGTTAACGGAACCGGGTTGGTGACAATTAAGCTCATACTAAGAAAGCCTCGCCCGTGAGGGCGGGGATGTATCTAAACCGGCACACAACCCGGTCCTATGTCCCGGCCACCTGCACAGATTAACGTAAATACCAGAAAATAAATGCAGTGTCATGTTCGCGCGAGGCTCAGGCGCAATATTGCTCGCCCCCGTCATAGCCGCGCTTTTCATGCTGTACCTCGGCATATGGCCCCTTGCCCTGGTCCTTTTCCTGTTCTGGCTGATATTGCTCATGTTCTTCCGCGACCCTGAACGTGTGACAGGCAGGGGCATTGTCTCCGCTGCTGACGGCGTAGTCGACTGGGTCCGGGTGAATGACAGATGGATTGTTATATCGGTTTTCATGAACCTGCACAATGTCCACGTGAACCGCGCCCCGCTGCCCGGTGTTACGGTCAAAGTCACCAGGAAGGCTGGGGGAATGTGGCCCGCATTCCTGGAGCGCTCAGCGCGCAACGCCAGGGCGATGATGGTCTTCGACACGGCCATTGGCAACATACGCGTCGAACAGATTTCCGGGGTTTTCGCCTGGCGCGTTTGTCCGTATGTCAGAAAAGGCAACCTTGTGCTGAAAGGCCGGAGGATCGGCATGATAAGGTTCGGCTCCCGGGTCAATGTCTGGCTGCCTGCAGATAAGGTTATGTGCAAGGTTGAGAAAGGCCAGAAGACCGTTGCGGGCGTGACCACCATCGCAGAGGTGAAATGATGCGCTGGCTCAGCAAGATAACGTCCGCGGACATGCTCACACTCATCAACGGCCTGCTCGGAACCCTGGCTATAACATACATACTGGATGACAAGCATGTCTTTGCGGTCCTGTTGATTTTCATGGCTGTTATAGTCGACGGCATGGACGGCATGGCTGCCAGGAGGTTCCGCAAGAAGCATGATTTCGGCCGGTTCCTTGATTCAATTTCCGATGCTGTCTCATTCTGCCTGGCGCCGGGGATACTGATTTACAGCAATTTCTATGACAAAAGCCTTGGAAGCGCCTGGTCGTCAGTTCCCAACGCGCTCGGCGTCATCGGCAGCGTGCTGTTTGTGGGATTCGGGCTTCTCAGGCTGGCAAGATTCGCTGGAAAGGATTTTCTCATAACGGGATTCAGGGGGCTGCCGACGCCGGCCGCTGCCATGATGGCCGCTATCCCCTGCCTGCTCTGGGGCAACACGGACCTCAGCCCGTTCTCCATGGGTTACGAGATTTATCCAGTCATAGGGTGGATAATCTGCCTTTCGGTCATCATGGTCTCCGACATACCTTATCCGAAGATTTCGGGAAGGGCTGCAATGGCTGTAGGAACGATTGTGGCCGTGGGCATTCTGATTCTTGGCCTTTACGTCATCGAGGTTGACCTTGTTCTGCCTTACAGGGAAGCCCTGATTGCCCTGTTCGCTCTCTTGATGGGTTACCTGATTGGCGGTCCGATATACGAGGTTACGAGGCCCGATTATTCCAGGCCAAAGAAGCGCCGGAAAAAGAGGCTGGTCAGGAAGAACCGGGACTGAAACGGCACCCAAACAACCGCATAACCAGTCCCAGCCAACCATCCCTAGATTCAGTTCCAGCCTCCGCCACCATGCCTCGGCTGCCCATTGCATATTGTTTTCAAGGCCGGGGTTGTGGGCCAGATTTTCGAATCTGGCCTTGTGACGATTAAGTTCATCCTTAGGAAGCCTCGGGGCTTGCCCCGGGGAGGTGTTATCTCACCTGTCTGGCCAGAAATAGTAAACAATAGGCATTTTCTATAAGAATCCTTAAATATCCTGACCTATTCATACAGACAGGTGAGCCATTGCCATTGAATTTGAACATCGAAAATCTGAGATTCGGCACGGAACTCCTGAAAAGGGGGTTTGCCAAGATGCAGAAAGGCGGAGTCATAATGGATGTGACCAACCGCGAACAGGCCATTATCGCAGAGGAAGCCGGCGCTGTCGCTGTCATGGCGCTTGAAAGGGTGCCGGCGGATATCCGCAGGGACGGCGGGGTTGCGCGGATGGCTGACCCCAACAAGATCCAGGAGATTCTCGATTCCGTTTCGATACCGGTCATGGCCAAGTGCCGCATAGGGCATTTCGCGGAGGCCAGGGTCCTCGAGGTCATGGGCGTGGATAGGATTGACGAGTCTGAGGTTCTCACACCGGCAGACCCGTTCTTCCACGTGAACAAGGCGGATTT
>JAQVMG010000074.1 GCA_028703755.1 Thermoplasmata archaeon | reverse complement strand
CTTCGGCCTTCTCCGCCCACACGCCCGGGTATTCGAGGTTGAGTTTTGTTACCTCGTTCAGGGATTTCAGGGCCAAATCAAGATAGCCCAATTTCGATTGGAGTGAGCCAATGGCAAACCAGCTGTCTATGTCTTTGGGGTTTGCCCTGACCCTCTCCTCGTATCTGCCCACTGCTCAGTCAGTTCCTGCTCTGCCTGAACCGCCTCCTCTTCTTTCAGAATCATGCCGCACTCGTAGCAAACTTTCTCGCCAACGTTCAGAATTGTACCGCACAGGGGACACTGAAATTCCTCGTCATCCTCGGGCACATTCGGCACGGTCATGCGTTCATTGGTCTTGCTTTGCAGCCTGTCCTGGAATGTAAGAATGATCTTGATTTTCTGCGCTGATTTCAGGCCTATGCCCCTGATTTGGGCAAGTTCGTCGACGGTCGCTTCCTTGAGGTCCTCGACATTCCTGAATCCCGCGTCGTACAGGGCATTGGCTTTGAGATCCCCGATGCCGGGCACATCCATCAGGACGGAAATCGCTTTGGCTTTGAGCTGGCTTTCCGGCCGTATGAATCCTTCCCTTACGATGTCGGCCGTGACTTCTTTGATGCCGCAGGGTTCATTCAGTGTTTTGAGATATTCATTGCCTGTCTCCTTGCAAACCGCCTTGAGTGAATCGAGAAGTTTGGCTGCAGCTTCCTCAGGCTTTCCGCGAATTATCTGGCACAGCCCCAGGGCAAGGTACAGGCTCGGCCAGTCAGCACCGAGCGCTTCCGCCCTTGCAAAGGATGCCCATGCCTCATCGGAGTTGCCAAGAGAATAATGCACCTGGCCGTACTCAAACCAGAGCTGCGGGTTCTTGGGTTCCCTCTGGAGCAGTTTCCTGAGGCGGGTAAGCTCAGTCTTTCCGATATTCTGGTCTGCAGAATCGGAGGAACGGCTCCATTTTGCCATGAAGTCCTCGGTGAACCGCTTTTGGTTGTCAGTCATTAATTAACCCAAACCGGACTTAACAATTAGTTATTGTATTACGTATCTATTATATTAGGATTCTAAGTGAACATAAACACATATACGGCCATAAATGAACACATAATAGTACAATAAATTGTTAATAATTATTTCTGATCCAGACTGACGGGGTCCAATTGGGAGATGACTAGTTTTTCCTTCTGGCCAAGCACCCATATTTCGATGACCGCATCGGCGCTTTTCAGGTCGTGTATCTCGGGCCTGAGATGCTCCTCCGCGAGCCGGCGCAACAGGGCGCGTGTGAATTCCTTGTTGACTGGGAGGCATTCCCTTTTCAAATCATGGTACCTGTCAGTCGGAAAGTAACGGGCGTGCCTTCCGTCCATCACCTTTTTTATCAGCCCTGAGCCGAGAAGCCTTCTGAGGCATGCCCCGGCTCTGCCCACTGCCGGATTCTCTCCGAGCCCGGATTTATCCAAGCCCGGATTGGCCATGAGGGTTCTTAGCATATTTCTGCAATCAGCCTGCATGAGGACGGTGAAATCTGCCGAATATTTCAGAGGCACCAGACCCTTGGGCGAATAGACCTTGCCGCGCCGATCCTTGAATGCCTGAAGGAATCCTGCGTCGATCAGCCGGTCCAGATGCCAGGATACCGATGACCTGGAGAGCACCGTGCCCTGTGATATCATTTCCTGTCCGGAGAACGGATACGTGCACAGGAATTGGAAAATTTTCCGCCTGTTTGGGTTCATGAGTGCGCTTGTGGGCTTGGACCTTGGAACGGTTTCAGGCATCTTCTCGGGCTGCAATTCCACAGCTTTCTTCAGCGCGTCACCGATCTTCGGCATGGGATATCCTACCTGTCAATTAGGTCGTATTCCATCAGAATCTGTCTTATGATGTAATCCGGGTCCAGGGCACCGATGTCTTCAAGGGACAGCAGGCTGATTGTCCAGTAAATGCTGTGGCTCACTTTGGGCGTGAGGTTCTTCTTCTTTGCCGCAGGGATCTTGGCCAGGGCCGCCTCAAGCTTGGAGTTCATATCCACAATATGAGGGGGGGTCTCGCCTGACAGTGACGCATCCTGGATGATTATGCCGCTTCCCTTCGTTATCTTGTACGGGTGCCAGAAATGGCTGTGGCGGCTGCTCCTGCATTTGATAATCTTCATGTCCCTTCTCTCGGGATTCTCATGGCTCTTGTATCTTAGATGGATAACATTGTCCGCAAGGTACATCGGGATGACGAGATCCGGCCCGGAGAGGTCGCCCATGATGCTGTGCTCCTCCAGAGTGCATACGACTGTCCCGATTTTTCTGGTCTCTCTCAGAAGGAAAGAAACCAGGTCTCTCTGCTCGTATTTCTGCTGAACCGACCACAGGACCGGCGTGAGAGGATCGATTATTATCCTGGCGTTGTAGCCTTTCCACTCCTCCACGAAACCTGATAGCTCGGTCTTTATGAAATCCGAGAATTGCTTTCCGCCGGCGTCAACGAAGACCATCGCGCCTTCGTCGATATAGTCCTCGATGTTCTCCCAGCCCATCTCGACGACTTCTTTGATAATCTGCTTCGGCTCTTCGTCCAGAGTGATGAAAATGGCTTCCTCGCCCTGCTCCAATCCGCGCTTAAGGAAGTAAGTCGCAAAAGTCGTCTTTCCGGCGCCCGATGAGCCGATGACGGCTGTTATCGTGTTCTGATTTATGCCCCCGTCCATGAGCTTGTTCAGACCGTAAATTCCGCTCTTTATCTTGTTCAAGAATCCTCACCGTCTGAGCGATTCGAGCTTGCGGTCCTCTTTGGTCGCCTTCTTGAATTCACGGTAATGGTTCTTGCACAGAAGAGCCCGGCTATCGTCGCCTTTCAGAGTCCAGGACATGGCTTCCTTGATTTTCTTTCTTGAAATTGAGCGCTCCGAATCCTGGTCGCATCCCGAAACTTCGCACTTTTCCTGAGGTTTGGCCTCCCTGTTTATCCTCATAAGCTCACAAATCCATATCTGGAACAACCTATTAAAGTCTAACGCAGGGGGATTTATATCCCCTC
Organism: Thermoplasmata archaeon; assembly: GCA_028703755.1. Lineage (GTDB taxonomy): Archaea > Thermoplasmatota > Thermoplasmata > SG8-5 > SG8-5 > UBA147. The sequence goes on along the minus strand of JAQVMG010000074.1, from coordinate 4,781 downwards.
GGGTTTCCATGCCTGAAACAATGGAACTTTATCATGTGGGCGCCCTTGCTGCCCTGCTGACATCCGGGCTCTGGACGCTGAACGCGGTCCTCTTCACATCCGCAGGCAAGAAGATCGGTGCCATCAGCGTCAATGCCTGGCGCATTCTATTCGCACTCATACTGCTCTGGTCAGCCAATTTCCTGCTCTTCGGGCGAGTTCTCCCCGACGGAACCGCAGAGCAATGGTTCTGGATTGGGCTCAGCGGAATAGTCGGCCTTGGTATCGGCGATTTCGGGCTGTTCTCCTCCTTCGTGATAATCGGCACAAGAAGGGCGGTTCTGATAATGTCGCTGGCGGCAATATTCGCAGCTGGGGCGGCATTCATCCTGTTCGACGAGGTCCTGACAATTGTGGCCTTCATGGGCATTGCAATCACGCTGACCGGCGTCTGCGTGGTTCTTCTTGAGGATGAGGGAAAATCCGACGAGAAGAAGCTCACTGGGAAGCAGAAAGCCCGCGGCATATCACTAGCTCTGGTAGGCGCAATCGGCCAGGGCCTTGGGATTGCTTTTCTAAAAATGGGCATGCTAAGCTACCCAGAAGCAGCCGGCCTGGATTCGGTAGTGTCACTGGCAATCGCTTCCACGCTGATGAGGATGATATTCGGCGCGATATTCGTCTGGTCGGTCATCACCGTATGGGGCAAGCTTCCCGACATCAAGAGGGCCTGGAAGAAGAAACGCAGCATGAAGCAGGTGGCTGCGGGCGCAGTCATTGGCCCGTTCATCGGAGTGACTCTGTCCACAATTGCCGCATATACTGTCGCCGTTGGGGTAGCTCAGACCCTCATGTCCCTCATGCCGGTGTTCATAATCCCGGTGGTCTGGTACACCTACAGGCAGAGGACCAGCTGGAGAGGCGTGGTGGGGGCCGTCATAGCGGTTGTGGGCGTTGCGGTGCTGTTCTTGATCTAGGGGAACTTTTCGGACGCTGGAACGCCTCCGAGGCCCCAGTTCTCTTTTGGAACCTCATGTAGAATGACCTCGACTGCCTGCACCGGAATCCCGTTGTCTTCGAATACTTTCGTGATTCCCTGGATGATGTTCTTCTTGACTCTCGCATCGCGGCCCGGCCACAGATAAACGTGTACTGACGGCATTTTTAATCTCCATAACCCGGAGTTTCCGGGCAGAGAGAGAAGTGGTTATGCGAATATAAATGCAATGCGAAGTTAGAAAGAAACGCACCCTTGCAAGAGCTACGAATCGTCAAACAGACTTTGTTGAATGTGTGACATTAGCCGCTAGTTTGACGACTGTGACGAATACTCTACTTGAATGTATGAGGAGCGTATTCGTCTAGCCCACTTTTACTGCATTATTAGCTCTAACACAGAGGCCCGACCGGATCGCCATCTTCACTATCTGCTAATAAATTCAATAGATGGCGAGAGGTCGGACCCACGGCTATCAGCTTATAGAAAAAAAGTGGGCCCGACCGGATTTGAACCGGTGACCAATTGGTTATGAGCCAAACGCTCCACCGGACTAAGCTACGGGCCCTAAGCAGTTGATTGCATCTATTCGGTCTCGTATCTTGGTCCTATCGACAAGAATTGTGCGTGTCTGGGTCCAGATATCTTGTCGAACCGGACTAAGCTACGGGCGCTTTGTCCATCGGTGGAAAAGCCCCATGATATATTTAAGTTATGTCATAAGTCATGTGCATACCCCGGGAATTCCCGCCCAACCTTAATATATCCGAATAATCATGTTCATAAAAAAGAAGGAACGGAGGAACATAAATGCGAAGAACCGATGTAATATATTACGGGGGATATCTGGCCCTTTTCATACTGTTCGGTGTATGGATGCTGGTATGGGCTCTGAACATGGCCGGGATAGGGCAGGCTTTCCTGCTGTGGCTTCTGAGCGCCGGAATTATACTGATGGTTGTCGGGGTCATCAACGCCAGCGGACCGACCGCTTCCAACCTTCAGCTGGCAGGCGGCATGGGGCTGTCGGCTTTCATGCTCATCATGCTGGCACTGTCCGGCGACATAATCGGAGGCGCTGTCGGCGCGTCCGTGGGAATAATTCTTATAGGCATAATCGGATTGGTCCTTCTCTTCAGACGGATCAAATTGGAGGAATAGACATGGCAGACTTGCGCGACAAGGTGAAGGCCGACAGGGGCCTGATAAAGAACATCCAGCTGATAATTCCCGGATACAGGGGATACAGGATTAAGGAGGACCTCCGGATAGCGGACCGGCTGCTCAGGGAGGAGCTGGCCAACAGATTCTCGGTGGCCCAGAACGGCTTCGAAGGCGCCAGGAAAGCGATTGCCAAGAGGAACGCTATAGACCTTATCGAGGACGCCGGCGAGTTGGTAACAAGGACCCACGCAGCAACCGAGAAGCTGAAGCATGCTGAACAGGGGTACACCGGAATCTCTCCGGATTACAGGATACAGGAACCGCAGCTGAACCAAATGTATGAGTGGGACCTCAGGCTGCTGAGCCTGATCGAGGGCCTGATGAAGATTGCGAATAACCTGAAGGACACAGCCAGGACCATGCCGGAAAGTGACATCGCCCTGGAACTGACCAACGCTCTTCAGGCAATAGAGGATTATGAGACGGTTTTCGACCGCAGAAGAGAGGCCATAGCCGGCCTCGAGATAGGGTGATAACATGGTATTCGGCAGAGGAAAGAGCACAGCAGGCGACGTAGCGCGGAACACATACACCTGGCCCAACGAGTACAAGGGCGAGAACATTATGTACAGGCTTCCGACGAACATCTACTACAACGACAACATCGTCGTAATGGAGGACGAGTTCGCGGTGTTCCTCAGAGACGGGAAAGCCATGCATGTATTCGACCAGGCAGGCAGATACGCACTCACCACCCAGAACGTACCGATTCTCAGAACCATTCTCCCGGCAATAACAGGAGTCAAGCAGCTCGGAGAGGTTTACTATGTCCAGAGGCGCGAGCTGAGGGGAAAGTTCGGAACCCCCGAGCCGCTCACATTCAGGGACGCGGATTTCGGCCTCGTGCGGCTGAGGGTGTTCGGCCAATTCTCCTACAAGGTCGTTGACGCGCTGCAGTTCATAACCCAGTTCGTCGGCACCAGGGGATGGTCGTCCAGCGAGGAGGTCGTCGAATGGCTCAGAAGCGAGCTCATCCAGTCGGTGAACGACGCACTCGGCGAACTGAAGAGGGACAAGAACCTGGCCCTCGTGGACATGCCCGCCTACATCAACGAGATCGAACAACTTGTTCTCGGAAAGATAGATTCCGAGGCCAAGAGGTACGGCCTCGACATCACCAATCTGGCTGGCATCACAATTACCCCGCCGAAGGAAGTCCAGGACGCTATCGACCGCAGAGGGGCGATGGGCGCGCTTGGCGTCAATTACATGGAGTACCAGACAGGAAAGGCAATCGAAGGCGTCGGAGAAGGCGCGGCGAAGGGCGGCAACGGCGCCGCCTCACTTGCCGGGCTGGGCGCAGGGGCCGGAATCGGCCTCGGCATGGGCGGCGCAATGGGCCAGGGCATGCAGCAGGGCAGCAGCCAGAAAGAGATAATGGTCAAATGCCAGGAATGCGGCGCGCTGGCCCCGCAGGATGCGAAGTTCTGCAAGGAATGCGGCAAACCCATGGTCAGAGCCGATACGGTGAAATGCCCCAAATGCGGCATGGCCATACCGGCCGAGGCTAAGTTCTGCAGGGAATGCGGCGCACCCACGAAGGCCAAATGCCCGAAGTGCGGTAAGGAGCAGGCAGGAGCCAAGTTCTGCAATGAATGTGGAACACAGTTGTGAGTTCCACATCCCTGAGTGCGGCGAAAAGCTCTGATTGCGCTGCACATCTGCGGACACAGATTGGTGTTACAACCTGTAGTCCAATCTCAGATACGGCTGTAGATATCTTGTCCCATCCCGCCGTGCTTCAGGTCCTGCTCTATCTCCTTGAGCAGCTGGATACGGGCGAAAGTCGAGGGGTGTGTTGAGAAGATCTGGAATGATTTGTGGCGCTTTGCGTCGTCCTCCATGGCTTTGCGCAACTCACGCTCGCTGAGGACTCCGTCGCCGTCCAGGTCGTACCTGTTCTTGTTCTGCATGATGGATGCAATCTCCTTCTTCGCGGAAAGCGGATCTCCGATGTAGAACGACCTGGCCGCACCGGGTTTCTCGTTGGTGATACTCAGGCCGTAGGTTATCTTGGCCAGGGCCGAACTGAGACTGTGGGGATCGTTGGTGACGACCGCCGAGAACGTATCCGCGTAGAACTCCCGTTGTCTGGAGAGTTTGAGAATGACCAGCTGGGATATGAAGTAGACAGCGAAGCCGAGCAGGGCTGCGATAATGAGCCCGCCGGAATCCTTGTCACGGCTGCCGCCGCTCCAGAGGACGCTCCTTGCCAGCATGTATGCCAGCAGCGGCACGGCACTCACAACGGTCATGACGACCATGTCATTGTGTTTGAGGTGGCCAACTTCATGGGCAAGCACTCCCCTTATCTCGTCCCGGTTGAGCTGCTCCAGGAGGCCTTTGTGAACGGCCAGGGTGGCGGAGCTCTTGCTTCTTCCGAAGACAAAGGCGTTCGGGCTTTTATCGGGGGACACAGCAAGCTTCGGCATGGGAACGCCCGATCTCTGGCAAAGGTCGCTGACCGTGCTCTCAAGGAATGGGTTTTCACCCGGACTCAGGTACCGGAGTTTTGAGTGAAACTCAATTTTCAACGATACTGGAGAGCTGTATTGCAAAGTTGGAATATCCTTTTTTGCCA
>JAQVMG010000073.1 GCA_028703755.1 Thermoplasmata archaeon | reverse complement strand
GGGCTGGTCGCCTGGCCGGAGGTCTGTGTGTCCCAGAAGCAGTTTGTAATCGAACCGCCGGCTATGACCCCAGCGAAGCCTCCGGTTCCTATCCCTGTTACCAGGCCAGTGCTGTAGCAGTTGTTGATTGTCCCGATGAAGGACCCGTCATTCATACCAACGAAACCCCCAACCTCGAATGTGCCGGAAGCACTGCATGTGCTGTAGCAGTTGGCTATGGTGCCCGCATTAGTTGAAACGAAACCGCCAACGCGGTCGCCTGTCACGGCCCCTGTGCTGTAACATCTGTCCATCGTCCCCCAGGTGTCTGCGACGAATCCGCCTGCCGGATTGCCTGGGCAAGTGACCTGTGCGGAACTGTAGCAATTTGTGATTGCTGTATCAGCATCGGCGAACGCCATGAAGCCTCCGGCCCTCATATTGCCGGACACTGAACCGCTTACGCCGCAATTCGTGATGTGGCTTCCCAAAGACACGGCTGCAAGGCCACCGGCGTAGCCGCCGAACATTATTGAGGATATCTGGCAGTTGGTCAAGGTCAGATTCCCCACCTTTGATGAGGAGACCATGGAGGAGAAAAGGCCGGCATCGTCAGTTGATGTGGCAATGGTCAGACCGTCTATGCAATGGTAAGCGCCGTTCAGCGAGCCGGAGAAACTGTTTATCGGGATGAAACCCTCGCCGCCGTTCCATCCGGCTGTTGCAGAGGCGTCGATGTCGTTGCCCAATATGTAATGCTTGCTAACGCCGGAACTGATGGCCTGCAGGTCGTACACATCCTCGATCACGTAGGGGTCACCGATGGAGCCGTCCCCCCCGCCGAACGTGCCGTTAACAAGAGTGCCGTCGGTATGTATCGCCCACGTCACGTTTCCCACGTCTTCGGCTTTTGTTCCGTTCCCAAACATCACAAACGCGCTGCTGAATACAAGCACCGCGACCATCCAAACTGCCATAATCTTCGATTTCATTTTCCTCACCTGTATATTTACTGATGTATAGGCAATATCCTGCTCATACTTATCTTTTTATCCACCTTGAACAATTCCGCTTTCATGCTCCGCCCTGTCCTGAAGCCCGACACCCAGGAAGTGATATCTCAATTTCTCAGGCACCACGTTAATATCGCCAAGGCCAACGGTGTGGTCATCGGTATGAGCGGAGGCCTGGATTCCTCGGTACTGGCGAAGCTTGCTGCCGAAGCCCTGGGTCCGGAGAAGGTACTTGCCGTCATGATGCCTGAATCCTCGACGCCCGACGAGTGCATGGCCGACGCTCAGGCCATGGCCGATGAATGGGGCATTGAAATTCTGACTGTTCGGATAAATGACATGGTGATTTCCGCCTCAAGGACAATGAAATGTTCCGACCGGGGGCGGCTGGGAAACATCAAGTCGAGATGCCGCATGGTCATCCTGTACAATCTTGCGGCCGAGAGGAAAATGCTGGTGCTGGGCACGGGGAACAAGAGCGAACTTCTCACGGGCTACTTCACGAAATGGGGCGACGGCGGCTCGGACATCTGCCCGCTGGGGGACCTTTACAAGACCCAGGTCAGAGAACTGGGCGTTCAGCTCGGGGTGCCGGAGAGCGTTCTCGCCAGGGTGCCGTCCGGAGACCTGTGGAAGGGCCAGACCGACGAGGGCGAACTGGGCATAGACTACGCGACCCTGGACAGGATACTTCTGGGCATCGAGCTCTGCATGAAGGACCGCGACATCGTGAAGGGCGCGGCAGTCACCGAGGCGCAGGTGAAACATGTGCGCGGACTTGTGGCAAAAACCGTCCACAAGAGAAGGATGGGGCTGATTCCGAAAGTCGGTGCAAGGACAATAGGCCAGGACTGGAGAGAAGCGGACCTTTCACTTTAATTTTTCATTGACCAGCTTCAGGAATTCTTCGGGCCTGTGGACGTCCAGGAGTATCTCGTCAGAGGAGCGCCATAACAGCTGGCTGAAACGCCTGGGCCGCTTGAGCTTTATCATGACAAGGTTCCTCCTTGAACCGGTGAGGACAATTCGACCCTTCCTTGCGGCACTGGACATAATAGGGATGCTGACGGACTCGACCGCTGCTACCTCGGAGAACGGAATCGAGGCGGAGAATTGCATCCCCTGCCTGAGTATTATGCTGGAATCCGCGACCTCGTGGTCCGTCGCTAGAGGTGAGAGAAGGATGATGGCCATGAAGCCCAGGGCGATAGCCCCAAACCCCCAAAGCACAAGCATGTCGACACCTGGCACGCTCAGGACCGCCAGCATGATCACGAGTACCATGGCGCCTGCCCCGAACCGGATGATGAAATCAGCCTTGGAGTAGGAGAACCTCATGCGCAGCAGATTGCGCAATTTCAATATAAGCATTGATGCTGCGCTGAACAAGCGCAAAGGTTTTATATCATTTAGGCATACCTAACTATTAGGTAAACCTAAATGTCAGATGTCGCAATAGCCCTTGGATTGACACTTTTGGCCGGTCTCTCGACCACGATAGGCGGACTGCTGGCCTTCGCCATAAAGCGGCCAAGGAGGTATTTCCTGCCTCTTGCCCTGGGCATATCCGGCGGAGTCATGTTATACATCTCATTCGTCGAGCTTTTCCCGCATGCGCTCGCCGAGATAGGGGAAGTGAGGACGGCTCTTGCATTCTTCGCGGGAATGGTCTTCATCGCCATCATCGACCTTCTTGTCCCCCAGATGGAAAACCCGCACCATTTCTCGGACCACCGGGGGCACGGCCGCGGAAAATCGGAACAGACCGATGGCGTCTGCAGCCCGGCCATGATGCGGACCGGCATGTTCGTGGCCCTGGCGATTACAATCCACAACTTCCCCGAGGGCATCGCGACTTTCGCCACAGCCATGAACGACATCAATCTGGGAATAGTGATCGCAATAGCCATCGCGCTTCACAACATTCCCGAAGGAATCTCTGTCTCGGTGCCGATATTTTGCGCTACTGGCTCGAAGAGAACCGCGCTGAAATATTCCTTCATCTCGGGCATAGCCGAACCCCTGGGCGCGGTCATTGCCTACCTGATCCTTATGCCGTTCCTGAATGCGACTGTGCTGTCCTGGCTCCTGGCCATGGTCGCCGGCATAATGGTATACATCTCGGTTGATGAGATTATTCCTGCAGCTTACAGTTACGGAAAGAGCCATATCGTCGTGGTGGGCGTCGTCTTCGGCATGGCCCTGATGGCGCTGAGCATGATAATCCTGTAGGTGCCAAAATGAGGAAACTGACGCGTGAGGAATACATCGAGACGATCCATGTCCTGCAGAAGAAATTCGGCAGAGCCAAGACCGGGCTAATCGCCGCCCATATGGGAGTGCGACCGCCCTCGGTAACTCAGATGCTCGGGAAACTCCAAAGTGATGGCCTTCTGGAATACGAGCCGTACCTCGGAGCCAAACTCACCCCGAAGGGCAACAGGCTGGCCAGGGAGCTGATGGCCAGGCACAGGGTGATTGCAGACCTTTTAGAGATACTGGGCATCGGGAATGAGCAGGCCGAGAAGGACGCCTGCGTCATCGAGCACCATATGAGCCCGGAGTCTGCCGAACGGCTGAAGAAGTTCGTTGAGTTTGTCCAGGCTGCCCCCAAGGACCCGCAGTGGGTCGTCAGGTTCCGCAGGTACTGCGAGACAGGGGAGACAGAGTGCACTAAGGAACAGTGAAGCTCCATGTCCAGTCAAGCAAATTGCCTTCATAATCCCGAGCCACAATTCTGCAGCTGACAACGGTGCCAGAAACGAATCCCGATTCATGCCAGTATGAGATTCTGTATCCGTTTTCTATGGCTTCGATATCGCACAGGACGTTGAATCCCATCACATACAATCGGATGGTTGTGACATTGACGCCTGCCTGAAGGTCGGTGACATCGACTGAAATCACAGGCGTGGCATTGGAGGATGTGCCTCCGTTCGACGGGCTCTCGCCACTGTGCGCCGGTGCTGTGACATCATCCACCGTGACCAATATATCCACCTGCTCGCCGAACAGCAATGTGTTGATTACTGTGGTGTTGAAACCGCCGGATGGATTGGATGTGGTCAGGATGAGCGTGTCGCCGTTCATGTAGCCGCTTGGCAGGTTCTCCATTTCGGCAGAATACTGGCCCAATGCGTCGGTCAGAACAACGATCGACTCGCCTGTATCGTTGTTCAGCAGGTTCACCGAGGTTCCGACGAGAGGCAGCCCGAAGTTGTCCCTCACATAGCCGTAGATCACATAGGGCGGCAGCATCCAGCTCACCGTGGAATTGGCCCAATCCGCCGTGGTGGCTCCGTTCGGGGAATACTCACATACCGCCAGGTTGGAAAGCACTGTAGACTTCGGAACCCCGATATTCACCTGCACCGTAACAGTCAACGAGTGATTTCCCACCGGTACATTTTCGAACGTCCAGCCAATATCCTGGCCGTTGATGAATGCCGGGGGAATGCTGGCCTGTACGAAAGTGACTCCGGCCGGGAGGGTGTCGTTCAGCCACAGCCAGTACGCCAAGGCATTTCCAGTGTTATTGAAGAATACAGTGTAGTTCACAAATTGCCTCGGCATCACAAATATCATGCTGGCTATCTTGGAAACGACCACATGCGGCGCTGCGCCGGCCACTTCCATCACCGGGTAACGGTCCTGATTTCCTTCAAAAAGGTAAGGCGTGTCCCCAAGCCCGTCGCTGCCCGGGATGTCCTGGCCCGGTCCCGAGTAAAGGTCGGCGCCGTAATAATCGGACCACATGTTGCCGCCTTCGGGATAACCGTTGTCCCACGAGCACCCTTCAAAGAGGTCGCTGGCCTGGATGCCGTTGCCGATGAATGAATTTGCATATATCATGGCTGAGCCAAGATTTGCCGCTGCGATTCCCGCATTGTTGCCCGTGATATTGTTTCCGGTTATCAGGATACCTGAAAGGAATGACTGTTGGAGCGCCCGTTGGGTTATCGAATCGACCGCTACCGAGCCATTGCCGCTGCCGATAAAGTACAGCCTGACCTGATAATTGGTGTTCAAAGCCAGGAATGAGCCGCCGGTGAGGTCGGATTCGCGGATGATAAGGTTCGTGCCGCTGACTACGTCCGTCTCATATTGGGCCACAACAGAACCGCCAACGGTCCACTCTATTCTGTCCAAATAACTCTGCGGTGTCGCACCGGAATAAATCAAGGTGCAATCCACCATGCGATAGGTCGGGCCCATCGGCATCAACTCGGATGTCCAGGTCCCTGCGGTCCTGTATGATCCCGCCACAGTGCCCTGCCTCATGTAAAAGTCATCGTAGTAACCGTGGATCTCGGAGTTGGCGAACTGCGATGTGAGTATCTGGAGCAGGCACCACATCGGGCCGGTTGCCGTTCCGACGGGAGACTGAACTGCCAGTACCCAACCGGTGTCGGTCGTTATGTCAGCAGCTCCGTCTGTTCTGTAGTAAAGCGACAGGTAAACCCCGGTCCTGACAATTCGATATTGCATATTCACATCCGATGTGTAAAGCGTCCAGGGAGTGTTCACGCCGTTGACCATTGTCTGCATCTGCAGGTAATTGGACACATCGTATCCCATGGTGATTATCGCATAGTTCTGGGCGTCCTGGGCCATCTTCAACGCAATGTACTCGTTCTGGTCCACTTCATCCGCACTGATGCCCCAGGCATGGACGCGCACATCGAAGTCGCCGGTTATCCGGCTGTTGAGGTTCCTCACTGTTCCGCCCCTTATGCCGGTGTTCTTGGAATAGAGGTGCATGGCCCCCGCGGCAATCTCCTCATCGCGGACCGTGGCAAGCGTCATCGCTTCCGGGTTCAGGTCGCCCCATTTCCATGTCGTGGCGTCGGCGCTGGGGAATGTGAACGAATCGCCGCGGAGGCTGCCCAGCGAAAGGGCGCCGTCCGGAACGGCTGGGTTGTCGAACCGCGTCTCGGTTTCATAATTCTCATTCGACACGGACCTGTTGCCCGAGTTATAGTCGGATGTGGAATCTGTAAGAGCAATTAAGGAACCGACCGACCCGATGGATATACCCACGGAATTCTGAAAGACCGTGCTGTCGCGGACCGTGATATTGTGCCCCTTCACCCGGATGCCTGACTGGTCGGGCGACAGGCTGCATCCCGTCACGGTGAAATTGCTGAAGGATGCTCCATCGGCTGTGATATCCACCCCCGGAGCGGACGTCGTGCTGCCGATTATGATTGACTCGCCCGCACCGGTGCCATTTATTTTCAGAGATTTATATATTATTATATTTTCAAAATATGTGCCTGCGAGAGCCCCGATCGTGTGGCCGTTCAATGTGTCCGCGTCGTCAATCGCCGCCTGGATGGAGTCGAAATATTCGCCCGTGTCCAGGTTCCGCACCCTTCCGGTGCTAAGCCAGTTAGACATGAGTGGATAACCGTCCCGTGAGTCCGCGTCGATTATGTAAGGCGTATCTCCGATGCTGTCGCTGCCGGGTACGTCCTGGCCTATGCCGGAGAACATGTCTGCGCCGGAATAATCCGACCAGTAGTTTCCGCCGGACGGATATCCGGCGTCCCAGATGTTCGCCGCATCGTCCTGGGCTGAAATGTTATTGTCAAGGAAATCGTTGTGATATATCTGGTTCCCCGTGCCCGAGGATATGTACAGACCGTAGTAATTCTCACTGAACCTGTTACCGGTGACAAAGTTGTTGGCGGCACCGGAATAGAGAATGCCAAATCCGTTCCCGCCGAAAATATTACCTGAAACATCGTGAGAGCTGCCAGACTGGTACAGGCCGCGCGAATTGTTGTAGAATTCATTGCCGTTGATGTGATTTGCGGTTGCAAGCTCCGAATAGATACCATACTGGTTGTTCGAGCATTCACTGTCCCACACGGTGTTGTTGGTGCAGGTTCCGGTGAGATATTTGTATATCCAGATACCGATGAGTTCGTTGTTGACTGCTCTGCAGTCCTGGACCGTGCATCCCTGGACGTTCCTCAGCTCGATGCCCGCATCCTTGTCAAAGGACCCAATGTAATCGCCGGCATTCTGAACCGTGAAACCGGAAACCGTGACGTAGCTGGCCGTTATCTTGAGGCAATCGCCTGTGCCGTTGGCATCGATGACGGTGTTCCAGCGGGACTCTCCAAACAGATTGATGGATTTCGTGACAGTCACATGCTCGTAATATGTTCCGGCCGCTACCGTGATAGTGTGTCCGTTCATGGTGTCGGTGTCGTCTATCGCGGCCTGGATTGCGTCGAAATACTCGTCGGTGTTTATGTTGTGGACCGACCCACCGACCGTCTGGATGAGCGTGCTGGCATACGCCCATTCTTGGAAGTGCCAGTCTGCTGCATTCTCGTAATCCAGGGTTGCATTGTTTGTCACTGTGGTTCCCTCTGTCAACCCGGCTGAGAGGAGGACAGTAATCGTGACGCTTCCCATCGCGCCAGGAGCCACCGCACCCAGGTGCCATACGTTGTCCACTAAGGTCGGCATCGGCACCGCCGAGAGGAATGTCGTTTCAAACGGGTAATAATCGGTTATTGTTGCGTTGTAGGCCCAGTCAGTCCCGATGTTCTGATAAGTCAATGAGTAAACAATCGTCTCGCCTGGATTGGCAGTGGCCGGCGCGGTCTTAGTGAAGAGCATGGACGGGTTGACCATCAGGGTCGAACAATTCGCCCAAACGCGGCCCAAGTCATAATCCAGATAAGCCGAATTCACAAGGGTGCCAGAGGCGCCGATGGATATTATGACATCAATTGTGATCGAACCGGAGCCGCCCGCCGGGACAGAGCCGATATTCCAGACATTGTTGAAGACACTCGGGGC
>JAQVMG010000072.1 GCA_028703755.1 Thermoplasmata archaeon | reverse complement strand
TGGGCGAGCTTTCCGAAGGCTTTGTGGAACGTCTCTCCCCGGGCGATGTGTTCGTGCTAGGCGGCCGTGCCTATGAATTCGTCAGGTCCAGGGAGATGAGTCTGTTCGTCAAGCCGGCGACCGGCAGGAGGCCGACCGTCCCGTCCTGGACCGGGGAAATGCTGCCCCGGAGCCACGACCTCTCCGTTGAAATCGGTAAATTCCGGGGGCAGATGGCATCTCTTGCATCCTCGGGGAAGGATATCGAAAAATGGCTTGCCCAGAACTATCCGCTGGACAGGGGCGGCGCCCGGACAATCGCATCCTTCATGGAAGAGCAGATGGCCTTCAATCCCGCGGTCCCCACGGACAAAAACCTCCTGATCGAGGGTTACCTGGACCCGAAGAACAACCTGAACATCATTTTCCATTACTGCTTCGGCCGAAGGACCAACGACGCTCTGTCCAGAACCTATGCGATGGCGGTTTCCAACAAGTTCGGCTGCAACGTGAGCGTCTCGATAAACGACGACTGTTTCATGCTGACCGTTCCGGGCCAGATCCCTCTGAAAGGCATTGAAAAGCTTGTCACGGCCAAGAAGATAATACCGCTTCTGAAGGAAGCCATAAGGGACACGGAACTGTTCAAGCAGCGCTTCAGGCACTGCAGCACCAGGGCGCTGATGGTACTTCGCAATTACCAGGGCAGGGAGGTGCCTGTCGGACGGCAGCAGCAGAGGTCCCAGAAGGTCCTGAGAGCGCTGGAAGACCGGGAGAATTTCCCGATAGTCAGGGAGACCGTGGCCGAGATAATGGACCAGGCAATGAGCCTTGATGCGGCCAGGCAGGTGCTTGAAGGCATCGGCGACGGCACAATCACGGTGAGCCATGCCGGTGTCTCAGACGTCCCCTCACCGTTCGCGCACAACATCGTGCTGGTCGGAATGTCGGATATCGTCCTGATGCACGACAGGAGCGCGCTCCTCAAGGAACTGCATAGGAAGGTCCTTCTGCGCGTCGGCGGCCTGGATTCCCTGAAGCCAGAGTTCGAACCTGAAACCGTAACGGCATATTTCGAAGCCAAGCGCCCTGTGATACTGGGTCCGGAAGACATCCCGGACACATTGGCGGAAGTGGGACCGCTCGAACTGTTCACCAGGAAGAGCGCCAGCATCTATGATTTCTCCCGCCTTCCCGAGAAGGAACTCGCTGCGATGGCTTCCGAAGCCCTCGCTTCGGGCCGAATTTCCTCGGTCTGGGTCGGCCGCAGTCTGTTCTGTCATCCTTCCGAGGTCGGGCAGTTCGCGGCACTCCACGGCACTGATAAACTGCCAGACCAAGAATCAGAGACCGTGCTGGAAAACCTCGCCAAGCCGGTAACTGCTCTTTCTCTTGCCAAGAAAATCGACATGGAGCCGAAAACGGTCCGTGCCCATCTCGGGACGCTGGAACGGGCTTACCTGGTTGCCAGGGTCGGGCAGGATGCAAAAGGAAATACCGTCTGGGGGCGGAGGGAGACTGAGCATGCGAAACCGGACATGAAGTTCCTCAGAAGAACAGTCCAGCGTCACCTCGAGTACTTTGGCCCGCTGACCGGGGACGAGATAGCATATGACTTGGGGCTTCGGAGCGAACAGGTCTCCGCCGCGCTCGAAGACATGGAATCCAGAGGTATGCTTGCCAGCGGCTCATTCACTGAGCCGGAGCTTCAGTTCATGCTCATCGAGGATCGGGCGCGGCTTCAGGGCAGAAATGAGGGCGATTCCATTCTCCAGCCGCAGGTCGAGAACTACATCCTCGCAAAGCACACCGAGCGCCTTGACGGCTTGGATGCGTATTTCGACAGATACGGAATTGTCTGGATGCCTCAGGACGTTGTGGCCAGAACACCTCAGTCGGCCTACCGGATATGGCTCGACCGCCGAAAGAAAGGCGAAATACTTCATGGCCGATTCATGGACGGAAGCGTCTGCTTCGTGAGGCGCCAGGATGCATGGAAATTCGTCACGGCATACAGGAATGAAAGCCTGACCCAGGCAGAGCAGAAAGTCCTGGATTTGATTAAATCGAACACCGGCACGGACATAATGTCGCTGGCAAAAGTGCTGGAACTCCCCACAGCCAAGGTCAAGGATCTCCTCGAAAAGCTGGACAGGAACATGTTCATCGTGAGGCTGTTCGTCGACAGGGAGAGCTGGTCCACGTTCAACCGCTATGCTGCTCTGGACATCGAACCCGAACCGGAAAGGCGTTCCGAAGCTGTCCATTCCATTGTTATGGGCACTCTCCGGGCCCAAGGCCCAATCTCCCTGAGGTCGTTGGCATATGCGACCGGTTTCCAGATGCGCGACCTTAAGCCCCTTGTCCAGGATGAGATCGCAGCCGGCAGAGTATCAGAGTTTTCAACCGAGGGAAGCGGCAAGGAGAAGAGCCTCATACTCAGCGGAGAGATGGCCGCGCTGAAAGCCCAGCAGCACGAGCCGGTCCAGGGTGTCAGAATCCTCACTGTCTACGACCCCCTTGTCCAGCCCCACAGGGTCGAGCTCCGCAGGAGGTTCGGCGATTCCTGGTATTACCCAATATTCGACGGACCGAGGTGCGTCGGGATGATGGAGATGTGGGAGATGAGCGGCTGCCTGGACATCAGGGAAGTTACGTTGGACGACCCCAGTCTCCTGCCTGCATTTCTGAAAGCGCTTGATGATTTCTCCTGGTACTACAAGCAGAACCTGATGGGCCTCATCAGGTTCAAGCGCGCCTTCGGCCGGGACGTCTCCGAGCTGGACCGCGGAACAATGCAGGCGTTCAAGGACGCCGGTTACCGCCGGATAAGGGAATGGCTGGTCAAGGGCAAGGTTGAGGATATTGTCATCGACGAGAAGCAGTTCGTTTCGTACCTGCTCTGGAAGCAAAGGGTTCTGCCGGACCGCAGGTTCGCAACCATCCGCGAAGGCCTGAAGGCGGTCGGGAGCTTCAGGTCCGATGAGGCAGCCAGTCTGCGGTGTCTCTCGACCGCCCCGCTGAAGAAGCTGCACGGGCTCTGCACGGTCGCCCTGGGCCAGTTAATCCCGAGGCATCTGACTTATGCCACTTACCCCGAGCTGGCCCTGCACAAGGCTGCGCTCGGAGTGGTGCCGGATGAGCAGATGGAGATGCTGATTTCCATGTTCAGGGCGGAAGGCCACATGTCCTGGGGTGCCATGGTGCGCCAGTCCCCTCTCGGCTACCGGGGCACGCTCGAAGCCAGGCAGAAGCTCGGGTATGGGCTCATACTTCTGCGTGACTCGGAGAACCGGTATTACCTGACTCCGGATTCACCGCATCAGCATGCATATGCCAGGAAGGAAGTCATACGCAGGATGTTCAGCGAGTTCGGCATATTCACAGCGGAGTTGCTTGGGTTCTACACCAAAGGCGAATTCAGGATGTTCGAGGTGCGGACCATACTTCAGGAACTGGAGGACGAGGGCTTCCTGGCCAAAGGCTATTTCCTCAGGCACGGCGACTCGCCCCGGTGGCAGACGGATGCCCTTCACTGGGTCGTGAGGGAGGACCTTGAGCAGCTTCAGAAGGAACCTGTGAAATTCGATGTGGTTCTGACTGCGAGGGACAACCTTGCGTACTACCTGGTTCCGTTCGTCACCCAGAAATTCGGCATCGGCACATCATGGATCGCGATCTCGGACGGCGAGATGATCGGCGCGGCATCGGTCCAGCTGAAGAAGAAGGAGAACATCGCAGTGAAATTCGCAGGCAGCGAGGAAGCCTGGTCCATGATGAGGGCCCATTCCTCCGCCCTCGGAAAACGCCTGGTCCTGAAACCCGCCGAGGCACCGAGGGAGGACGACGGCGTCGAGGACTGGTACGAGCAGTACACCAAACCGGGCGGCTGATCAATCCATCAAAACATTTATCAACGGTTCCCTGTTTCCGAGTCTGCTTGAATTGGTGTTTATCATGAATGACCTCAGCCAGAATGTTGAAAATCTGAGAGACGAGATGATTGTTTTTCTAACCGAGATGTGCCGCATACCCGCCATTGCCCCCGAGAGCGGAGGCGACGGTGAGGTGGAGCGCGCCAGCTTCGTTCTGTTGCAGCTTGCCCGAATGGGATTCCAGAATGTCGAGGTCGTCGAAGCCAAGGATAAGCGCGTTTCGGCCGGTTACCGTCCGAACATAATAGTGACGCTCCCCGGTTCGGACCGCTCACTTCCGCCGGTATGGGTTCTTGCTCACCTGGACATTGTTCCGGAAGGCGACCGAAAACTCTGGAAGACGAATCCCTTCGACCCCGTTCTGAAGAAGGGAATGCTCATCGGCAGGGGCGTCGAGGACAACGGCCAGTCTCTCACTTCCTCCCTCTTCGCGGCCAAAGCCCTCAAGGATTCCGGGAACCAGCAGCAGCGCACCGTGAAACTAGCATTTGTGGCAGATGAGGAAGTGGGCAGCAAATTTGGAATCCAGTATCTCATTGAAGAAGGCCTTTTCGGGAAGAGCGACCTGGTTCTGGTGCCGGATGCAGGCTCCCCCGACGGCAGCAAGATAGAGGTCGTTGAGAAATCCCATCTCCAGCTGAAAGTCATAACTCACGGTAAGCAGGCGCATGCCAGCAGGCCCCACAAGGGAACCAACGCCTTCCGGGCGGCCTCGAAATTCGTGGCCAAGGTGAGCGATGTTCTCTACGAAGAATTCAACAGCCAGAACACACTTTTCGACCCGCCGTTCTCAACATTCGAATGCACAAAGAAGGAGCCGAATGTCCCGAACATCAACACGATTCCGGGTGAAGACGTTTTCCACATGGACTGCCGCGTCCTGCCGGAAATTGACCTTGAGGAAGTCATGAAGTCGATCAACAGAGTGGCCCGCGAGGTCGAGAAGGAAACCGGTGCAAAGATTGTCTTCGAGGATATACGGCTGGGCAAAGCGCCCAAAGCCACGCCTTCGGACTCGCCCATCGTGAAGAATCTCCAGAAAGCCCTGAAGGACATCAGAGGCATCAATGCCGAGCCGATGGGCATCGGCGGCGGAACCTGTGCGGCCATGTTCAGGGAAAAGGGCATACCCGCCGCAGTCTGGGAAACGAATGACGAGCTTGCCCACGAACCTAATGAATACTGCAAAGTGGCGAACCTTGTCGCAGACGCCAAGGTGATGGCCAGGCTGTTCCAACTCTGAATGAATTAGCGAGTTGGCCGGGACTCGGCACCGAGATAGGGGTCGATGTCAACACCCCCCTGGGCTCACACCCAGGGCCCCCTAAGAATGATGACGGTAATAGTGTCACCAACCTGGTTCACCCAACCAGGTCATAACCCCGGCCTCGGAATATAAAGCAAAAGCAATCAGCCGAGGCATGATGGGGTTGGCTGGAAGTGCCTTATTTCTGCTGCAACCATTTGCTCATGAATATAAAATCGACACCCCACCATTGCTTGGCCAGATATGCTTCCGGCACGAAGCCGTTCTTCATGTAGAGGTTGATGGCCGGGATGAGCACCGGCAGCGTGTTCAGGGAGACCTTGTGGCACCCCTTCTCCGAAAAGTATCCGATAGCGGCGTCCATCAGTTTCTGCCCGACTCCTTTTCTGTGGAAGTCGGGATGCACCGCGATATTCCTTATCATGCCGAAGCCGCTCGCGCCGATGATCTGGCCAGATATCCTTCCCGCTATCTTCCCGTCCGCAAGCGCAACGAAGCAGAACGAATCCTGCGAGCCGATGTATCTTCTCTGATTTTCCTCGGTGTTCTGACTCAGGTCGAATTCATGGGCTTCGATAGGGTAATAGCCCCTCTCCCATGTCTCGTAGGAATAGTTCCAGGCCTCCGCCATGGCCCGTACGGTCTCTTTGATGTCGCGTTCCTCCAACGGCCTTACTGTTATGTTCATCCTACCGGGGCATGATTGGCTCACCGTCTATAAATTCTATCCGCACAAAATATTAAGTATTTCGTCTGATTGGCCAATTCGTAGTTGCGTGATAATATGCCTAAGAAGACAACCTCAAAATCAAACGCCAAGAAAACGACAGCCAAGCCGGCCAAGAAGCCAGCTGCGAAGACCGCCAAGAAGCCTGCGAAGGCTCCGAAGGCAATTAAGGAAGGCTACTTCGTTAAGGTGGAATACACCGGAACGTTCGATGACGGCGAAGTGTTCGACAGCACAGAGGCACAGGGCGGCTGCCCGCTGGAGTTCCAGATAGGCGGCCAGCAGGTCATCGAGGGCTTCGAGAAGGCGATTGTCACGATGAAGCTCGGAGAGGAAAAGAACATCACTCTCCAGCCCGAGGACGCTTACGGCGCATACCAGGACGACATGAAGAGGGCCATCCCCCGCGACAGGATGCCCGCGGAACAGCTGGAGGTCGGCATGACTCTCATGGCGACGCTTCCGCACGGCATGCAGGTGCCGGTCACCATCACCCAGATTACTGACAAGGAAGTCACGATTGACATGAACCATCCGCTGGCCGGAAAAGTACTTCATTTCAGGCTGAAACTTGTCGGCATAAAGGAAGGCGAACTTTCCGACTGCACAGGCACATGCGGTCCGGGCTGTTCCTGCGGATAATCGGGTATCCATATCCTGCATGTCAAAACAGGTTGGCTGATTAATTTTACCGATTTAAATATAATCCGTAGGTATTTAAACCAGAAAAGCATATACCTTGGCATAATCAGGAGCGGTAAATGGGATGCCAGACGAAGTAATAGAACCTGAAGTGGAAGAAGCGATAGCTTCAGAGGTGCCGAAGATAGGCATCACTGGGCTTCCCAATTCCGGCAA
Source organism: Thermoplasmata archaeon (assembly GCA_028703755.1). GTDB lineage: Archaea > Thermoplasmatota > Thermoplasmata > SG8-5 > SG8-5 > UBA147. The sequence goes on along the minus strand of JAQVMG010000072.1, from coordinate 1,165 downwards.
GACGCAGCTGTTACTCAAAGTCATCGAGATGCTGGAAGCCGAGGACAAGGTCGTCGGCGGCATGATAACCGAGGCAATTATTTTCAGGAACAAGAAAGTCGGCTTCTATGTCGTTGACTGGCTTACAAAAAAGAAGCGGAAATTCGCGCATGAGAACATAGAATCGACTGTCCATGTAGAAGAATACGGCGTGGATATGCGCGCGCTTGACGCGGTCGGCGTCAAGGCCATCAAGAAGGCCATCAAGGAAGCCGATGTCATCGTTATCGACGAAGTCGGCAAGATGGAGGTCGAGAGCCCGGGATTCGTGGAAGCGGTCAACGAGGCCATGGACTGCGACAAGCCGCTCATTCTCACACTTCACAAGAAATCTAGGAACCCGCTTCTCCAGGATATCAGGCGCCGCGACGACCTGCGCATTCTTGAAGTTACGCCGGTCAACAGGAATCTTCTCCCCTACAAGATCATGAATCTCATGCGCGGAGAAGTGTTGTGATTTGCCAAAGAAGCAGATTTTCGGTTCTATTACCGAGGGCCGTACAAAACTGGCCGTTCCGGAATCCAAGACCTCCCTCGGCCCCGGGGCCAGGGAAGGCGTTTTCTATAACCCTGCAATGAGGACCAACCGCGACATCACCGTGCTTTTCGGCAGAGCCGTTGCCAAGGACGGCTGGAAAGTCCTGGACGCTCTCGGCGGAACCGGGGCCAAAGGAATACGTCTGGCCAATGAATGCGGCCTGGACATCAACGTCCAGGTGAACGACATGAGCAGCGATGCATTCGCAATAATCGAAAAGAACATCGCTGCAAATCATCTCAAAAATGTCACGGCCAGCAATCTCGAGTACAATGTCCTCCTGAGCGACTCGGGTTTTGAATGGATAGACATTGATCCGTTCGGCTCGCCGGTGAAATTCATCGACCTGGCTGTTCGGAGGGCTTCGAGGAACGGCATAATTTCGATAACTGCGACAGACACAGCCCCGCTCTGCGGCACCAAGGCAGACACCTGCCAACGCCGATATCTTGCGACCCCACTGAATGATTGGGCATGCCATGAGTTCGGCCTCCGCATTCTGGTTGGCAATACTGTCCGCCGGGCAGCGGTCTTCGATTACGGCTTAGAGCCAGTCTTGGCGTATTACCACGGCCATTACTTCAGGGC
>JAQVMG010000071.1 GCA_028703755.1 Thermoplasmata archaeon | reverse complement strand
GGCGGAACTCGCTTCCCTTGATATTTTGAATGACAATCCGGCCAACATGGACCTTGAGACATCGCTTGGGCTGTCCAGGGAAAAAGGCGCTCCGCTGCATCCGAAGTTCACTTTCATGTGGAACAATCTGACCGTCGAACAGGTTAAGGACCTGAGAAAGGATGTGGCCGTCAAGGGAACCCTGGACGGTGACATTCTCAGGATGCCCGACGATCCTGTCATGCGGATAACATTCATGGAATTAAGAATGCCTTACACGCTGAAGGCCGGCGAGATAATTGCGGAGAACGGCCAGGCACTATGTATCTCACTGGGCATAGAGCCCAAGTCAATGAAGCCCGGAAAAATTCCAAAAGGCGAATTCTCGGACGCACTGGCATTGGTCTCCGCCCTTGCCGGTTTCAGGATAATGGACAAACGCGGGACATACATCGGTGCCCGGATGGCCAGGCCCGAAAAGGCGGCCATGAGGAAAATGGACCCTCCGGTTCACGGTCTGTTCCCAGTCGGCGCGGAGGGAGGCAGCCACCGCCTGATGTCCAAAGCTGCGGAATCCATGGGCCGGCTGGCGATACAGCTTGAGGTGAGAGCATGCCAAGAATGCGGTAGGGAATCTTTCCTCCCGCACTGCGAATGCGGCGGTCACACCAAATCCGCCGGTGCGGTTGCTGACCAGAATGTCGATATGTATTCAGTGATGAAGAAAGCCTGCGCCCGGCTGGGGCTGGTCAACATCCCGAAGGTCAAGGGCGTCCAGGGTATGATATCCAAATACAAGTCGGTCGAGATGCCGGATAAGGCCATCCTGCGTGCCAAGAACGATGTCTGGGTGTTCAAGGACGGGACTGCGAGGTTCGACTGCACGGATGCACCGATCACACATTTCAAGCCCAGGGAGGTTGGAACCTCAATCGCGAAGCTCACAGAGCTTGGATACACGAAAGATATCCACGGGAACAAACTCGAGCATCCCGACCAGGTGCTGGAGCTGCGCACCCAGGATGTCATTCTGCCGGAGGTCGGGGGCGATTATTTCCTCCAGGTCTCCAGGTTCGTGGATGAACTTCTCACTGAGTTCTATCACCAGGAAACATTCTACAAAGCCAAAACCAGGAACGATCTGGTTGGCTCTGCGCTGCTCGGGCTTTCGCCACACACATCCGGCGGGGTGCTTTGCCGGCTGATAGGTTTCTGCAAAGCCAGCGTTGGCTATGCCCATCCGTTCTTCCATGCTGCCAAGCGCCGAAACTGCGACGGTGATGAAGACTGTTTCATGCTGCTTATGGACGGCCTGCTGAATTTCTCTGTATCCTTCCTTCCGGAGAAGATAGGCGGGAGGATGGACGCGCCGCTGGTGCTTATGACCAGGATAGACCCCAATGAGATAGACAAGGAGGCGCACAACATCGATGTGATGTACAACTATCCGATAGAAATGTACAGGGCCAGCCTCGAAAACGTGAACCCGAAAACACTGGAAAAGATGCTGGACACGGTCGGAAGCCGCATCGGCTCCAATCTCCAGTATGAGAGTTTCGGATACACGCTGGACACGACCGACATCTCCGGAGGACCGACAGTCTCGACATATAAGACGCTGGAGAGCATGGACGACAAGACCCAACTCCAGATGGACCTGGCCAGGCTCATAATGGCAGTTGACGAGCGGGACGTCGCGGAGCGCCTTCTCAACAACCATTTCATACCCGATATGATAGGCAACCTGAGGACATTCTCCAACCAGAAGCTGAGATGCACGAAATGCGGCACCAAGTACCGCAGGATGCCGCTGGCAGGCCAGTGCAAATGCGGCAACAAGCTCAATCTTACAGTCTATGTGAAAAGCGTGATGAAGTACCTGGAGATGAGCAAAGCCATCGCCAAAGAGTATGACGTTTCGCCTTACATCTCTCAGAAGATAACACTTCTCGAGGAGGGCATGTCATCGCTTTTCGAGAATGACAAGGTCAAGGACTGCAAGATTACCGATTTCTTCTAGCTGAGTTGGCGGCCGACAATCTCGTTAGCCAGACTTAGAAATTCATCAACATCTTTTGGGCTGATCGTCGCCCCTGCTGCGATGTTGTGGCCGCCGCCCGCGCCTCCGAGCTTCACTGTCGCCTGCCTCATCACCTCGGACAGGTCGAGGCCTGCGTCAACGAGCGTTTTCGTCCCTCTGCCCGAGATCTTGATGCCGTCATCTGCGACAGCCAGCGCGAATATGGGCTTCCTGTCATCCACTCTTCCGGAGCCGAAAAGCATGCCGGCCACGGTTCCGACTATCGTGTCGCGTATCATATCCCCTACATGAACGAACTGGATGTGCTCCAGCTGGGTGATTCCGATAGATTCCATAATCTTGAGCGAGTCCACAAGATTTTTTCGGTGTCCTTTCCTCAGCCCCAGAGCCAGGTCCAGAGCTTCGTCGCGGTCTCCCTTGCAGACCTTCAATCCAAGCTCGGGCGCGTCATACCGGCCGCAGGAATTGAGCAGCGTCGAGAATTCTTTCGCCTCATGGAGCTCCGTGCCTTTCTTCTCCATCGGGAATGTGTAGACCTCTCCGGTGAACAGCTCCGGTGAAACCAGTTCCGAAAGAGCCCCGATAGCGATCTTTTTTTCGGATTTCTTCAGGTCGGACCAGGTTCGCCAGTTCTCTCCCTTTTTGAGATTAATGCCGAGACCCATGAAGAAGTCCATGCTGCCTTCGTAATTATCGGTGATTCCTTCGATGTTCAGGTCGCTGGCATACTGAAGAAGTTTGTACAGCGGGCGTGTTTCCCTGCCGAACAAATTTAGGTCATGCTCGATTTCCACGACTCCGAAATTCTCACCGTCAACAAGTATTTCCCGGTTGGTGCCAGTGAGGCCCGCCCCCTCCCTGTCCTGCATGTCGCCCACTGCGCCGACAATCGCGATGTTGGCAAATCGCCTCATCTCCGGGTCCAGGGTCCTGGCAACCAGGTAGGCGCAGCCCGCGCCGCTGATGTCTGTGCCCCCGTCCCGGCCGATCATGTGCGGGTTGACCTGGAGGAAGCTGTCATCATGCTTTTCATCGTAATCGAACAGAGTCCTCTTCTTACCGATAGCCGGCTTCGCCGCCGGCTCCAGGGGCCTGTGGTGGTCGGTGATTATTCCCTCAAGTCCTCCGAGAAGGTCTGTCGAGCCGCTGCCCAGGTCAGTGAACCAGACGAACTCCGGCTTCCTGGCACGCAGCCCGTTCGCAAAAACCTCATCGAGCTTCTTGGTGAAAACAACCTCATGGGGCATTCCGATGCTGTCCAGCACCAGAGAGGCTAAGCTTGCAGAGGATATGCCGTCTGCGTCTATGTGGCTCACAACGAGGACATTCGATGCGTGTCTAACCTTTTCAGCTGCCTTCTCGGCTAGTTTCTTCACGTCAATCGGTAGCGCGCGCCAGTTAAATAATCTAACCGCATTGTGAAACTACTTATACCGCGAAAGGGATTGGGAAGCGATGAATTACATAATTGCGACTCTGAAGGCGTTGGCGCTCCGCGGAGCCAACCGCCAGTACATCTCTGTCTCGACGGGGGAACTTGGCGAAGAGCTTGGTGTGAGCCAGCAAACCGCCTCCAACCGTCTGGTCGCCATGGCACAAGCCGACCTGGTGAAACGCCGCCGAGGGATGCACGGCCAGGACATTTTCATCACCAGGGAAGGGATGGGTCTCCTTCGGAAGGAGCTTGCAGATTACCAGAGGATATTCTCCGAGCCCGAGATTGTAAGCCTTTCCGGAACCGTGGCAAGCGGCCTGGGCGAAGGCCAGTACTATCTGAACAAGCCTGGCTACCGCAACCAGATAATCGAGAAGCTTGGATTCACCCCATACGACGGAACGTTAAACCTCAAAGTAACAGACACCGAACTGGCAAAGCTCTCGATGGTCAACCCAACACTGCGCATCAGGCTGGACAGCTTCCATGCCGACGGCCGCACATACGGCGAGGCCGAGTGCATTCCGATGAAGATCGGCGAGATCCAGTGCGCGATTGTTTTCCCGAAACGGTCACATCACACCGAGGTACTGGAGATAATCTCATCAGTGCATCTCAGGACCCGCATGGGCCTGAAGGACGGCGACACAGTGACAGTGATCATTGAGCCAGCAGACTGAATAATACTTTCGGTGACCCAATGTTCTCGGTTATATACCGGGGCTGTGTAATGCTGATTGCTGCCGAGCTCCCGTTGCCGGTAGCCGAAGAAACAAACGGAGGTTGAATTTTTGACCTGATGCCAAGAGGCACCGGGCCGTAAATCGCCTGCTTTGACAAAGCGCAAAATACACACAGAGGAGGTGAATACATAATGTCAACAAAGTCGCAGCTGATAGGCTACGTGCGGAAGAGCAAGAGCGGCGGTGCCCTGAGAATGAGCATCGACGCGGAAGCGTTCTCCAATGCCGTGAAATTCCCGGCAAAGGACGGGCGCCAGTTCGTCAGCCTTGTAGCCAATGCGGACAAGGTCAGCCAGATACTGGGGGGCGAGAGAGAAGTCACAAGCCTATGCCAGCTGATTGATGAGGATTAAACCATCCCAATGGAACGGCTGAACGGCCGTTCCAAATTTTTAATTATTGACATCCCTTGACTGCAACTGCTCCGGCTAACCATCCCTAGGTTCAGTTCCAGCCAACTACACCATGCCTCGCCTGAATATTTTCTCATTCAATCTTGAGGGCGGGGTTGTGACCCGGTTGGGCGAACCGGGTTGGCGAACAACGATACTTCGTTGTGAGACCGCCCAATTTCAGAGAAATTAGGCTGGGTGACGATTAAGTTCATCCTTAAAAAGCCTCGGCCGTAAGGCCGGGGATGTGTCTAAATCGGCACACAACCCGGTGCCGGGTCCGGACCCCCCCGACTACGGCGCTGGGCAATTGGGAACGAAGTTTGAACGAAACGTATCAGTGCCAGAGCTGAGAAAATGTCCAAAATGCTTTCGCCAGACTTTTACAGGTCTGGCGAGTACCCGACCTCCTCGCCCTCATCGTCGAATGGTGCTCCACTCGGCTTGCTCGCATTGATGTAGGGAAAATGCTGGGGAGCTACAATGCTCGTACAGGCGAGGCTTCCTAATTCAGAGCAATAAAATGCCTGAGAATGCCTGTCACCCATACAGCCAACAGATTGAAACCCCGCCCTCCAGATTAGATATTGATGCAATTCAGGCGGGGCATGCTGCAGATAGATGCTGATATCTGCTTCTATTTGTTTGTGAAAAAGGCGGTGATGCCTTTTTCATTGTGGGATTCCAGTCTGGCAAACCCGAACCTCTCGAACTGCACGACCTTTCCCAGATACTTGAGTGCCTCTTTCTCGGCCAGTCCGGTTATGGCTGTACCGTCCGGCATATGTACTGCGGTGTCAACCGAATTCGGTCCGACCCAGTGCACAATCTTGGCGCCTTGCTTGAGCACAGAAAGGTCGTTGCCTATGTATTTCAATTCATTGCCCTTGGCAACCTCCATATTACCGAGGTCCTTGAGTCTGACGACGGCCCCAGGCTTCAGGTCTTTCGCGTCCTCAGATGTCAGGAACACTCTCATGTCCCCCTCCAGTTTCACTTCCCTCATACCAAGTTCAGGTCTCTGGGGGTGGAGCGGGGCCTTGGAGTGGAGCGTTGCGACACCGGTGATCTGCTTCTCGACAGGGTTGCTGACGAAAAACAGTCTTGCAGCATCCTTGTCAATTATGTCGCGGTTCATGGCATAAAGATTTTCCCATGAAAATCGGATGTCGACCGCCTTTGTTCCGACATCCTTCCAGTACTGGCGAATTGCCCCGGGGGCAATCCCGCGCTTCGCTAATGCCGCTACTGTGCCGAGCCGGCAGTCGTCCCAGCCGGTGTATTCTCCCTTTACAATCGCAGCCTTTATCTGGCGCGTGCTCAGCACAGTGTCTTCAATGGAAACCCAACCATAGTGCAGGAAAACGGGCTTTTTCCAACCCATGTGCTCGTAAACGTATATCTGGCGCAGCGTATTGTTGAGATGGTCCTTGCCCCTGAGGACATGGGTCATGCCCATCAGGTGATCGTCGATTGCGACCGAGAAATTGTACAATGGGTAAACTTTGTATTTTGTGCCAGTAAGTGGATGCGGTTCGTCCACCATGCGCATGGCCACGAAGTCACGGACAGCCGGATTGGGGTGGTTTATGTCTGTCTTCACGACCATGGAAATCTCATGCGCCTGGAACTCACCTGCCAGCATGCGTTTCCAGAGGTCTACATTGACCCCGGGTTCTGTGTCCCGGTGCGGGCAGACGCGGTTCTCGTCCTTGGCCTTTCGCCAGCCTTCTGATTCGCAGGAGCACATGTACGCATGCCCTGCTGCCAGTAGTTTTTCTGCATACTCGTAATATATCTCGAACCTAGAGCTTTGATTCACAACCTCGTGATACTTGACTTCGAGGTAATCCAGGTCCTCGCATATCATCCTGTAGCCGTCCGGATATACCGTCGGGGGGTTTGTGTCCTCCATTCGAACTATGAGCTTGCCTCCGTAGCGCTTCACATATTCATCGTTGAGAATGGCCATCCTGGTGTGGCCTATGTGCAATGGTCCTGAGGGGTTCGGAGCCAGGCGCATCACCACGCCGTTCTCGGCGTTCTCAAGCGGGGGGAGCTCCCTGACGACCTCTTCCTTCTTCTTTTTAACAAGCATTTCAGGAGCCAGTTTCTCCAATTCAGCCTTTTGGACTGCTGTGTCCATCGCATTCACTTCGGCAATGGCTGAACGTGCAACCTCCGAGACCTCTCTGGCTTTGGCCTTGAACTCGGGCATCTCGTTCATTATGCGTCCGATGACAGGTCCGGGGCTGGCTTTTCCGTTGTATTCCAGCGCATTCTGGAGGGCGAATTTTCTTGCAGCTGTTTCGAGCTCATTCATCGCATCTGGATTAAGGATTGGATATAAAAGAATTGGTCTCAGTTAACCTTCCGACGAACTGCCTCGGCCCTTGCGGTATCGCCAATGCTGTCAAACACCGTGGCCGAGTCAAGGACCCATTGGCTCCTGCTTTCAGTCAATCCGTTCTCATCAAGAATCGAAAGGGCATCGTCGAGGGCCTTGGCCGCTTCGGTCTTCCTGCCCAACCCAGCAAGCGCATTTCCCAGATTGAACTTCGAGACAGCAAGCATCACAGGCTCTCCGAGTTCCGAGAAAATACCGGCAGCTTCTCTGGCCAGGGCCTCGGAGCGCTGATAATTCTTCATCATATTGAGAATCTCTGTTAAGTTGGCCATTCCGTGGGCGCACATCCTGCTGAGCCCTGCATCGTCAGCCAGCTTTATCGCGCGCTCGATTTCGTCCGCTGCCTCTGCTGTCCGCTCCAGACCTTTCAGCACCATTCCTAAGTTGATGCCGCAGCGAATTCTATCCATGGCATTTCCCGATGTAACAAATGTCTCGGATGCTCTGCCCAACATTTCGAACGCTTCCGCATTCCTGCCCTGTACTGACATTATCATCGCGCTTTCCATGAGGCACTGGGCATGAAGCAGTCTGTTTCCGCACATGAGAGATGACGAAAGCGCCATCTCGCATTCTTTCTGAGCCATTGAATTTTTACCAGATTTTCTGAGTGCGCATGTCTTGATATAATGCGCCTTTGCCAGCACTTCCATTCCGGGATCTTTTCCGGCCTTTATGAGCCTGTCCAGGGTTTTAATGGCTGTACCGGTCCGTCCGGTCTTCGAAAGAATGTTCGACCTGAGCAACGTTGCATCATAGGCCAGAACCGTTCCCTGTGCACCCGTTTCAACTTTGCCCGCAAGTTCTTCAGCCAGCTTCCATTTTCCGGTCCGGTCGAGGGCGGAAGCGGCCATTCCCAGCAGTGTCCAATCTCCCGGACTGCGGTCGGCAAGTGTCCCGAGGCACCGGGCCAACTCATCCTGATTCGGTAAGGACGACATGTTTTCACTGTGGGCCAAAGCGGCCCCTCTGGCATCTTCAAAGTCCTCTGCCTCAATAAGATGATGCAAGCCCTCTGCAACATCATTATCGTCATCCAGGTAGAACTTCGCCGCGGTACGATGCAGTTCTCTAGCCATCTTGCTGCCTGTTGCCGATTCCAGTATAGACGATATCGCAGGGTGCAGCAGGAAGCCGCCGTCCGGCTGCGGTTCAAAGGCCAAATGGTTTTTGATTTCGGCCGCAGCTGCAAACCCCATGAGTTCGAGGTCATCCGGCTCGAACGGTCTTCTGAGAACAGATGTGAATCTGCACAGTTTCGCCATATCGGTGTCTCCGGCAAGCATTTCGGCC
>JAQVMG010000070.1 GCA_028703755.1 Thermoplasmata archaeon | reverse complement strand
ACAATTTTCGGCAATATGGCTGCAGATCTGCTATATGCGTGGCTGGATCCGAGGGTGCAACTGTGAGGTGAAAACATGGTGACAAGCAGACAACTAAAGGAAAAAGTCAGAGATTACAGACGGTCAATCAAACACAGCTGGAACCTCTTCAGGGAAAGCAGGATTGGAATGATGGGGCTACTTATCATGGTGGTATTCATCGTTGTCGCCCTAACTTCACCGTACATGGGTCTCAGAGACCCGCTGGACTGGTGGGCGCCAGACGAGGATATCCTCATCATCGACGGATATTTCTACGGGGATACCGGTGTCGAGACACCTGGGCCGTTCCTTCAGGGTATGAATTTCAGAATGAGGCCGGGTTCCGGTACCACAACTCAATGTGACAGGCTTTATGCTGCAGGCGGTGTCGGAGACGATTTCACGCCGTATGCACTTTATGCCTACCGTATAGATGACGGTTACGAAGGCAAAGAAGCATGGAGCTTCCCGTTCAAGACAGACTCCCGCATCTCATCCAAGGTGCTTGTGAACAACTTCGGAAGCGAGTCCAATGCCGCAGAAGCTGACCTGAGAATCCTGTTCGGCTGCGACAACGGTAAATTCTACATCCTTAAGGACGGCTTCATTGACGCAAGCAGTTCAACCGCACCGGCAGGGGCCAATATCTGGTCAGCCACACTTGACAGCCCGATTGTCGGCGTGTGCTATTACGACCAGCGCGGTGTCAACCAATCCGAGCTGAATGCCAATCCCGGCGATGAGACAGAAGTCCGGAACTGGTTCGCAGAGAACCCATTCAACAGCTATGACCTGATATTCGTCAGCACAGCCAACGGAACCCTGTACGGTTTCGCAGGCCCAGCGCGCGATTTGAACCCCGTGACCGATACTTATAACGTCACGAAACCCTCAATGATATGGGCAGAATCAATAACCAACACAACATCACTGACATACCCGACAGTGTCCGAGAACGGCCAATATGTATTTGTCGGCACCAATGACGGAATGCTGTATGGCTTAGACTCGGTCACCGGTGACCTCATCCCAGATTGGATGGGGACACCATACTCAGTAACAGACGGATACATGTCCACATCACCGATCACCGTTGGGAACCCCCCTCTTGTCTACACATCTACGAACAACGGTTTGATTCACTGCATCTGGGGCTCAAACAAGACCGTGAAGGACGGATGGACCCATGAGGTTGGCGGAAGCCTTGAAGACGGATTCGAGATTCAGAGGAACAGGGTAGCCGATGGCGGCAACCTAACCGATGTGTCCATGCTTCCGGACGGCAGCTATATCATGGTCGGCTCGGACACAGGTTTCATGTACACCATCAACGCAAAAACCGCCAACGTCAGCATCGCCTTTGACACAAAAATAAGCACACAGGCAACCGCTGTCAGAGTGGCCCCGTATTTCGACTGGCGTTTCTCGGGTTACCTCTTTGTCACCTCAACGAACATGAATGACACAGCCACAGACCCATCTGACGATTTCAGCATTCTGTTCTGTATGGCATCAGCGGGTAACGACACCGTCATTTGGAGAAAATCGTTTGACGGCGTCATTCCTTCTCCGGTTATTTGTTTCATCAACAATGACCATGTTGGCAGCAAAGCGGATGTAATTATTACGACTCTTAATTATGCCGACAATGGCAACGCAACCGGCGGAACAATGTATTCCTACAGCTCATCCGGCCGTGTAATTACTCCGCTTCCGCCGACATGGGTAACAGATGACCATGTCGAGGGAGAGGAAAGAACAAAATACGACACGCCTGAAAGCGGCAACTATTACTGGTTGGGAACAGATGCCCAGGGTCACGACATCCTGAGCCAAACCCTGCTCGGTTCCAGGATTGCCCTGCTTGTGGGGTTCCTGTCGGCATTCTTCTCCATCGTCATCGGAGTTATCTTCGGGCTGGTCTCAGGCTACTACGGGAAAGGAATTGACGCGGTACTCATGAGATTCACCGATGTGATATTGGTTCTGCCTTCCCTCCCGTTGCTGATTACTTTCGCAGCAATAATGAATCCCAGTATATGGAATATCATCCTGATCATTTCATTGGTCGGATGGGGCGGTGTAGCCAGGGTTATCAGGGCAGAGGTCCTGAGCCTCAAGGAAAGGCCATTCATTGACTCTGCCAGGGTGACAGGGGCAAGCAAGTCAAGGATAATGTTCAAGCACATAGCGCCTAACGTTTTGCCTCTCGGTCTGCTCTACATGACTTTTGCGGTGAGCGGGGCCATCCTTTTCGAGGCCTCCCTGAGTTTCATCGGTCTCGGCGACCCGAGCTCGATGACCTGGGGAATGATGCTCAACTACGTGCAGCATTCCAATGCCCTTACCAACTGGTGGTGGCTGCTGCCTCCGGGCATCTGCATCACACTCGTGTGCATGGCGTTCTTCCTGCTTGGCAGAGCGTTCGATGAGATAGTGAATCCAAGGCTAAGAAGGAGGAGGTGAGCGCATGGCACTGCTAGAAGTTGAAGACCTGAAAGTCTATTTCAGCATCGTAAGAGGCGAAGTGAAAGCCGTGGACGGTGTATCGTTCAAGCTTGAGAAAGGCGATACCCTCGGCCTGGTCGGCGAGTCCGGCTGCGGAAAGACCACAGCCGCTTTTGCCATCACAAGGCTGCTTCCCCCTAACGGCGACATCATCGGCGGCAAGATTACTTTTGACGGCAGGGTTATTGCCGGCAGCGATGAGGAAAACGCCTTGCCTAAAAGGAAGAAGGCCAAATATGTTGACCAGATCATGAGGGAAGTCCGCTGGAAACAGGTATCGATGATCTTCCAGAGCGCAATGAACGCTTTCAATCCTGTTCACAAGATCGGCGACCAGATTGCAGAGGCAATACTCGCACATGAGGACATCTCCAAACAGGAAGCCCGCAAGAAGGTCATCGAACTGTTCAAGCTGGTCGGCCTTGATGTCAGCCGTATAGACGGCTATCCGCATGAATACAGCGGCGGTATGAGGCAGAGAGCCATGATTGCCATGGCCCTGGCATGCAATCCGAAGCTCATCATTGCGGACGAGCCGACAACCGCTCTCGACGTCATCATGCAGGACAGGGTTCTGGCTGAAATCCGCGATTTGCAGAGGCGCTTGGGCATGGCGATGATAATCATCACCCATGACATCTCAGTCGTCGCAGAAGTCGCGAAGAAAATTGCCATCATGTACGCAGGCAGGCTGATGGAATACGGCGATATCACTGCCATATTCACGCGGCCGTCCAATCCATACTCAATAGGGCTGATGGCATCATTCCCGAGCATCATCGGGGAAAAGAAACCTCTCTACTCCATCCCCGGTTCTCCGCCGGACCTGGCCAATCCCCCGCCGGGGTGCAGGTTCCACCCAAGATGCAAATACGCGAAGAGCATTTGCAAGGAACAGGCTCCCGAGCTGATCGAAGTGGAACCGAATCATCATTCGGCATGCCATTTTGCGCTTGAAATATTCAATGGCCAGCTTAGTGAGGTGGTCTGATGTCCGAATCCGACATAATTATTAAGGTAGAGAACCTGAAGAAATACTTCGAAGTGAACCGCGGTATGATGAAATCGTTGCTGAGCAAGGAATCCATATATGTCCACGCAGTCGACGATATCTCTTTCAACATTGAAAAGGGAAAGGTCCTTGGAATTGTCGGCGAAAGCGGCTGCGGAAAGACAACGACAGGAAGGCTGCTGGTCAGGCTTGATGACCCAACTGACGGTCACATGTACTTCCACGGCGAGGACATAGCTCCGAAGAAAGGCAAAGAACTGAAGGATTACAGGCGAAAGGTGCAGATGGTCTTCCAGGACCCCTATGAATCGCTCAACCCGAGGTTCACTGTCTTCGACACTGTCGCTGAACCTCTTATCGTTCACGGTGTCGGTGATTCTTACGAGGAAAGGGAAGACATGGTCGCAAAAGCCCTGGAATATGCCGAGCTGAAACCCGCGTCTGAGTACATCAGCAGATATCCGCATGAACTGAGCGGAGGCCAGAGGCAGCGTGTTTCGATTGCCAGGACACTGGCGCTCAGGCCGGAGTTCATAGTGGCCGATGAGCCGGTGTCGATGCTGGATGTTTCGATCAGGGCAGGAATCATGAACCTCATGCTGGGTCTGAAAAATCAGTACAAGATACCCTTCCTGTTCATCACACACGATGTTTCCGTGTCAAGGTATATGAGCGATTACATCGGTGTTATGTATCTCGGAAACCTGGTTGAATACGGCAAATCGGAGGATGTGATTAAAAATCCGTATCACCCATACATGCGGGCATTGCTCTCGGCCGTTCCCATACCCGACCCGAAGGTGGCAAGAGGCAGGACGGAGATCAAGGGAGATCTACCGTCGCCGATCAATATGCCGTCCGGCTGTCCTTTCCACCCGAGGTGTCTCTATGCAAAGGAAATCTGCAAAGAGAAGAAACCCGGGATGAAGGAAGTCAAAACAGGCCACTTTGCCCAATGTCACTTTGCGGGAGAACTGAATTTCGGTGTGCCAGCGGTTAAAAGTTTCGAGGAGACCTTAAAAAATGAACCAACCAAGGTCTTAGCGCCCTCGGGAACGATGAAAACCAAGGGAAAGCCAGGTAATCCGTAGGTGTCATCTGAGGTCAAATGACGAAAACAAAAGCACACAGCCTCACGAACCTCATCGGAGCCCTTCTGATTGTGGTCGCACTGGTCTCAGCCGGAGGCCTGGTTTACATCGCGTCAGAATATTCCAAAATATCCGACACGATAGTATCGGTCGAAGCGACCATATCGGATGTCCTGGTTGTTATCAACGGTGATACAGGAAGAACCAATATTACGGTTTCAATCCTGGTCAACAACCCCTCTTCCCTTGACATCGACATACGGATGGCCCAGTACCTTGTCTATACCGATTGGGACCCGGCATCTATTACGGAGTATGACCGGGAAATCGGGGGAACGCAAAGCGCAAGAAACGGAACTGTCGCAAAGAATACAATGACCGAAGTTCAATACACCCATTCCATCTTCCCCGATACCGCATATGCCGAAAGAATCGATTACTCAATGGGCATGGGTAATACAACATGGTTTTTAGTCTCCGGATTCCTGAGTTTCGAAATATCTGAATACCCGGATGTCATACAGGATATTGACATAGGTTACATGTCGGAAGTGGAGGTCCGTTATGTCTGAGAACGGCTCTCTCGGCCACAGGCTCAAACTTCTCGTATGGTCAGTTTCCGCGGGAACAATTGTCGCGTTCTTCTTTGCCACAAATTTCCTGGCATGGGCCACCAATTTCAACCCCGGCGGATCGGCTCTTCTGTTCAGCCCCCTCATGTGCGGGCTGATCCTGGGAATCGTGACATACGAATATGAAACGATTCAGACTGTCGTATCGTCCATCATTATGACCCTCACCACCTCTGTTCTGGTCATTGTCACGCTGATGTCCCCCTACATCCTCGGAATAGTTATCGACCCCACAGGAACACAGCTCTTCGTCACTGTGCCGCAGAACATGATGATAACAATCATACTGGTGTTGCCGATATCTTTGCTCGGCTCAATACTTGGACGTCTTTTTGCGGAAAACACGCTGGTATCTTACTCGGTGAAGCAGGAACGGGCCGTTCTCAGGACCGAGACAGAGGAATGGTACCGCATGCTCGAAGAGAAGCTGGAAGAAAAGAAAGCCGCGCTGGAAACCCTTGAAAAATACCGCGAAACCCAGGAAAAATTGGACCAGCTGAACTCCCCCGACGGAAATCCCCCGGCAAATGAAAAACCGCCGGAATCCACCTCTTAATTCTCTTACCCGTTTTCCCCGCAATCGGCATTTTGGAAGCAATCAGATTGCGGGGTGCAAGCCTTTATTTCCCTCCTCCACATTATTGAACTGATAACATGAGCGAACGCAAAATCAGGGTGCTCATTGCCAAACCCGGTCTCGATGGCCATGACAGGGGCGCCAAAATAGTTGCCAGAGCATTGCGCGACGCCGGCATGGAAGTCATCTATACCGGCCTGCACCAGACTCCCGAGCAGATTGTCGAGACAGCCATTCAGGAGGATGTGGATTTCATCGGGCTCAGCTGCCTTTCGGGGGCTCACATGACATTATTCCCGAAGATTACGGCTCTACTCAGGGAGAAAGGCGCCGAAGATATTCTTGTCACCGGCGGTGGGATAATTCCTGAAGAGGATATTCCCCTGCTGAAGAAATCCGGGATTGCCGAGATTTTCGGCCCCGGCACCCCCCTGGATGACATCATTGATTTTCACAGGAAGCATATAAGGAAGTAATCGGATGGATCTCGCAGAAAAAGTGCTGCAGGGCGACAGAAGGGCCGTGGCCCGTCTGATTACCGAAGTCGAGAATTCAGGAAAATTGGCAGGCGATATCCTGAAAGCGCTCCACGGCCGCACAGGGCATGCCCACATTATTGGTGTCACGGGCCCGCCGGGCGCCGGAAAGAGCACGCTTATCGACCGACTGGCAAAATCATATAGATTATTAAATAAAAAAATAGGTATAATAGCCATTGACCCTTCGAGTCCGTTCACCGGCGGGGCGATTCTGGGTGACCGGATCCGCATGTCGGACCTCAACACAGACCCGGGCGTGTACATCAGAAGCATGGGCACCCGAGGCCATCTGGGTGGCCTCTCCAGAGCAACTGCAGATGTCGTGAAGATACTGGACGCGTTTGGCATGGACAAGATAATCATTGAAACTGTCGGTGCGGGCCAATCCGAAGTGGAGATTGCCTCCATGGCCCACACAACCATACTGGTCGAAATGCCCGGTCTGGGCGATGATATTCAGACCATAAAAGCCGGAATAATGGAAATCGGGGACATATTCGTTGTCAACAAGGCAGACCGCCAGGGTGCAGACAGGACCGAGCTTGAACTGCGGGCGATGCTGGAACTTCAGAGCGAGCCAGGCCTTTGGGTACCGCCCATTCTGAGAACTGTTGCCAGCAGTAATGAGGGCATAACCTCGCTGAGGGACAGCATTGAGATTCATTATTCCCATCTGACTTCAAGCGGAAATTTGGACAAGCACAATTATATCCGGACAAAACAGGAATTTCTCTCAATTATGAGAGAGGAACTCATTGGCCTGGTGATCCAGTCGGAGCTTTCTGAGAGCCAATTAGACGGGATAATAATGTCAATATTGAAACGTGAATCCGATCCTCATACAGAGGTCTCTCGCATCATCCAGAGATTTTCCGCAAACAGATAGATATTTATCGGGTCAGGCAATAATACCTGTCAATGTCAATAATGACCGAAGCCAAGGAAGGCATTCCGGATGTCGCCCGCCCTGTTTCCAGGTCAGAGAATCTCCCTTTGGACAAGATTGTAAGAGGTCTTGCGAGCGGCCGCATAGTAATTCCTTTCAACCCCAAACACAGCCCTCTGCCAACCGGTATTGGCGAAGGCCTCAAAGTCAAGGTTAATGTCAATCTGGGGACTTCCGAGGATTGTCTGGATGTCGGGGAAGAAATGAAAAAAGCCAATGTTGCCCTGAAATTCGGTGCCGACACAATCATGGACCTCAGCACAGGCGGGGACATAAACGACATCCGCCGGAAAATCCTGAAATCTGTTCATGTCCCTATCGGGAGCGTTCCGATATACCAGGCTGGCTTGGAATTCGCGCGGAAGAGCGCAATTGTTGACATGACCGAGGATCATATTTTTAACGGAATCGAGACCCATGCCAAGGACGGCATCGATTTCATGACGGTACACTGCGGAATCACGAAAGAGAGCGTCGAGGCCCTGAAAGGTTCCAACCGCCTCACCGGGGTGGTAAGCAGAGGCGGCTCGTTCCTGACTGCCTGGATACTTCACAACGGCAAGGAAAATCCGCTCTATTCCAATTACGATTACCTTCTTGAGATGGCAAAAGAATACGAATTCACTCTCAGCCTAGGAGACGGTTACAGGCCAGGATGCATCGCGGATGCCACCGACGCTCCGCAGATTCGGGAATTAATCACGCTGGGCGAATGCGTCAAAAGAGCCAGGGCAGTCGGCGTCCAATCCATGGTTGAAGGCCCCGGCCATGTTCCGCTGCATCAGATCGAAGCGAATGTCCGCCTCGAGAAATCGTTATGCGACGGCGCTCCGTTCTACGTCCTGGGACCCCTTGTTACGGACATTGCGCCCGGATATGATCACATAACAGGCGCAATCGGAGGCGCGCTGGCTGCTTCTTACGGCGCGGATTTTCTCTGCGACGTCAGCCCTTCGGAGCATCTCTGCCTTCCGACTGTTGAGGACATCAAGGTTGCTACAGTCACGAGCAAGATCGCAGCCCATGTGGCCGACATCTCCCGCGGATACGGCATGGAGCGGGACATCGAACTGTCCAAAGCCAGGGCCGCGCTTGACTGGGACAGGCAATTTGAACTCTGCATCGACCCGGAACATGCCAGGACCAGAAGGAAAGAGAGTAGGCCCGGAAAAGATGACGATGTATGCACAATGTGCGGCAAATACTGCGCCATCAA
>JAQVMG010000069.1 GCA_028703755.1 Thermoplasmata archaeon | reverse complement strand
TAGAGGATGGAACTTCGCGAGCCGCTGAAATTCTCTAGATTCTCTTTGATTATCAGTGCCCTGGCCCCGTTGATTGACTCCTGGCTGTAGGAACCGGTAAGTTCCTCAAGCTCTCCGAGCGATTTCTTCAGCAGGGGATTGTCCCCGTTCTGGTCCTGGAACCGGTGCAGCGTCGCCTGGCTGCGGTTCGGCGATTTCATATCATCCAGTTCCTTGAGGAATGTGTCAAAAAGCGACCGGAGCATGTTCTCGGTCTGGGCTGAATACTCATTGCTGACCTTGCTGCCGTATATCCGCGGGTAGTTGAATTCCCTGACAAGGCGGTTGAATGCGATTATAACAGGTTCGCTGAGCCTTATGCCGATCTCCTTTTTCGACGGGTCTCTGCCATTCGCATCAGAGAACGCTTTTCTGTCGCGGTAGAAATTCACTACCATGTCCCTGACAAGGGTGTCGATTATCTCGCCGTTGTTCGTACCCAGAACGTCAGAAATTGCAGGCGGGATTTCCCCCTGGCTGAGTATGCCGGATTCCGCGGCGTCCTCGATGTCCTTTCCGACATATGCGAGCCTATCGCACAGTTTGACCACGCATCCTTCGAGGGTTGACGGTTCCTGGGCGCATGTGCCTGCCAGGTCATCCGACGGCTCCCCCACCTTGAATGAGCCGCTGTCCACTTCCCCGCAGTGGCGGACGATTCCTTCCCTCACCTCGTATGAAAGGTTGAGGCCCCGACCGCCTTTCTCGAGGATGTCGACTACTCTGAGGCTCTGGACGTTGTGCAGGAACGGAATGCCCAGATGCTCTTTGCTGAGCTCGTTAAGAACCTTCTCGCCCCTGTGGCCGAACGGAGGATGGCCCGTGTCATGCCCCAGCGCGATCGCTTCGGCCAGGTCCTCGTTCAGGTGCAGCCATCTCGCAATTGTCCGGGAAAGCTGGGCGACATGCAATGTGTGGGTCATGCGGTTGCTGATGAGCGGGTTACGGGGCGACATGAAGACCTGGGTCTTGCCGGAGAGCCTGAAAAAGGCCTTGGAATAGAGAATTCGGTCCCTGTCCCGGGCAAAGGAGGTCCTGTTCTCACCGGGTAAGTCCGGTTCCTGCCTTGGCCGGCCGAGGGATTGGCCGCTGCAAGTGCCATAGAATCTGTTGCATGCAGTCTCTTCCCTCTCCCTAGAATGCGACCTTATGGCCGAAAAGATTTTCTGAGTTTCATCGTCGGTATGCATCAGTCGTTCCAAAACTGAATCCGAACAAGGTTTATTATGGTTTCCTGCGGACGTTTGTTGACCGTTGGTGCAGCAAGGATACGATTTTATAGGGAATGACTCTACTGAATTTACATGTCACGGCAATTCCCTTTTGCGAAAGCCCATGAATCGGATGGATGCCGATGAAATTGGATGGCGTCTCTGTTTCAAACCGGTTCGTCCAGGCGCCGATGGCCGGCGTCACCGACGCGGCTTTTCGCACCGTCGCGCGCAGGTTCCATACCGGACTTCTGTTCACCGAGATGATCAGCGCCGAGGGTCTCTGCAGGGCGAACTGGAAGACGCTGAAGTACACGGAGATTCTGCCCGACCACAGACCGGTAGCACTCCAACTGGTCGGCCGCGACCCGGAGAGAATCGCTGCCGCCGCTGTTCTTGCGGAGAAGCTGGGTATAGACATAATAGACATTAACGCCGGATGCCCGCAGGTCCGGATTGCTGCCACCGGTTCCGGCGGGGCACTTCTTAGATCCCCAGGCAAATTGGCGGACATTGTGAAACAGGTGAAATCAGCTGTGTCAATACCCGTTTCTGTCAAAATGCGCCTGGGCAATTCAAGGGATGAATCCCCTGAACTCACTCGGCTGGTGCAGGATGCCGGTGCGGATTTCATCACACTCCACGGGAGAACGGTGGCCCAGGGCTTTTCCGGGGAGAGCGACTGGGAAGCCATCAGGAACGCTGCCGCCAATCTGGATATCCCTGTTCTGGCCAACGGGGATGCCAGGAACGAGGAACTGGCAGTGGGGCTTCTAAAAAAGACCGGTGCCGCAGGAGTCATGCTTGGACGCGCGACACGCGGGCGCCCCGACCTCCCAGGCACCGCTGATTCATTACTGAATTCCGGAAGTTTCGTCAGGATGAGTTCGGAAACCATTGTGAAAACAGTGACCGAGCATGCCCGCCTGGAACGCGAGCTGTTCGGGGAGCTTGCTGGCATGAAGCGTATGCGGAAACATGTGACCTGGTACCTCAAAGCCGCACATCTCCCGTATGAGACTCACGAGGTCTATCGCATGGAAAACGCCGACAATCTTGAAAGCATCCTGGAAAAGGCCCTCGGGGCGAAAGATTAATGGTTTGACTGCCGATGACGTCCCAGATTTTATGAATGAGACAAGGAAAAAGACTAGGCACGTCAGGAAATATTCCTACAGCAGGATAGCGGGCAATTATCTGCGGCTCTTTTCGAAGCCTGCCAGAATTTTAATTTTCATTACTATAATTGTAATATTATTAATAATCTCCATAATATTTCTCCAGGCGGTGCTGTGAATGAAAAAGGTTCTGTTTCTCTGTGTCGGCAATTCGTGCAGAAGCCAGATGGCGGAGGGCTTCGCCAGGGTGCTTGGCAAGGGCATCATAGAACCGAGTAGCGCCGGTACCAAACCGGCATCCAGCGTGTCGACCCTCGCTATCGAGGTGATGCGCGAAAAGGGGATAGACATCTCCGGCCAGCGTCCGAAGGCTCTGACAGCGGATTTGGTGGAGAGCGCAGATATTCTGATTTCAATGGGCTGCGGGGTGGAAAAATCATGTCCAGCGATTTACCTGGAGATGTTCGAGGACTGGGCAATTGAAGATCCGTACAGGAAGCCGATCGAAGAATATCGGATTGCCAGGGACAAGATTGAGGAGAAAGTCCAGGCACTTGTCAGAAAATTAGAAAAATAAGCGCGAGGAGGGGGAATTTCACGAAGAGGTTTTTCCTCGGCGAGCAAAGCTCACCTCGGACGCTGGACGAATCGCTTCGCGACTCGTCCGCGCCTCGACGAACGAATATGTCATTGTTTGCCGTTCGTCTTCGGTTTGAACCCCCGGGCTCAAAAGAGCACAGGATTAGCAATCCTGCGCCTTACCGGGCTGGGCCATCCCCGCGCGATGCTTATGGATGTTCCCGTACTATCTGCCAATGACAATGTGTTTATAAAGTTTGTTGCGGCTTTTAAAATAAATAATAATCTCAGCCCCTAGGTAAGGTGCAGAAATCCGGCGCCTCCAAAAGCGAACTTGTTCGCTTGAGGTAGGACGAGTTGCGTAGCAATTCGTCCGTATCCGGGCTGGGCCATCCCGGCGCGATGTGTTTATGTTCCGGTACTATCTGCCAATGATAATGTGTTTATAAAGTTTGTTGCGGAGTCTTCGAACTGAGCCTTTCCGATAAAAAAGGATTAATACCATAAAGATTTCCTCCGCCTCATGTCACCTGACAACATGTTTCTACCGAAGTACGTGTTCTTCACGAAGGGGGTAGGCAAGCACAAGGAGAAGCTGAGCAGCTTCGAGGATGCTCTCAGAGACGCAGGAATCGAGAAATTCAACCTGGTCAGAGTCTCATCCATCCTTCCGCCGCGGGCGGTTGTCATCTCCAGGGAAAAGGGACTCCCTATGCTCGAACCCGGGCAGATCGTTTTCGTGGTCATTGCCCAGAACGAGTCCAACGAGCCAAACCGTCTGATGGCCGCTTCCGTTGGCATGGCCAACCCAATAGACCCCACACATTACGGTTATCTCTCGGAACATCACTCCTTTGGACAGACTGAGAAGGTCTGCGGGGAATACGCAGAAGACCTGGCTGCAAAGATGCTTGCATCCACCTTGGGCATAGAGTTCAATGTCAATGCAGGTTACGATGAAGCCAAGGACATTTTCAAGATGGGCGGCGCGGATGTCAAGACAAGGCATGTCACCCAGTCCGCTGTTTCCGACAAGGACGGCCTCTGGACCACAGTGATCGCCGCGGCAGTCTTCGTACCGAACGGCCCCAACCCGGAGAATCCGAAGAACGAGCACTCAAAGTAATAGGAAAACCTTTTAAACATTCCCACAATCCTTCGTCCTATGGTAACACCGCTGGTATCGGTAATCATCCCCACCATGAACGAGGAGGCCGCGATAGGCAGGGTCATGGACGAAGTGAACATCGCGCTGAAAGGGATGGCATTCGAAGTTCTGGTAGTGGACACCAATTCCAAAGACCGTACCAGGGAGATTGCCGCTTCCAAAGGAGCGAGGGTCATCGAGGAGCCCCGCAGAGGATACGGCAGGGCTTATAAAACCGGCTTTGCCAAGGCCCTGGGCAAGTACATTGCCACTCTGGACGCCGACTGCACCTACCCGGCGGGGGACATACCCAAATTCGTGAAGATTCTCGAAGCTGGCGAGACCGATTTCATCTCCGGGGACAGACTTTCGACCATGGAGAAAGGCGTGATGTCGGGAAAGCACCGTCTCGGCAACTGGGCGCTCAAGGTCACAATGAATATCCTATTCTCAATGAAATCCGCAGATTCACAGACCGGCATGTGGGTTTTCCGCAGGGATATCCTTCCAAAACTCAGTATTGTCAGCGACAGGATGGCCATGTCCGAGGAGATAAAGGTCGAAGCGTTCCGGAAATGCAGGTACAGAGAGATTCCGATCAGATACAGTCCCAGAGTGGGCGAGGTCAAGCTCAACACATGGAGGGACGGAAAGGACAACCTCATGTTCCTGCTGAGCAAGAAATTCGGCAAGGCCAGCAAGGCTGAGGGCGAGAAATTCATTTTTTAAGTAACGGCGGCCCAGTCCGGAGAAGTGAATGAGCAATATGTCCGATCAATTTTCAAAGCATCTGAAAGAAGAGGACAAGTGAGATGCTGAGACCTCCAAAAAACATGCAGAACCTGGAGAATCTCGAACTTCGTGCGAGCCTTATGAAGAAAGTCAGGGAGAAGTATCCAAACGTGAAAGCTGCGACAGCTGATATTGCGAGAATTGGGAGAGGGATTCCGTGGAGGTCAGAGAAAAAAAGCGTGTAAGCGAATGCTGCAAGCGAGACGGGAAACGATAACAGATAGGTGAAGACCAGCGCATCGATTCCTCGAAATTTTCTGCCCATCAGGG
Source organism: Thermoplasmata archaeon (assembly GCA_028703755.1). Lineage (GTDB taxonomy): Archaea > Thermoplasmatota > Thermoplasmata > SG8-5 > SG8-5 > UBA147. Next base: position 3,748 of record JAQVMG010000069.1, on the reverse strand, counting down.
ATAAGAATGTCAGGCCGGATCTCGTGACTCCCGGAAGAACCGCAAATGCCTGGGCGACACCGACCAGAAGGGCATCTGCAGCCCCTGCCTCGGAAAGCTCGCGTGATTTTGCCATTCTTCCGCGTTCCCCGGCGATGCCTATCAGAATTATCCCGGCTGCGGCAACCAGTGTTATTGCCATTCCGGCCCATTGTTTACTCTCAAAGATTTCCTCCAAAGTCCACAAGACGGGGAAGGCGCAGGCCAGGGAAATAATCGTGATCTTCCAGAAGAACCTTGACCTACCGTCCTGCCTTCGGATGTCCAAAAAACTGACGAAGGGCTTGGGAAACCTGGCAAAAACCGCAAGGGCTGTACCGATATGAAGCGCGAGCCCCAGCATGATGATGGACTCAGGGCCGATGTTCATGAATTCATCCATGATTATGCCGGTCTGCCGCTCGCTTGAGACCGGAATCCATTCAAGCAGTCCCTGAACAGTTCCGATGAGAAGTGCGCTGAACCAGTCCAGCATGGCAATGCCCTCAGGACACACTTACGCTCTGTATGTTGTGGTGCCGGCTGATTATGTCCCTGAAAATCTTCAGGTTGCGGCCCTGTTTTCCGATTGCCTTGGCTTTCAGGACGGGGTTTACTTTGACTGTTGCGTGGACCTGGTTGCCCCTTGATTCCAACTCGACGCTCTCGACTTCGTATGGATGGAAGACGCTGCGAACGAACTGCTGCGGGTCGTCGGAATATTCGATTATCTGGATAGTCTTGTCCAGCGCTTTCCTGAGCTTGGACACGTTCTCGCCGTTCTTCCCGACAGCCTGAGTGATTCGGCCGTTGTCGACCATGAAAATAATCTTGTCTTCCATCTCCACGCAATCCTTGATCTGAGTGCGGGTTATCCTCTCGAACAGGCTTATGTGGAGAAGGGTCTGATTGTCCAGTCTGACTTCTGCCATCGGATTACCTACTTGCTGAGTATCTGCGATTCGCCAGGGGCGATTACCGTCAGCACGGAAACCGAGAACGGTTTGCCGCATGCCGAGCCAAGTTCCTTGTTGGTTCCTGGAAATTCCAGAACAGGAATGACTTTCTGTTCCATCAGGTCCTTGTCAGGACAGTTGGAGGCGATGACGATGAGCTTGCCCTTCTTTGTTTCGATTGCCTTTCTGGCCTGGGAAGCGCCGAACTGTACTTCTCCGGTCTTGGTCGCAGTCCTCAATGCTCTGTTGATATCCATTTCAATCCCTCTTTTTCTTTAATATCGACGGTGAATAAACCAGGTTCACCGCTCCGGTGCCCACGGTAACGGGCTGACCTACTATAATGTTTTCAGCCACGCCGTCCAGCGAATCTATTTCTCCGATTATCCCGGCCTTCAGCAGATGCGTCGATGTGATTTCGAATGCCGCTCTTGCCAGAACGCTGGATTTCCTTCCGGAAATGCCGTGTCTGCCGATTGCCTTGACGTCCCCGTCATTCGTCATCATGTCCGCGACAAGCATAATGTGGCGCCTGTCAACAGTGAGACCCTGCTCGTCCAGGGTGTTGGAGGCCTCATCGATTATTGATTTTCTCGCTGCCTCTATGCCGAGAACCTGGAATATCTCGATAATGCTGTTGGTCTTGGTCCTGGTGTAATCGACGTTCTCATTCTCAAGCATCCTGGCAAGATTTGAGCCTTCTGTGAATATCACGAACTCATCATCCTGCTTCTTGATGACTGCCTTCTTGATGCCTTCAATTCCCTTTATGCGGGAATCTCGAACCGCTTCGAAGACTTGCTGGAGCTTCCTGTAGGAGGCTACCTCGGGTTTCACCGTGATCTTGTCGCCTTCCTTCTCGATGACGGCTTTTATCTTCCTTTCCTTCTTTAGGGCCAGTATTATTGAGTCGAGTGAAAGACCTTTGTCCGCGAGCTTCTTCCTGTCCGGTTCGATGACAAGTTTCATGTTGTCGATATCGGTCTTTACCTCGGCTATGTCCAGCATGATGGTTTCTTCAAGGGAGGAGGCAATGGCCTTGGCGTAGGCCGGGTCGCTTTTCTTGGAACTGTTGAGATAGACGGTCATCATCGGGGTGCTCGGTATTCTCCTGGCATCCACAATTTCGATGAGACGCGGAAGCCCGAGTGTGACGCTGATTTCCGCCACACCTGCGTAGTGGAATGTTCTCATGGTCATCTGCGTGCCGGGTTCTCCGATTGACTGTGCGGAAACGATGCCAATGGATTCATTGGCGTCTATTGTGTGCAGATCGTATTGCTCAACAACCCTGTCAATTACCTTCTCGAGGTCCTTGGCTTTCAGGCCAAGGCGGTCCTGGTTCATTGCCAGTTCCTCGATCAGCCGCCTCGGAAGGCTGTATCCCTTCTTTCCGAGAAGCTCAGCGACTTTTTTCTCCTGGGCGTTGAGGTCCTTCACCTTCTTGGGTATTTTGATGTCGGTGCGGCGGACCTTTGGCTTCTTATCCTCTTTCTCCGCCTTGGGTTCTTTGGTCTTCGGCGCGGATTTGAGGTCCATGTGAATCTTTTTGGCGCCTATCTTGTTCAGCAGGTCCTGGGCATCTTCCTCGGATACATACCGGCAGATGAGTTCGAACGGAGTTTTCTTCAGGTCGCCTATCTTGAAGTTTGCATTGGCTATGGCCTCGGAAACTTTCGCGCTGACCCCGCGGCGAATCAATGCATTGACTGTGTCTTTTCGTGCCATGTTCATTCCTCCGTCTCTATCTCGACCTCTTCAACTTCCTCGTCGGTCTCCATGTCCCTTTCGAGCGATCCATAGCTGGTCACATTCAGCTTTCCGCTGAGGTCTATGTCATCCCTGTCTCCGAGAAGCTGGAACAGTATGTCGTCCATGTCGACGGCTTTTCCGTTTATGCCTCTGGAGGGGTCGATTCCGTCGTCACCGAACTTGAACTGGATGATTGTTCCGGCGGTGTTCCTGACGCTTCCGTCCTGCATGACCTTTAGGTCCTCGAGAGCGTTGATGAGCCTGCGCTGCATGTAACCGGAACGCGAAGTTCTGACGGCAGTGTCGACGAGACCTTCACGGCCACCCATGCTGTGGAAGAAGTATTCTGTAGGCGTAAGCCCTGACTTGTAACAGGACTTGACGAAACCCTTCGCCTCTGCACCCAGGTCGCCTTTCTCGAAATGCGGCAGCGTGCGGTTCTGATAACCTCTCGAAAGCCTGCCGCCTCTGACTGCCTGCTGCCCTATGCAGCCGGCCATCTGGGACAGGTTGAGCATCGAACCTCTCGCTCCGCTTCTGGCCATCATGACCGCGGAGTTCTCGAGACCCAGGTACTTGCTGGCAATCTTACCGGCTTCGTCCCTTGCCTGGCCGAGAACGCGCATCGCTTCAACCTCAAGGGTTTCGGCAAGGCTCCTTCCGGGCATTGCCTCGAGGGTTCCGTCGTTGTATGCATCGACATAGTCTTTGACCTTGGCGGATGCCTGTTCCAGGGAATCGTGTATCTGCATCTGGGCATCCTTGGGTATGTCCTCATCGTCTATGCTCGTGCTGAAACCGTGTATCATAATCGAGCTTACAGCCATCTTTATGGCCATCTCGAGGAATTTCTTGGCCTCGGTGGTACCGAAATCCCTGGCTATCTTGTCAAGGATGATTCCCTTGAACGCGCCGAGGGCTTTCTCGTCGATGGTTCCTTTGAGCAGCTGGCCCTTCTTGATCACGACATAGGAATCGAATTCGCATTCCTCTTTCTTGCATGTATCGCATTTCTCGCAGAT
>JAQVMG010000068.1 GCA_028703755.1 Thermoplasmata archaeon | reverse complement strand
TACTTCTTCTATATTATTGGGTTTAAATAAAATCTATCAAATAAATTCAAGAGCAATAGATAATGCTGGAAATATACAAAGTTCTATTACACCAATTTCTTTCAAATTCACAAATTCTCCACCCGTTGTTTCATCTGTTGTTGCTTCACAGGGATCAGATGGTATTGTTGATATAACTTATAATGTTTCAGATGTTGAATCATCAGGGACTACTAATTATTTATTTTATGGAGTTGAGTCTACTTTAAATGGATCTATTTCTGATGTAGAAAATTCTTTAACTGTTTCTAATGGAAACAATTTCCCTACATCAGGAACTATTTTGGTTGATGATGAAATAATTAGCTATACAAGTAAAACAGGAAATGTTTTACAGGGTTTAATAAGAGGGGCATTAAGTACAACTATTTTTTCCCATAATACAGGTGTACAAGTTTATATAAAAGCCAATAATGTAACTGGAAATGGAATTGGTTTATCTGTAATTGGTTCGAATAAAATTATTAATTGGTCAGCAAAAGATGATGCAGATGGTTATTATAGTAATAATGGAATTGTTAAAGTAGTTGCTAATGATGGGTCAACGGGCTCTATGATCGGTTCTCTTTCTTCCTCAACATTTAGTCTGGATGTAGCTAAGCCATTATTAAATTCTTCTACTTTACTTATAAATGATTCATCTTCTAGTGTTTCTAGTATTTCTCCTCAAGTTATATTAAAAATTCAAAATGTGACAGGTCAACCAGATAATGAAAATATATTTGTTCAATTTTCAAAAGATGCAGGAGTGACATGGTATGGAGCTAATGAAAATGGGACACTTTCTGGAGCCGGAACATTAGGTTCAGGATTTGTTTCAAGTTTAGCTAATATTGGATCAATTTCTTGGCCATGGACAATGCAATCAAGGTCTGAGACTTTAGCCGTTAGAATAACTGATAGTTTTCAAAATACTTCTATAGAAGATGTAAATACAATTGAGTACAATGCTCCTCCAGAATTTAATGTTGACTATCCAACAATTGGAGCAGGTGGGTTATCTGTTTCTCAAATATTAGATTCAGGAGATGCTAATTTTGGAAAAGTTAAAATACAATACTCGATTAGAAATATTGATACTGAGGGAGATATAATCCCTTACTTCGTTACTCCTTCTTTTAGTTACGATACGGGAAGTGGTTGGAATACAATATTACAAGGAGATATAACTTATGGAAATATTCCTTCGGGCGGACAAGTTATTGATCAAAATTCTGATGGATTATTAGATAATAAAGTTTCAGCTTCATCTTATTATACTTATACTGTTTATTGGTCAGTTCCTAATGGGATTGAAACAGAAGTAGGGCAATTTAAGGTGACATTAAATGATCTTGGCTCAAATAATAATATATCAAATAGTACTATTTCTAGTTTAGTTTTTGATAAAAAAGAACCAAATGGGGCTGTTGTTACTTTTGATGCAGGAGTTGCAGGTTCTATTGGTACAGGGTTGGTCACTATTCCATTACCGACCGATGTTTCAGCTGTGTCTTATAGAATTCAAGATGATAGTACCACTAATTCATCTGTAAATGATACGGGTTGGGTGAGTATGACTGAGAATACAACGATTCCTTGGACTTTTGATATTGATGCAGAAGCAAAAACTTTGAAATATCAATATAGAGATATTTATGGAAACACAACTAATGAAATTATTTTAACGACACTTGCACCAATTTCAGGAAATTCTTTTTTGGTTCAAGATGCATCTAATTCTAATATTCCTTCTTATGATATGTATATTGGATGGGAACCAGTTTCTAGTCCGACAGGTTTTGCTTCTTATAAATTAGAGTATGCAACATCAACTGATAATTCTTTGTATAGTTCTTATAGCGCTGTGAGTGGAGGTGGAATGTCTGACACAACTACTAATTATTATGTCCATAGGAATTTAAATTCAAGTTTGTATTATAAATATAGATTAGGAGTAACAGGGACTGATGGTAATACTTCTATAAGAGCAGGATCACCAGTTACAGCAAGACCAGATGGGATTCAAAATTTTGGAGAAGGAGGAGGCGGTGGAGGAGTTGTTACAGCTTCTCAAATTGAGAATGTTATTCCATCTCAAGATTCTACAACTAAAGATGTTACTGTGACTTACAGATTAACAGATGGATCATTATCGAGAAAAATATCTCCTTCTTATGAAGCTCGTCTTTTCTATAATGTTGGGATCACTTTGCCAGCTAATGCCTTCTCTGGTGGTAATCTTAGTGTATCTGATGCTTCCAAATTAAAATCTTCTGGTTATATTCAAATAAATAATGAAGTTATTTATTATAGTGGGAAAACTGGAAATATTTTAACTGGGTTAACACGAGGTACTTGGCCAACATCTCCTCGTGCGACTAGACAAAATTCTATTTTCTTTCAAGGTACACCTGTTTGGATAATGGCTTCTACTATTTCTCCGACAACTATTATTAATTCTTCAATTTCTACTGGTCAAAATGGTTCTATTGTTTGGACAACTTATGATGAAACTGCTCTTGCTGGTGGAAATTATAGTAATGTAGGTATAAGAGTTTTAGTTCATGATAATCAAAGTGCTGGTTCTGGTCCATTATCAACTCAATCTGATTACTCTGAAATTGGAACTCTGGATTCTTTGGATTTAACTGCCCCAACTATTTATTTTGATAGTACTTTTTCAGATGGAAGTGAAGATATTTCTTCTATTAATATTCCTTTAACATTGGGAAGAATATATGCAATTAACTCTACTATTGATTATACAGTTACAGGAACAGCCACAGGAGGTGGAGCAGATTTTATTTTAGCAAATGGAACAGCTACAATAACTGCGGGTAATCAAAGTACAAATATAAATATCACAGTTATTGACGATTTAATTAGTGAATCAAGTGAAAATATAATTTTAACTTTATCAAATCCAATAGGAGCAACATTGGGAATTAATACTATTTATACTTATACGATTATTGATAATGATTCTGACCCAAGTGTTGGTTTTACAAATACAACTGGAAGTGGATCAGAAAATGTTACCCCTGTTAGTATTCCAATTTCTTTATCAGTAATCTCTGCTAAAAATACAACAATTGCATATTCTATTAAAAATGGAGGGAGTGCAATATCAGGGGTTGATTATATTCTTTCTTCTGGCACAGCCACAATAACTGCTGGTAGTACAACTACAAATATTTCTTTGGCAATTATTGATGATACTCTTAAAGAAGCTGACGAAACTCTTATTATAGAATTATCATCTCCAACTAATTCAACTCTTGGTGTTAATACAGAGTTTACTTATACGATTACTGATAATGAACCCAACTTAAATGTTTCTTTTGTTAGTTCTAGTTCTTCTGGTCTTGAGAGTGTAATTTCAGAAGGAATTAATCTTACATTGTCATCTGTGTCTTCTCAGGATGTAAGTGTTGATTATACAATTACAGGAACCGCTACAGGAGGTGGAACAGATTTTACTTTAGCAAATGGAACAGCCACAATTATAGCAAATACAACAACAGTTGAGATTCCTTTTACCGTCGTAGATGATTTATTAATTGAATCAAACGAAACGATAATTGTAACATTATCTAATCCTATTAATGCATCATTAGGAACAAAAACAATTCATACTTATACTATTATAAATAATGATACAGATGTAACTTCTCCTGTAGTAACACTAAATGGAGATTCGGTTATTTCAGTTATAAAAGGAGATTCATATACAGAGCTTGGGGCAACCGTTACTGACAATATTGATACAGGATTAACGGCAACAATTACTGGTTCTGTTAATACAAATTTAGTTGGTTCTTATATTTTAACTTATACTGCAATAGATAGTTCTAATAATATTGGAACAAACACAAGAACAGTTAATGTTGTGTTGGCTTTAACTTATAATATTGTATCAAGTGCAGGTGAAGGAGGAACAATCGACCCACTTGGGACAACGGCTGTTACTTCAACTTTTGATCAAATATATACTATAACTCCTAGTATTGGTTATGGTATTGATACTCTAGTTGTAGATGGAGTCAATTTGGCACCAGCCCTTACTTATACATTTACAAATGTTATTGAAGCTCATACTATTGCAGTTACATTTTCTCTTGACCCAGATTTAACTGCTCCAGAAATAACTTTAATTGGAGATAATCCAATGATCGTGGTAAAAGGAGAAACATATGTTGAACCTGGAGCCACAGCTTTGGATTTAATTGATGGTCCTATTATTGTTGAGATTACTGGAACAGTTAATAATAATACAATTGGAACTTATGTCGTAACTTATACTGCGACAGATAGTTCTAATAATAAATCAACAATAACTAGAATAGTAAATGTTGAATATGCTTCAACTTATACTATAACATCATCATCTGGTTCTAATGGAACAATTGACCCACTTGGGACAACAGCTGTTACTTCAACTTTTGATCAAACTTATACAATAACACCAGTTGATGGTTATAAAATTGCTACTCTTGTTGTTGATGGTGCTAATTTAGTTCCAGAATCTACTTATACATTTACAAATGTTATCGAAGCTCATACTATTGCAGTTACATTTTCTTTAATTGGAGGAGTTCCTCCTACAATTACTATTTTAGGAGATAATCCTATGACTATTAATACTGGAGATGCATTTATTGACCCTGGAGCTACAGCTGTTGATTCGGCAACTAATGAAGCTTTAATTGTAACAACAGCAGGAACAGTTAATACTTCTATTTCAGGTACATATAAGATAACTTATTTTACAAGTGATTCATATGGAAATACTGCTACAGAAGAAAGAACAGTTAATGTAATTGATATAACTCCTCCTATAATATCTGGGATAGAAACTCCAGTTAAATCTGCTAGTGCAGCTGTTATTGTTTGGCAGACAAATGAACCATCAACTTCTCAAGTTATTTGGGGAACAGCAACAGGAGATTTAAGTAGAAGTACTACAGTAGATGAAGTTCTATCTGTCTATCATGTTGTATCATTAAGTTCTGGAACTCTTGATTTAAATGGTAATTCAAATACATTAGAACCAACGACTCCATATTTTTTTACTGTTAAATCTGTTGATGATTATGGAAATGAGTCTGAGTCATTAGAAAATACATTTACAACAACTGCTGATGGACAAGTAATTGTTGTGAGTTCTTCTAGTAGAAATAATAATACTTCCAATGTGGTATTAGATACATCTGCTCCTGTGATATCAAACATAAAAGTTTCTGATATCACAGCTTTTGGTGCAACAATTTCTTTTGAGACAAATGAATTAGCTATGTCATTTGTAGAATATGGAAAGGAAACTACTTATGGATATACAATGGGTAGTAGTCAGTGGTTAACTTCGCATTCTATAAAATTAAGTGGATTAAGAATAGGAACAGATTATCATATCAGAGTTACCGCTGTAGACAAATCTGGAAATTCTACTACAACAGAAGATGAGATATTTAAAACAAAATATTTTAGTGAAGTAACTGCTGATTTAAAAACTATTGATAATTTGGAACAATTTCAAGCAGAAATAGAATCAACGATTGAGTCAATCTTGCCATCTTTAATTCCTCCATTTATTGAAAAACCCAATATAGTTAATATTACAGAAAATGGAGCGATGGTCACATACCGTACAAACATTAAAGCTTATCCAGCTGTTAATTTTTCTACTGATGAGTTTTATAATAAATCAAAAGATAAGCCTTATGATGGAGAAATATCAGACACCACAACAGAGAAGAGCCTTTCTCATAGTTTGATTCTTTCTGGATTGAAAGCTAATACCAAATATCATGTTATGGCGAAAGCTTTCTCTTTACCTCAAGTAGTGGGGCAATCTAATGATATTGTTTTTACAACCTTACCTTCTAAAATTTCTGGAGCCATAATAGATAAGAAGAAAGATTCATTTACTGTTGTATGGACAACAGATGAACCTACTACTTCTATTGTTGATTATAAAAATACAATTACAGGAAGAGCTTCCCGAACAATGGATAATAGTCAAAATACTTCTCATTCCATAAAAATAGAAAATTTGACACCTGGTACTTCATATCAAGTAGATATTTCTGGAGTAAATAAAGATGGCAATATTTTTGAAGCTGCTTCATCTTTGTTTGTTACAACTTCTGTTGATATTACAGCCCCTATAATCAACAATGTAAAAGTTGATAGTGCTTTGGTTCTTGGACGTACTGATAGAATTCAAACTATAATATCTTGGCAAACAGATGAACCTTCTACTTCTATAGTTTATTATGAAGAAGGTTCAGGAATTCTAACTAAAGAGTTATCAAATAAACAAGAAGATTTAAATACTTTTACAACTAATCATTCTATTGTTTTAACTTCTTTAAAACCAGGAACTGTATACCGTTTTCAGGTAGCTTCAACTGATAGTGCCAATAATACTGTAAAGCCTCCTATTCGTACTATTATTACTCCTCGTAGAACTGAGTCTATCGTTGATGTTATATTTAAAAACTTCAATGAAACGTTTAATTTTATAAATAATTTTAAATAATATTAAAATAACATTAAATATGGCTTATTAACAATATTTTATGTTATATTAAAAGTATGGATAATAAAGAAAAGAAAATAAAAATTCTTCTTGTTGATAATGATGAGATGATGTCTATATATTTTCGTGATATTTTTTGGGTACATGGTTACAATAATCAATATGAGGTATCTGTTGCTTCTTCTTTATCTGAAGCTCGTAAAAAAATAACGGAAGAAAAAACTCGTCCAGATATAATATTTCTTGATGCCATGATTCCAACAGAAGGAGGAAATAATAATTCTGAATCACATATAAAAGAATCTTTATCTTTTATAAAAGAAATTAAATCACATCCAGAATTATCCAAAATAAATATAGTTATTTATTCAGGGCACATACATAAATCCCTAGAAAAAGAGGCTTACAATTTAGGGGTAAATGGTTATATTATAAAAGGGGAATTTACCCCAAAAGAAATAATTACTTATACAGATAAACTTCATGGATCCAATAATTAAATTAGAAAAAGTTAATCTTTGGTATGAATTAGGAAAACCCAATGAAGTTCATGCCTTAAAAGATATAAATCTTGAGATAAATAAAGGGGATTATGTAGCCTTTTTTGGCTCATCAGGTTGTGGTAAAACAACTATGCTTTATGCTATTTCTGGTATTGATCGTTTTCAAGATGGTAAAATTTTTATAAATGGAGTAGATATTTCAGGTTTTACCAATCAAGAATTAGCAATTTTCAGACAGACAGGTATTGGTATTGTCTTTCAGCAATTTAATCTCGTTCCATCTTTAACTGTTTTAAAAAATGTGGCTTTACCAATGCTTTTTGTGGGTGTTTCCTCTGAAAAAGCAGATGAAGAAGCTCGTAAACTTTTAGAACGTTTAAATCTTACTCATTTATCAGATAGATATCCTTATGAACTTTCAGGAGGGCAACAGCAAAGAGTTGGTATTGCACGAGCATTAATAAATGATCCACCTATTATAATTGCTGATGAGCCATTAGGTAACCTTGATTCTGTTAATGCGAAAAAAGTTCTAGAATTTTTAAAAGAATTAAATGAAAAAGATGGACGAACAGTTATCATGGTTACTCACGAAGCATGGAGTTTGAGAGATGTAAAAACTATTTTTCATTTAAAAGATGGGGTTGTGACAGATGTTGAAAAAATAAATCCTAAGACTGTTGCCGAAACTCTTTCTGGGCATTTATATAAACAATTATCAAAAGAAATTTCTGAATCTAATAAAAATCAGGATATTAAAACAGCTCAACTTTCTTCTCGGGTTCTTGCTAGTTTCTTATTGCGTGGATATTCTTCTGATGAAATCAAACGTTTTGAAGAAATTATTAATCAAAGATTGGAAGAAAAAATTGATCCAATAACTTTGTCTGATTTATTACATAAACCATTTAAAGATGGAGGAGTTGGTCTTTGGAAAAAGAAAGCGGAAAGAGTTGTTCATTATTTAAATGAAATTATAGATAAAAGAAAAGATATAGAGGCTGTTTATAATGTTATAGAAAAACATCCAGAATTAACAATTTCTGAAGAAGTTCGTCGTATCCGTGATTGGTTATTAGAAGAACATAAATTAAAACTTTCTTCAGCTCAAATTATGTCAATTGATCAATTGATTTCAGATAGATTACGAGGTTTTGTTTCTCCTGAAAAATTTATTGAATTACTTGATTTGTCAAAAAATCAATTTGGTGCTGGTTTAACTTTCCGTACTTCTCATCAAATGGGAGAAAAATTTGAATCAATTTTGAGTGGAGGAAGAAATATTGAAGATACATTTCAAAAAACATTATAATTGATATATGCCTAATCATAAATTAAAATTTCATGAATTAATAATACTCTCGCTTAGGACTTTTAAAACTAAACCACAGAGAGCCTTTTTGACTATTATGGGTATGTCTGTTGGTATTGCCACAGTTCTTCTTTTAGTTTCTTTAGGGTATGGATTTCAATATATATTAATAGGGAAGTTGATGACGACAGAAGATTCTCTTGTTACAATGGAAGTTTCTTATCCTTCAGAAAGTAATTTATTAATTAAAAAAGAAACTTTAGATACTTTAAAAAATTCTATTGATGTAGCAGAAGTTAGCCCTATTGCTGAATTTCCAGGAGAAATTAGAATAGATGGCACAACAGGGGGTCTTTTGATTGATACTCGTATTGTTGAACCATCTTATTTTAGATTAGCAGGATTATTGCCAGATGTTGGATCTATACCAACAGAAGAAAATCCAGGTTTAGTATCTTCTAGTCAGATGCTTGTTCCTATTAATTTAACAGTAGATGAATCATCTTTAAATAAATTATTAAATTTTAAAATTTTTTATCAAGATCAAGTCACTATGATTGCGGATGAAGCCGATTCTATAGCCCCAGTACCTATTAAAGGAATTATTACAGATGAATCTATTTCTCCTACCGCAATTATTTTTAATAATACTTTATCTAAAGAACCACCATTTTATAGCA
>JAQVMG010000067.1 GCA_028703755.1 Thermoplasmata archaeon | reverse complement strand
GGGACGGCGTCTCCGCGGCAGAGAAGTGAGTCCATGGGGCAATACATTTTAAAGGACACACGGCACAAAGGAATCGGTCTGTTCACGGAAACTGGCCGTAGGAAAGGGGAAGTGCTGTTCAGTGAAAATCTCACCGGCCTCAGGAAGCACACACTGGAAGATATTAATTCCGACCCGGCGCTGAACGGAGACCATGCCCATTACGTGGGCCGCGGGAAATACGTGATAGAGGAAGGCCTGCCGGCATACATGAACCATTCATGCGACCCCAATTGCTGCTACCGGAAAAGCGGCATCGGGATATATGATGTGGTGGCCTTGAGGGACATCAACGTCGGGGAAGAACTCACCCACGATTATGCGGCCAGTTCCATTAACCAACTCGAAGGGCTGTTCTACTTCGAGGAAAATTGTGAATGCGGCAGCTCCTGCTGCCGCAGGACAATCCACGGCGATTTCTTCAGAATGCCTATGGACTGGCAGAAAAGGTTCTACCGTTACCTGCCGCCCTCGATTAAAAGGAAATACCGAGCGCGTTTCAAACACCTCCTAAGATGACGGCAAAGACTTATGACCCGCTTCGGTTATTTCGCCCCGTGATCGAAGTCAGGGCAAGGCTTTGGTTAGAGGCGGATTCCAAGTTCATTCTGAGCACTGGAAGGGCTGAACTCTTAAGGCACATAAGGGAAACCGGCTCCATAGCCAAGGCCGCGAAACTGATGGGCATGTCCTACAGCCACGCCTGGACCCAGATAAGGGAAATGTCCGATGCGGCAGGCGGGGCCCTCGTGGAAACGGCAAGGGGCGGAAGGTCAGGCGGCAGTTCAAAATTATCCAAACTGGGAATTGAAATTCTTAAACAGTTTGAAAAAGAAATGGAAATGCTGGACAGGCACCTGTCCGAGAGAAACGGATGATGCCTGTCCATTATGCGATTATTCGACGATTATCTCGATTACGTTCCGAACCCTGTATCCGCTTCTCGCGAATTCAGTGCTCTCATCGAATGCGGTCCTCACATCCTCTTCAACCAGGACTCCGCCGAGCATGCCGTCCCATGTGACAGTCTTGTTGTACCATGGTTCCTCATCGGCAGCATCGTATCCCACAATGGTGTAATTGTGGGTCTCCGGGTCAGCTAGATCGGTATAGTTCACAATGTCGCTCAGCGACCAGCCGGTGGGTGAATATGTATCGTTGTAGGTTACTGTCTTCTCGTTTACCTTCCTGGGCATGTAATCCAGGTAGAATTCCAAGCCGTTGCAGACTATCGGTGAAAGTTCGGCGGTCTCAATGTCGGTGAGATACTTCACCTTGTATGCGCCGGGCATGCCCGGGAAAAGAGTCATAAGGTATGCCGTCTCGTTGCCAGAGTCCTCGTCAACGTCCTCAACCAGTGTCAGAATGCCGCTCTGGAGGAGCGTCCAGTTGACTGCCATTGCATAATCGTCTGCTTTGAGGACGAATGTCTTTGTCTCAGGATTCTCCACGCCGGTGTCGTTTACGATGGCGCTAAGGGAAATACCTTCGGTGTCATCCACGGTCATGGTCCCGAATTCCTCCAGCATTTCATCATAGGTGTATTCGGACCCGTTGAAGCTCACGGTTAATTCGGTCTGTTCATCCTCACCCTGGAGCACATAGTACCCCACAGCCGCGGCGACAATGACCGCCACGACCACAACTGCGATTACCGCTATCATTTTACTCATATCAATACCTCTGTCCATCTCAGTGGATATTCTCACCCAAGAATAACGCTATTGATAAAACTTGCGGAAGTCAGTTTGAACCCTCTAGGCTTTTCTGCGCGACATTCGCACAGGCCAGAAAATCATCGACCGTGTTCCTGAGGGCCATAACATTGTCCGCGGTTGTTGTCGCGTACAGAACATTTCCCTCTATCCTGGTTTCGACATAGCCCGCATTGTCCAATTCCATCGCTCCCGCGATGCTGCGGGCGGTGTTTTCATCAGGGAATTCCAATCTCAGTGTGCAGACCGCTTTCATGTGCATCGGTATTCTAAATGGGTATAATAAATTCATCAAAAAAATAGAAAAATGAAAAGGAACGGCTGGCCTGAGGCCAGCCGCATTCTTCTGTTTATCTCTTCTTTCTCTTGTCGCCGGTTTCATCCTTCTCGGTGCCGCTCTTCATGAAGTATTTCATGCCGACGAACACAACGATGATGACAACCACGATTGCGATGATGATTGCGGGCATGACCCAGGCGGCCTCATCTACAGTGACCTTCTGGATGCTGAAATCATCGATCTTGTTGTCCCACCACTGGGAGCTGTGCTCTCCCGCGCAGGTGGAGTTGGCCCATATCGAGTATTCTCCCTTCTTGCTGGGGGTCCACTCGATCGAGACGGTTGTTGTGTTTCCGATTATCAGGGATGCCGTCGAAACGGTGCCTATCTCGGTGTCAGTGCCGTCGGAGTTGCGGATGTAGAATTTTGTCTGGATGTCAGAGGCGTTTGCCTTTCCGTCGTTTGTGATGTTGACGGATACGGTCATCTCTTTGCCTGCTGTTCCGGGGCTCGAGCTGAAGACCATGCTTCCGATCTTCATCAGGATGTTCGGTCTCTCTGCGAGGTTGACATGCACAAGTGTGGTCTTGTTGTAGTAGTTGCCTGCATCGTCCGTTGCCTTCAGTGTGACGTTGAAGTCGCCTACCAGGCCGAAGGTGAAGTTGACCACATCTCCGGTCTTGTTGGTGACTGTGCCGTCCACATCGAAGAACCAGTGGAATGACAGGTTGTCGAATTCATCGAAGTTGTCCGTTGTCAGGGACGCGTTGAAGTAGAATGTTGTGTTCTCGATGACCTCAGTGACGACTGCGCCGTCCTCATCCTTTATGTTGAAGTCTGTGAGCGGAGCTGTAACATCGAGCACATTGATTATCCAGGTCGCGTTGGCGCTTTCCCTTCCGACGACATCTGTCACGGTCAGGTTGAGCGTGTATTCTCCGGGTTTGTTGTAGGAGTGCGTGATGTTGTTGCTGCCGTCCTTGGTTATTGTTTCATCGGACACTTCCTCCTCGCCCCAGGACCAGTACCACTTCTCGATTATTCCGTCCTTTCCGGTGGCGATCAGGTCGGTGGAGTTGTCGCCGACAATGTCCTCTGAACCCATGCCGTCAGCGTCGGTGAATTTGATTCCGCTGAATTTGATTGGCAGGTCCTCGTTCACTGTGAGAATCTTTGCACTTTCATCGAAGGAAATGTTCTCTGAATCCGTGATGACTGCACTGATGCCTGCAACCGGGTTCTGGCTGTCCACGTACACGGTGATGTTTCTCCAGGTCAGGTTTCCGCCGGTCTCGTTCACAACCAATCTGACAACCCTCAGGCCGTCGACAGCTGTGTACTCATGGTCGACCTCGATTCCGTAGCCGGTTGTTCCGTCGCCGAAGTTCCAGGTGAAGTTGGCCTTTGTGATGTCGCCGATCTTATCGGTGGATTCCTCGGCGCTGAAGGTTATGTTGGTGTCCATGCCGCTTATCGGGCCCTTCGGGACGATGACTGTGTAGTTGTCGTAGGTGCTGTTCATAACATAGTGGACGCCGCTGAGAACCTTTGCGTTCGCAGTGCCGTTGTCTGAGAACATGATAGTCATGATAACCTTCTCGCTGTCGCCGTCGAAGACCTTCGGGTTCACGGTTATCGGGTTGTTGTATTCTATTACATCAACATTGCTCGTCTCGGTGACATTCTTTGTCATCTCGAAGAGGTTCCTTCCGTCGGCTGCCTTCGGGAGCACGATGTCGTAGGTGTGGTTCAGGTATTCCGTGTCGTATGTTGCGTTCAGGACCATTGTGAAAACCGTGGAACCGATGTTCTCAAGGGAATCCGGAACGATTGTGTACGTGTATGTCATGTTTATGAATATGGTGGCATCCTCGGTGACTGAACCGGTTGCGCCGTTGATTTCAACTTCAATGGCGCTGTCAAGCTTGTAGTATGTGTTGTTGAGGGTGAGGAAATCCTTTGTGTCCCTCTGTTCAAGGCCCTTCTCTGCAAGGTAATCTTCCCAGAAGCCGATGTCGGTCGAGTCAAGCGAGCCGTCGTTCTGACCGAGTCCGACCGGCTGCATGTCGTATTTCCTGTCGGCGTTCAGCCTTACGGTCATGTTGTCAACGGAAATGATGCTCATTTCCTTGACGGATATTGTTGTCCAGTTCAGGAACTCGAATGTTGTCTGGTGTATGTCAGAGCCGGATGGCTGGAGGCCGAAGTCCACAACTGTGTCTTCGGTAATGTCGAGAACCTTCTTGACAACGGATTGGAATCCCTCGGCGTCAACAGCCATCCAGAATGTGGCGTGGTCGTAAACGGTGAATTCGTAGTATCCTTCGCCCTCGGACTCTGTCATATCGGTGTAGAGGCTGTCATTGGCGTAGATTGTTATGGATGCGTCGATTATTTCAGCGTTTGTTGTGGCATCGAAGACCTTTCCGAAGAGTTTGTGAATGGGTGTGATCTTCTCCAGAACAACATTCTGGCCTGCCGCTCCGTTGACAATGTCGGTGTATGCGACATTTGTAAAGTAACCGTCCTTCTCGACGACGAGGATGAACGTAACGCCGGTCTCAGCGTAGAAGTCAATGCTGTAAACGCCTGTTCCGTCCACAATATCGTCATCTACGAACTTGCCGTCGTCGCTGTAGAGGTATGCGACAGCTCCGTCGGGGCTGGCTGCATCCGAGCAGGAAATGGTTCCGCTGAAGGTTCTGTCAATGCCGCTGATCTCCTCGAGCGAAATATCCTGTATCTCATCGCCGGGTATGCTGAAGAAGTAGGTTGCGTCGAATGTTGTGAAATAACCTTCCTTGTAGGCTTTTATCTGGAAGTTGCCCGGGTAGGCGAGCATCGAGAATCTGCCCTTGTCGTCGCTTCTGGCTGTTATCCACTTCTCATCGCCCTCGGAAATCGAAACATACGCACCGTCAATGGTCTGGTTTGTACCTTCTTTGGTTACAATTCCGTAGACCTTTATCGTCGGCACGGGTGTGATTTTCTCCATGTAGTAAATGTCATCGTAAGAGGAACCGTCTACTGCGACGTTTTCGGCGCTTGTTGAGTAGTATCCGTCCTTGCTGAAGTCGATGTCAACTTCAGGCAGGCTTGTGTAGGCTGCGAATTTGCCGTAGGAATCTGTCGAAATGGTTTCTGCGTTTCCTTCGACATTGACCTCAACATCCTCAATCGGTGTTGTTGTCCCCATGATGAATACTTTGCCCTTCACAAGATCCTGCGGGAAAAGCAAAGTTATCTCGGTGTTGGCTGTGTTGTTTGCATCGAACAGAGTACTGTCAAACGTCCTGTTGTCAGGTTTTGCGAAACCGACCTTTTCAAATGATATATTGAAATCACAGGCGTTATCCAGCATGAATACTTTTGAGAATGTACCATCCGTGCCAGTCATAACAGATTCAAAAATCCATGTGGTGGCAGGGACTGTCTCAACCGAAATGTTCACATATACTCCGGCCAGAGGAACGTCGCCCACGTTGTTCAACACTTTTCCTTTGATAGTGTATGATTGTTCTGCTTCGACACCTGTCGGGAGCATAGCAATCCCTGTCGATATCATTGCTATGACCATGATTATGGCCAATGTCTTTCCCATAACTTCGCTTTGCATGTGTATCACTTTTCCATTTTTGGATTCACTAGTCCTCAAAACCAAGGGTTTTACCCTCCTTTGCCTGAGGTATTTCGCTGTGAAGCCATCCTTGTATATAATAGTGATGGTCATTACGCATTAATATTCTCATTTTTTATAATATCCATCACGGCAAAAAGAACCGCATTCGCATCCTGAACTTTCGCGGGAATGCCGCCTTCGGACGGCCAGCTTCCGTCCGGTTCCTGCAATTCCGAGAGGCGGTCTAGCAGTTTTTTCCGGAGGCCAGAGTCAGCACTCACACCTCCGAGTTTCATAGAACTCAGGCACCAAGAGATACATGTGGCATCCCAGTCCCCGATATCGGCTGTTTCCAGATATTTCAGTGAGGCAGAAGTCACAGGGCTCTGATTTCCGAAGATTGCCATTGCGATCCATGTCGTATGGATGTAACCTTCGAATTTCCCGTCGGGTCCCTGTTTCTTTCGGAGGAAATCAAGGGTCTTCCTCGGAACGGGTTTCCCGGCTTTCCTGAGGATCTCCGCGGATGCCGCTGTCAGCCAAATAGTGCTCTCTTCGTCCCCGGGGATATCCCAGAACGGCGGGTCCAGCGGTGCAATCTTGTCGTTCTCCTCCCAGGAGCCGTTGCTTTTTTTCATTCTGTCCATGAACCGGAAGCTTTTCAAAGCGGGTTCCGAATCAGCCAGGCCCATGTCGATAAGATTCGAGAGGGCCATCGTGGTATTGCTGAGGCAGCTCGGAAAGCCCCTCCGGTCTCCGTAAGGGAACCCGCCGTCCGGATTCTGCATCTCTGAAAAACTCTGGAGAACATCCTTCTGGCTGTACTTCCGGCCCACGGTGTGTTTCAGTCTTGCCTGCTCAAAGAGGTTTCCGTGTTTTATAATATATGCTTTAGTTCTATCTATATTCATTTCTGAAGCTCCCTGATGAGCTCCTCCGCCCTGTCCATGCGGACCTTTTTCTCTTTGATGAGCAGCGGGGCTATCTTGTCAATGAGTTCCGGGGTTGCCTTGATTCCCATCTTCTCCGCAGCCGAAACGATGATGTTCCTGGCGTGAAGCGACATATGGCCTCTTTGGATGCCCTCGGTTGCCAGGGCCCTCAGGGCTGCAAAATTCTGAGCAAGACCCACAGAGGCGACTATATGGCCAAGTTCTGCTGCGCTTTTCACTCCCAGAATCCTAACGCATGCCTTGGCTGTCGGATGCACAGCTGTGGCACCTCCGATAAGGCCAACAGCCATTGGCATTTCGATGGTCCCGACGATGTCCCCCTTGGCATTCTTCTTGTAGTTCGTAAGCGGCGCATAACCTCCCCGGTAAGCCGCATAGGCATGGGCTCCAGCCTCAATCGCTCTGAAATCGTTTCCAGTTGCCAGGATAACTGCGTCGATACCGTTCATTATACCTTTGTTATGCGTGGCCGCTCTGAACGGGTCGGCAGCAGCAAATGCATATGCTTCAAGAATCGCATTCACCACTTCCTCGCCGCCCAGCGATTCTGCGGAGAAGACAGCCTCTGCCCTGGCCAGTCTGTGAACTGCCAGATTCGAGATTATCCTAAGGTATACCTTTCCTCCGGTTATCTCCTCAATCCTGGGAGATATGGCCTCGGCCATTGTATTGACAGCATTCGCACCCATGGCATCAAGGCAATTCACAAGCAGATGGTTTATGAGCATGGTTCCGGCAATGGTCTCAATTTTTCTCACTTCGATGTCCCTTGCGCCCCCGCCAAGCTTAACGAGCATAGGGTCCTTGGAGTTGGCAAGTTCCAGCAATTCCGATTTGTGGGCGAGAAGGTCCTTCATGGCTTTGTCTGGATTCTTCAGATGGGTCAGCTGGATTTGGCCGATCATGATCGGGTCGGTTGAAGTCGCCCTGAAACCGCCGGTCTCTCTCGCGAGCTTGGCTGAATTGGATGCAGCCGCAATCACAGAGGGTTCCTCGGTGGCCATGGGCACCAGTATATCCTTGCCGTTAACGACAAAATTCGTTGCGACCCCGATTGTGACCGGAATGGATCCTATCACATTCTCGACCATCCTGTCCGCCTTGGACGGATCAAGGGCCCCCATATTGCCGATGATGGCGGCTTCTTCATCGCTGAGTCCGGCAAACTCTTTAACAATTTTCAGTCTTTCTTCAATGCTCATCCTGTAAAAGCCGCTGATGTTGGAATTGCTCATGTTCTCACCTGTGTCTCAGATGATGATGCAATCCCCCGATAAAACACTTGCCATCATGGGCCATGGGCAACCTTTAAAACCATTCAGGCCATATTCCCCGAAAGGCAGTTGGAACCATGTTGGATAAAATCGGCTTTGACAATGACAAATACCTGAAGGAGCAGACTGATGCGATAATGAAAAGGATGGAGCAGGTTAACAGCCGCCTCTATCTGGAATTCGGAGGAAAGATAATCTATGATTACCATGCATCAAGAGTCCTGCCGGGATTTGACCCGAATGTGAAGATGCGGCTTCTGCGCCAGCTGAAGGACAAGGCCGACATTATTCTCTGCATTTATGCGGGAGACATCGAGAGACGGAAGATCCGCGCGGATTTCGGAATAACATACGATGCGGATGCGATGAAACTTATCGATGACCTCAGGGAATGGGGCATAGACATTTCCGCGGTCGTCATAACAAGATTCCAGGACCAACCGGCAGTGAATGTTTTCAAGAACAAGCTGGAACGCCGGGATATAAGCGTCTATACCCACAGGTTCACAAAGGGTTATCCAAGCGATATTGATACAATAGTGAGCGACGAAGGCTACGGAAAGAATGATTACATCCCGACACGGAGATCGCTGATAATAGTCACGGCGCCGGGCCCCGGAAGCGGCAAGCTGGGCACATGCCTTTCTCAGATGTACCATGATTACCGGAACAACATCAAATCCGGATATGCGAAATTCGAAACTTTTCCGATTTGGAACATTCCGCTGAAGCATCCGGTCAACATCGCCTATGAATCCGCTACGGCAGACCTTGGCGATTTCAACATGATTGATCCCTATCACCTGAAAGCATACGGAAAAGAGACTGTGAATTACAACAGGGACGTCGAAGTCTTTCCTGTGCTGAAGCGCATACTAGAGAAGATCATGGAAGCCGAATCCCCGTATAACTCGCCGACAGACATGGGCGTGAACATGGCCGGATACGGAATTATCAATGATTCAATTGTTCAGGAAGCGGCCAAGCAGGAGATAATCCGCAGGGCATTCCGGTACAACTGCGAGTATATGCTTGGATTCATCAGCAAGAACACGGTCAAGCTCTCGGAACACATCATGGAACAGGTCGGCGTGAGGTATGAGGACCGTGCCGTTGTGGAACCTGCAAGGAAAGCTGCGGAGGACGCAAAAGCCAAGGCGATGGGCCAGGACGGCCTATTCTGCGGGGCC
>JAQVMG010000066.1 GCA_028703755.1 Thermoplasmata archaeon | reverse complement strand
CAGGAATCCTTGGAAGCAAGGGATTTTGAATCCGTTCAGGCTTATGTAAAGCAGGCAAAGGACGAAATCTCAAGTGCTCTGTATTCATTTGCAACGGAATGCATTGAGGTTGCAGAGCTTGTAATAAGTGCCGGAGACCGCCTGGGTGCGAATCTCAAAGAACCAGAGATGATGATGAAGCAGGCAATCGATGCAACAAAATCCGGAAATTACCAGAAATCCATAGAACTGTCCGCAGAGAGCACCAAGCGCGCCGAGCAGATAATAAAAATCCATGTATCGAACACAATTGCATCCGTTGAATTGGCTATGTACGATGCCGAGAATGTTGATATATCCACAATTCAGGGTTTGCTTTCTTCGGCCAAATCCGAATTCGAGAAAAATGCCTTTGACAAGTCGTTCGAATACGCCGATAAGGCCCTCACTCTTCTTGAGACCAGTCAATCAAGCAAGGCAAGGGACTTGGTCATGGATCTGAAGAAATCATTGACGAATTCAAGGGAGATGGGTTGCGACACAACCGTGCTGGAAGAGATAACGGCCCGCTGCGAAGATTACCTGAAAAACAGAGATTTTTCCAACGCAATTGCAGAGAGCGAAAAGGCAATACTCGATGCCCGGAATCTCCAATATGTCGCAGCCGAGAGAATGTTCGGAGAGGGAAAACTGGCTGCGATAGAAGCGAAGAAACTTGGCATAGATATCTCCGACATGAAGGAAGCTCTGAAAAAGGCAAAGACCGCATTCTCAAAAGCGGATTTCCTTCAAACATATAAAGAAAGCTATTTTGCGAAATCCTCTTCTGACAAACAGATATCACTGCATCAAAAATCTTACGATGCCATCAACCAGGCTGCGGCACTTATAGCCGAAGCCAAGAAGAACAAGATCGAAGTCAAGGACCCGATGGGTATACTGCTTTCGGCAAAAAGCATGTTTGAGCGCTTTGAATATGACAATGCTCTGAAAGAAGCTGAGAGAGCGAAGGCAGAAACCGAAAAAATCATGGCTCTGTTCAATGTTGCCCAGACACTTCACTTCATTGAGAATTCCGTGAAAATCCTTAAGGAATTGGGTGTAGAAAGCCCAGAATTGGCCAAGTCCGCATCTGCATTGGCCGCAAGCATCCAGGCTGAGCACCCACAGCAGGCAATTACCATAGCGAACCAGGCAGAAAGCCAAACCGTCACGGCATTGAATCAGGCCATCAGCAACCTTCTCTCATCAACCGAATCGCAGATTATGGATGCCAGGGAACTCAATCTGAGCGTGACTGCACAGGAAGAATTGCTTGATACTGCAAGGAGAGCCTTCGAACAGAAGCGGTACCGGGATTCCGTAGACATAGCCAAGCAGGTAAAAACCCAAGTGGATGACCTGCGTAAAATGAATCAGAGAATCGCCATGGAGATAAAGACCGCCCAGGATGTTCTCAGCGAAGGGGAAAACCTGCATGCCAATATGGCTGAACCGAAGAAGCTGCTCGAGAGTGCGCTCAACGAACTGAATTCCTCCAGATACAAAGAGGCAATCGATTTTGCGACCAGAAGCACTGTCGCATCCCGAAAAACAATCGAAAAATATGTTTCAGACACAATCAAAGCATTTAAAGTTTCAATTGAAAAAGCCAAACTGGAAGGAATCAATGTCGTAGCGGCCGAAAAGCTGATGCAAAAGGCCTTGGATGCTTTCAACGCCAAGGATTACAAGACCGCCCTTTCCGAAGCAATGAAGAGCGAGGGTGAGCTCGAGAAGGTCGGCCTTCAGCAGGAAATGGCGGAAAAAGCCATAAGCACTGCGGAAGCCAAACAATCCGAAGCACAGAAATCCGGGCTGTTCTCGAAGAAAGCAAAGGCTTTAATAGTCCAAGCCAGGGAAGAGATGAAGAACGGTAATTATGTCCGCGCTTTGGAAATGGCAATCCAGAGCGGGGATGAACTGCATCTCGTGAACGAAGATTTCACCGAAGCTGCCGAAGCAATCAACATTCTGAATACCCAGATTGACATGGCTCAGAAGATTTCCGCGGATGTATCAATAAGCAAAAAACTACTGGCAGACGCGGAAATAGCCAAGAACGACAATGATTACAGGACCGCCACCGAGATTGCCAAGGAAGGAACCCTTGAAGCCAAGCGACTCTGCCATTCCCAACTCAGCGGCCTTCTTTCTTCGGCATACAAATACACAGATCTTGCAGGGCAATACGGCATTGATGTGTCCGCATCAAGTTCTATGCTGGCTGAAGCCAAGACTTTCATGGATACGGGCAAATTCCTTGTGTCACATGAAAAAATTATTCAAACAAAGGATGACCTCAACGCCAAACTGAAAGCATATTTCGAAGACAGCTACAGCCAGTCCGAACGCGCAATGGCCCATGCCAAGGAAGTCGGAGCTGAGATTGCGGCAAGCCAAGATCTACTGGCCAAGGCGAGAAAGGCCTTTGAAGAGAACAAATTCAAGGACGCGATGAACCTGGTTGAGAAATCCAAAAATGCGATTGACCTCAAGAAAGGCTTCGAGAGGGAGTTCATCGATCTGACCTATGAAGCTGAGAAAGTCATATCCAACTCGAAGAAATTCGGTATCAATGTCAAGGAAGCCCAGGTTCTGTTTGAAACCGCAAGAACTCAGAAAGAGAGCGATTACCAGTTGGCGCTATCCACATTAAAGCAAAGCATTACAACGGTCAAGAACGCTGTGGCAGAGTTCAAGCCTATCCTCACCGCAGACATCCTGCTCGACAGAGTGGATAAGGGGAAATGGGTTGAAACCGAGATGGTTGTGTCCAACAAGGGCAAAGCGCTTGCCAAAGACGTGTCCATATCCATCATCGGTGACATCACTGTCGAAGGGCAGACGAAAGTAGATGCAATTCGGGGAGGCGGCGGTGAAGTTAAACTCAAAATAAAGATAAAGTTGGACACGCCCGGAGAAGTTCCGGTTCTCATCAAAACCATATCCACGAGGATAATGGATGGGCTGACCTTCGAGGATTCGTCGAACGACCATGTGTTCGTCCTGGAACCGAAAATCGAAGTCCCCATACCCGCAGTCACCAAGACCTCCTTCGAAATTCTCAAGAGCCCTGCCGATACCAAGTGCGGAATATGTATGGGGAAGGCCAAAGCCGGCCTCGAAATCATCCGCTGCTCATGCGGCAAGGAATACCATTCTATGTGCGGCAGACGCTTCGGGAAGTGCCCCGGGTGCGGCGTTGAATTCAAGGAGAAGATGGATGAGAAGGAAGGCAGGGACGACGACATCGGAGAACTGAACCCATCGCGCGCTGAGGCCCCAAAGGCTGCACAGCCGGCAGAAACCCCCGCCACGTCCCCTGTTGAAGAGAAGCCTGCCGAAACACCCGCCGAACCGCCAAAATTGGCTAAGAAGAAGGTGGCACTGAAATTCTAAAACTGAGAGGACTGTGATATGTTCGGCATGTTTGAAACCGGCATCGAGGACATAACTCTGGGCCAGATAATCATGCTCTGCATAGCCAGTGTCCTTCTTTATCTGGCCATTGTTAAGAACATCGAGCCGTTCCTTCTCGGTCCGATGGGCTTTGCGGCCATCCTCGCCAACCTTCCTCTCACCGGCAGCACCGACCCAGGCGGGTTCATGTACATTATCTACCATTATCTGATCAAGACCAGCATCATACCTCTATTCATATTCCTGGGAATCGGGACGATGATGGATTTCTCGCCACTCCTGGCTAATCCCATAACATTCCTTCTCGGCGCTGTAGCCCAGTTCGGCATATTCATTGCTCTGGGCGTTTCCGTTATGATTGGATTTTCCTTGGACCAATCCGCGACAATCGGCATCATCGGCGGTGCGGACGGCCCAACCACAATCTACATTGCTTCCAAGCTGGCGCCTGAGATACTTGGACCAGTCACTGTCGCGGCTTATTCCTATATGGCACTTGTGCCGCTCATCCAGCCTCCTCTGATCAAGTTGATGACCACCAAGGAGCAGCGGTGCATCCAGATGAAGAAGCTGAGGGAAGTCAGCAACACTGAGAAGGTAATATTCCCGATTGCCGTGACCATAATCGTCGGTATGATTGTTCCCTCTGCAGTACCGCTCATCGGCATGCTGATGATAGGTAACCTGTTCAGGGTCTCAGGCGTGATGGATAGGCTATCGAAGACCGGCGGAAACGAGATAATGAACATCGCAACGATACTCTTGGGTATCGGCGTCGGTTTCATGATGACCGCATCGCTGTTCATCAATATTGACACTTTCAAGATTCTGCTGCTTGGCTTATTCGCTTTCATAGCTGCCATTGCCTGCGGCCTCATCTTTGGCCAGGTGATGTGGAAGCTCTCCGGCGGCAAGATAAATCCGATGATAGGCTCCGCCGGGGTCTCTGCAATGCCCATGGCCGCAAGAGTTGTCGCGAAGCAGGCGGCGAAGGACCGGCCAGGCAACATCATGATAATGCATGCGATGGGTCCCAATGTGGCCGGGCAGATTGGTTCTGCCTGTGCCGCAGGCATAATCTTAGGGCTTCTTGCATGATGTAGTTGCGGCATAAGACATAATAAAGAGTATTATTCTACGGCATTCTGTTACATTAATATGTTACATTATAGAAATGTTTAATTATATAGTTCCGTTACGCGGCCTCAGTAAGATTATCCTGAGGTGTCTGGATGGTTAAATTACACGACCAAACTCTTAGAGACGCGCATCAGTCCCTGCTAGCGACAAGGATGAGAACCGAACACATGCTGCCGATACTGGAAAAAATGGATCAGGTCGGCTATTTCTCGATGGAGGTCTGGGGCGGAGCGACATTCGATGTGCCGATCCGTTATCTCAACGAAGACCCATGGGACCGCCTGAAGGCAATAAAATCCCATGTTAAGCACACACCCCTGCAGATGCTGGAACGTGCCATGAATATTGTGGCCTACAGCAATTTCCCCGACGATGTGGTGAAGGAATTCATTCATTACGCCCACAAGGACGGAATCAGCAACTTCAGAATATTCGACGCCCTGAACGACAGGAGGAACCTGAAAGGCCCGATAGAGGCAGTCAAAGCCGAAGGCGCCCACGCCCAGGGATGCGTGAGCTACACGATCAGCCCCGTTCACACGACCCAATTCTTCATCGAATTATTCAAGGACCTCCAGAAGATGGGATGCGATTCCCTGGCTGTTAAGGATATGTCCGGGATACTGACGCCTCAGGCTGCAGTGGCCCTGGTCACCGGCTCCAAATCAGGTGGCGTGAAAATACCCATAGACATACACACTCACTGCACGAGCGGCCTGGCCATGATGACCTACCTGAAGGCCATCGAGGCCGGCGCCGACATAGTCGATACCAACATCTCCTCAATAAGCGGAGGCACCGGTCAGCCGCCGGCAGAGAGCATGGTCGCAGCCCTCAAGGGCACCCAATGGGACACCGGGTATGACCTCAAGCTGATGAATGAGATACGCGATTATTTCCTCGACATCTGGAACAAATACCAGCACCTCCATAACATCGACAACCTGCTCTACGACCCTTCGGTCACATTCCACCAGATACCGGGCGGCATGCTGTCCAATTACAGGAACCAGCTGTTGCAGCAGAAAGCCGCAGACAAGTTCCCGCTCCTCATCAAGGAAATCCCAATCGTGAGAGAAGAATTGGGATACCCGCCGCTTGTCACTCCGACAAGCCAGATTGTCGGATACCAGGCATTCCTGAATGTCATGTTCGGCAGATACAAGAACATCGCCAAGGAGACCAAGGATTACGTCAAGGGCATGTACGGGAAACCGCCCGCAGATATCTCCCCGAAGATTTACGAAACCATACTTGGCCCGAACTGGCGCGATGAAGTAATCACCCAGAGGCCTGCGGACCTTCTGGAACCAAGAATGAAGCTCGCCAAAGAAGAGCTTCAGGCTCAGGGACTGCTGAAAAAACCGGAAGATGCGCTGACTTACGTGCTTTACCCGCAGGTAGGATTGAAATTCCTCAAGGGCGAGGCGAAAGCGGAATTCACCGGCGCAGACCTTCCGATTCGAAAAATCGCGTCAGATATCCCGTCCGCGCCCCAGCCGAAGAAATTCCCGATGAACTACAGGATTAAAGTGAACAACGTTGAGCATGAAGTTGTCCAATCCTCGGAAACTTCGATTACTGTCAACGGAAAGGACTACACCGTATCTCTCAGCGGAGGAGTTTCCGGAGCGGCGGTTGTTCAAGCGGCAGCAGCGCCGGGCTCCCAGGTTTCTGAGATTGTCAAGGCGCCGATTCTGGGCAACATCCTGAAAATAAAAGTTACGGTCGGCCAGGTCGTCAAGAAAGGCCAGGTAATCGCGACACTTGAGGCTATGAAGATGGAGAACGACATACTGGCACCGCGCGACGGGACCATAACCGCGATAAGCATACGCGAAGGCCAGGAAGTTGCCGAAGGGGTTCCGATGTTCACGATGGGATGATTCAGATGACCCCAGGTACAAAATCATTACGGAAGAGCGGGGCAATATCCTGCCTTCTCGCGGCAATGCTGGTGACAGGCTCATTCGGATTATTCCTCGCGGTCGGTCCCTCGGAAGCCCAGGGCGTCCCGGTCAACCCGAATTACATCCGGAACGCTATCGATGCGGCGAATGTGGGGGACACCATATGGGTGGAGCCAGGAACATACAATTCCATTGTAATCGACAAAGAACTGACAATAATCTCCAATAACAGCGCTGAAACAATAATCGACGGTCAGGGCAGCCTCTCAGTTATTACAATCGTTTCCGACTGGGTCGCGATTTCCGGCTTCACAGTAACAGGCAGCGGAAACGTGTCGTTCGATGCCGGCATAATGATGGCCGGTGTCAATAACTGCACAGTCGAGAATATGACCGTAACAGGCAACAGATACGGCATGTTCCTCACTGCCTGCTATGGGAATATAATCCACAGCAACAATATCATCAACAACACACACCAGGCCTATGACGATGGTCTGAACACCTGGTATGTCGAAGAGGAAGCCGGCGGCGGAAATTATTGGGACGACAGCGAAGCCGAAGACGACGACGGCGATGGTCTGATGGATACGGCATATACGATAATCGGCGGTGCTAACAAGGATTCATCCTCATGGGCTGAAAAGGACGGATGGCTGAGTTTTGAGCCAGAAGATAAAATAGAAGTCAACGCCCTCTCAATGATGATCATCGGAATGGGCGTCGTTTTTTCCATACTTGCAATTCTATGGATGTCAACTCATTTCACTGGGGTAATGATTCAGAAATTAGAAGCCAACAGGAAAGCTAAGTCAAGCCAGGAAGGCGCCGGCGAAACGGAGACCGTGGCAGCCATAGCCGCAGCAATTGACACAAGGAGGCAATGAGATGTTCGGCATGTTTGAAACGGGCATCGAAGTAATCACCATCGGTCAGATAATAATGCTGGCCGTTGCCGGAATTCTTCTTTTTCTGGCAATAGTAAAGAAAATCGAACCTCTCCTTTTGGGCCCTATGGGTTTCGCTGCGCTTCTCGCCAATCTGCCCCTCACAGGCGCTACCGACCCTGGCGGTTTCATGAACATTATTTATTATGGCCTGATTAGATCAAGTCTCATCCCTCTGTTCATCTTCCTGGGTATCGGGACAATGACCGATTTCTCACCGCTTCTTGCCAAACCGGTGACATTCCTTCTGGGTGCAGCAGCCCAGCTTGGTATATTCGTAGCCCTTGGTGTGGCCGTCATGCTGGGTTTCACAATGACTCAGGCCGCATCAATCGGAATCATCGGCGGTGCTGACGGGCCTACCACAATCTATGTCGCATCGCGTCTGGCGCCAGAGATTCTGGGCCCGGTGACTGTGGCAGCATATTCCTACATGGCACTTGTTCCCCTGATTCAACCGCCTATCATCAGAGCCCTCACCACAAAGAAAATGAGGTGCACCCCTATGGAAAAACTCAGGGAAGTCAGCCTTGCAGAGAAGGTAATATTCCCGATAGCGGTCACAATCATCGTCGGAATGGTAATTCCGTCGGCTGTTCCGTTGGTTGGAATGATGATGATCGGTAATCTCTTCCGCGTTTCCGGAGTCATGGACAGGCTGTCCAAGACCGGCGGAAATGAGATAATGAACATCGCGACAATACTGCTTGGCCTTGGCATCGGATACATGATGACGTCAGCCCTCTTCCTGAATCTGGACACAATTAAAATCCTTCTATTAGGAATTGTGGCATTCTCGGCTGCGACAGCCGGAGGCGTAATTCTGGGCGACATAATGTACTGGGTCACCAAAGGCAAGATCAATCCGATGATTGGCTCTGCGGGAGTTTCCGCGGTTCCGATGGCTGCGAGGGTGGTCCAGAAACAGGCGCACCAGGATAAGCCCGGTAACTTCATCCTCATGCAGGCGATGGGTCCGAACGTTGCAGGCGTAATAGGTTCAGCCTGCGCTGCAGGCATATTGCTGGGCCTGCTGATGTGATGAACCGGGAGCTGCCATGCCCAGACTGCTCGGAAGAAAGACCATTCGCTATGATTCAGTCACCTCGACAAACGAAGTCCTGAAAGCCCTGGCACTGGAAGGTATTGAAACCGGAACCCTGGTAACCGCGAAGGTCCAAACCCATGGCCGAGGCCGCCTTGAGCGCAGATGGGAGTCCCCGGAGGGCGGACTCTGGATGTCTGTTCTTTTTGAAATGCCGCCCGGATTCGATAGCAGCAGGTACGGCCTTCTCCCACTGATGGCCGGTGCCTCCGTTGCGACCGCGATACTAATGGAACATGGGTTGGATGCAGGAGTCAAATGGCCGAACGATGTTCTCATAGCCGGGAGGAAGGCCTGCGGCATACTGGGGGAGATATTCACAGTGGGCGACAGGCATCTGGCCATAATCGGGATCGGTATCAATGTCAATAACAGGGTTCAGGTTGGTTATGATTTCAGCAGCGGCACGACCTCGATTGCAGAGGAATTCGGAAAATCTGTGAAGACCGAGGTCCTGGAAAACACCGTCCTGGAAGAACTTGAGTTCAGGCATGACCTGCTTGTCAGCGGAGAGTACGATAAGATTCTTGAGGATTGGCGGGAGCTTTCAGTAACCCTCGGAAGAAAAG
>JAQVMG010000005.1 GCA_028703755.1 Thermoplasmata archaeon | reverse complement strand
TTGCCGCCCTTCGAATGCATGATCGCCGATTTTATCGTTGGGAGAATGGCTATGTCTGTTACACCCGAGGTCTTCGGCGGCCGGGACTTGAGGTACCGGCCCTGGGTGCCGACAGTCATTACGTCCGTGCGCCTGCCTGTCTTTACAGTTCCGGTGACGATGCGCTTGGACTTCTGCTGCAGAAGCGCACTCATGACTTTCTTCAAATCCCCCGGCGGCATTCAGAATCCTCTGTTCTAGTATGATAGAACAATATAATATAATTATCTCACGCGGACGCGGATGGTGCCGATGCCACCGATCCCCGCTTCTATTGTGTCCCCGGATACAACCTGGCTGATGCCTTCGGGGGTTCCGGTCGCGATTATATCGCCCGGCTCAAGGCTCATGATTCCCGAGACATGGGAGATTATCTCGGCCACCGAGTAAATCATCATCGATGTATTGGACCTCTGCCGGTCCCGGCCGTTAACTTTCAGCCATATCTCGAGGTTCCTGGGATCCGTGACCTGGGACACCGGAACCGCGTCGGATATCGGCGCGGATGTATCGAATCCCTTCGCGGCGGCCCACGGCTTCCCTGCTTTCTTGGCTCTGGCCTGGAGGTCCCTGGCGGTCATGTCAAGCATAACCGCATACCCCTGAACATGGTCCATGGCTTTCTCGACAGGAATCCTGGCACCCCCCTTGCCGATTATCACGGCAAGTTCGACTTCATGGTGAACATCGGAAGAATCCCGGGGAATGACAACCTCGCCTCCGTCATGGATTATCGCAGTCCTGGGCTTCAGGAAGAATTCAGGTTTTTCCGGCGCGGATGAACCCATTTCCTCGGCATGGGCGCGGTAGCTCCTGAGAAGGCAGACTATCTTGCCGACCTCGACCTTCTTGCCGCCCAGTTTCACAAATGTCAAGAACATCTCCATTACTGGAATGGGTTGGCCGTATAAAAATCTGCTTCACGCGGGCGACACCGGCCAACCATCCCTAGGTTCAGTTCCAGCCATCCGCCCAAACACCCTTGGTCCGATGCCAAACTCTTTTATCTCCCTGACCATTTGAGGAGGCATGAACCTCCTCACCCTCGCCCGCTACCCTTTTCTTCCCGAGGCATCAGGATACCTCAGGGAAAGACAGATCACGCTGGACGCGCTTGTCAATTCCGCTGTTTTCGACCAGGCGAGACACGCAGGCCGCCGGAGGGTGATGGACGCGCTGGTGGACGGCGTAATCGCGGACCAGACTGCGGTAACCGAGGCGGATGCCTTGGTCGAGCTTCTTTCCTATGCCGTGGCCAGGATTATCGTCTCCTGCAACCCGGACGAGCATTTGATTCAGAGATATGCGCTGGCTGAGGCAGTGACTGTTCAGACCAGGCTCGAAGCCGAGAACATCGACTTCGTGATTGATATCGCGGTATTTCTCGGCCTGGATGCCGTCAGGGACAATGCCACTGAGGCGAGCGTCCATTTTGCCGATTACCTGAAGCACAGCAGCCAGATGAGGAGCGAGGAGTGGAAGCTGGTCAATCAGGAACTGGACAGCGGCAGGATATCGCTGACCAAGCCCAGACTGGCGAGGCTTCTCCAACATGCCATAAGGGAGAGGATCGAGTCGGAGCTTCCCCTGCCGGTGAACGACGGCATTATTGAAGCATTCAGGAACTCGATCGACCTTGTCAGGGAGGAGGTCGAGCGCCGCAAGGCCAAGTTCGAGAAAGAGAGCTACGGAAAGGTGAGCTTCCTTCGGCTGCCGCCATGCATGAAGAAGCTCATGGCCATGATGAAAGCAGGCGAGAACGTTCCCCATGTCGGGCGGTTCGCGCTGACATCGTTCCTGCACACCATCGGGATGAGCAACGATGAAATTGTGGCTGTATTTTCATCCTCGCCGGACTTCAAGGAGCAACTCGCAAGATACCAAATTGACCATATCACAGGAAAAAGTTCCGGTGTGGAGTATCTCCCGCCTGAATGCGCCACGATGAAGACCCAGGGGGTGTGCTTCGACCCTGATTTTCTATGTAAAAAGAAATGGCTTCACCACCCTTTGAATTATTACAGAGTGAAGGGCAAGAAACGCGAGAAGCCGGAAGAGAAGAAAACTGAGGCGGAGACTATTTCTTCTGCCGAATAGTCAGTTCGCGCCATATCCTGCGGCCGCGCTGGAGGGCTGTGAAGTGCCCGGCAATTGCGAACCATGCCATAAGGATGTCGAACGGCGTGAGCGCCAGTTCGATCCATGGTAACGTGATTACAACTGAAACGTCCCAGAAGAACAGCATCCCCCACAGGACCAGAGGTGCCAGCATCATCAGGACCAGGCGGTCTGCCCGGCCGAGTATTCCGCCGTAATCCCTCTGAACTCCGACTGCCTGCGACTGGGTGCCCAGGTAGCTGGTCATCAGAACCCCGGTCAGGCCTAAAAATCCTATGAGCCAGTGGCAGTATCCGGAGACCATTATTCCGAGGATGAGGAATATATCTGCATACCTGTCCAGGACATGGTCGAGGAAATCGCCGCGGAGGCTGGCCTTGCCCGTCATCTTCGCGACCTTGCCGTCCAGCGCGTCCATGAGGGAGCTGGCAATGAGAACGACAACTGAAACAATGAGAAGATGGTACCAGGTTCCAGAAAGATAAAAAAGAACACCTGTAAGCGCTGCCAAAATGATGGCGACAGCGGAAATGTGGTCCGGATTAACACGAATCAGCTTTCTGGCCATGGGGACAAGGAACCTGTCCGCAGAACTTCTGTGCTTGTCTAGTACCAATCCATCACCGCTCCGCTCCAGTCAATTTTCCCCGGGGAATACTCATCGGCATTGCCGTTGATAATCCTTTCTATTGCGTCGGCAACCAGCTCAGGGATGAGGTCGCTGGTGTCTATCTCAAAAACGTTATCCCATGCCTCGAGCGCTTCGGTCAAAATGATATCTATCGCCTCAGCCTCCATGTTCTCCAGGATCTTCTCCTTGCTGTAGTTCCGGGTGGAAAGCCTTTGCTTCATTTTGTTGGGATGGCATCTGAGGATTATGCAAACGGTGTTGGGAATGTAATGTGCCAGATGTCCTACAACAATCACCGTTTCGGACGGTTCAAAGACTGCCGCGGACAGTTTCACCGTGTCGATTTCCTTCTCCCCTTCCACTGTTTCCAAGGCGTCATGTTGGGCGGCAATCTCTTCCACGGTCGCTATGCTGTGGCCGCGGGCCGCCAGTATCTTCGCGGCACTGGTCTTGCCCGTGCCCGGCGTGCCGGTGAGTGCGATATACATCGGGATGAGGAATGCTTCCCGGTTTTTAAAGGATATCATACAAAATCTTATAAAGGCCAAATGGGATGTTCGGGCAATGGCCGATAAAAAACACGTCATCATGCTCCTTTCCAACCCGTTCCGGCCCGACCCCCGGGTGCACAAGGAAGCGGGAGCCCTGGTCAAGGGCGGTTATGACGTCACTGTCCTGTGCTGGGACAGGGAGCAGAAATACAGCGGGGAAGAGACTGTCGACGGGATTAAGATAAAACGTTTCGGGCCGAAATCCAGCTTCGAGGACACAAAGCTCTTTCTGAGGACTCTTCCGACTTTCTGGAAACTCGCGAGGAAGGAGATGGCCACCATGAAGGCAGACTTCATTCACGCGCATGACCTGGACACGCTCTCGCCTGCGGTGAAGGAAGCCAGAAAGAGGAAGATCCCGGTTATTTACGACAGCCACGAGATCTACCACGAGATGGCATCCGAGAGGCTGGGCAGCTTCATGGTCGGAATGGTCAAATCCTACGAAATGCGGATGGTTAGAAAACCTGATGCGGTCGTTTGCGTGAACGACAGGTTCAAAGGCATCATTGAATCCTGGGGGGCCAGGAACGTTACTGTCGTCATGGGGTGCCCGCCGAAACCGGATGCTCCCGCTGCCGTTGTGGACAGTCTGAAAAAGCAGCTTTCTCCTGACCGCAGGCAGATTGTCGTTTACATCGGCGTTCTGGAACCGAACCGTAACCTGACGGAGCTTGCTGACGGATTCAGCGGAGAGAAATGCCCGAACGCCAGACTGGTCGTCGGGGGATACGGCACCCTGGAAAAGGAGATTGCAGCCAGGAAGGGCCAGAGATTAAGTTTCATAGGACCGGTGAAACCGGCAGACCTCCCGGCATACACACTGGCAGCGGACATCCTTGTCGCGGTTTACGACCCGGCCTTCGGGAACAACCGGGACTCCGTGCCCAACAAGCTGTTCGAAGCGATGAGCGCCGGAAAACCGATTATTGTCGCCAAGGGGACATGGACCGGCCAGACAGTCGAGAGGATCGGATGTGGACTCACCGTTGAGTACGGCACCGACGCAGTTTTCCAGGCAATCGACAGACTGCTGGCAGACAAAGATCTCTATCAAAAATGCGCTGCCAACGGGTTAAAAGCTTTCGACGGGGAATATAACTGGCCCAATATGGAGAAACGTTTACTCGGGCTTTACTCGGGACTTTCCGTCGCCAAGGATTAGGACTGTCCATCCGGCTTTCTTCCATGCTGCCGGGTCTATGACATTACGGGTGTCGAACATCAGTTTTCCGCGCACCAGCTTTTTGGCATCGGCGGGTGTGAGCTTGCTGAACGCGCTATGATTTGTTGCGATTATAATGGCATCGGAATCCCGGAGGGTTTCCTCGAGCGTGTGCAAAGGGACCGGCGAAATCTTCACGAACGGGTCATGGGCCGTGACCTTGGCGCCGCGTTTCTCTAGCATTCTGAAAATCTCCAGAGACGGGCTCTCCCTGGGGTCGCCGACGTTTCCCTTGTAGGCTATGCCCAGCAGGGCGATCTTCTTGCCTTTTACTGTTCCCATCTCATCTTCCAGCCTTGAGACGGCGACTAGGGGCATGGAGGAATTTACCTCCCTGGCTGCGGAAAGTAGTTTGGCAAGTTCAGGGCCGGCGCTGTCTATTATGAAGTATGGGTCCACTGCGATACAGTGACCGCCGACGCCAGGACCAGGCGTGTGGATGTTGACTCGCGGATGCCTGTTTGCAATCTCTATGACTTCCCAGACATTTATCCCTAGCCCCGGCGATATCCTGGCGAGCTCATTGGCGAATGCGATGTTGATGTCCCTGTAGGAATTCTCGACCAGCTTCACAAACTCGGCAGTGGTGGCATCTGTCAGATGAATCTGGCCCTTGACGAAGCATGAGTAAAGATTTTTCGCTCTCTCCGAGGCGCGGGGGGTGAGCCCGCCCATCACACGGTCCAGTTCCTGTATCTCCCTCATTATGTTGCCGGGTATGACCCGCTCCGGGGCGAAGGCCAGGTCAAGGTCCTTCATCGGGTCGAAGCCCTTGCTGCGCACCATGTCGGCAACGAGGCCTGCAGTGGTTCCCGGCGGAACTGTCGATTCGAGTATCACCATGTCGCCCCGTTTGAGTACCGTGAGTATGCTGGCCATGCCGCTCTCGACATAATCCAGGTCGGGAGTTCTGTCCTTTTTAATGGGCGTCGGAAGGCAGAGAATGAAAACATCCGAGGGCTCTGGGGTTCCGGATAGCGTCAGTTTTCCTGAATCAAGGGTGGCCATGACGAATTCGCGGAGGCCGGGCTCCTCGGCAGGCGCGCCGTTCTTCCGGATTGATTCCAGAACTGCGGGGCTGACGTCCACACCCAGAACTGTGTTTCCGTTCTTGGCCAGCATCGCCGCGGTCGGCAGGCCAATGTAACCGAGTCCGATGACACATACCTTCATGGTCTCGCCTCCAAGACAATCCTGGCTATATTTCTTCCGGCCTTTCCGTCGCCGTAGGGGGATGGTTTTTTTGGCGCTTTGCCGCTCTTGGCCTCTGTGGCAATCGCCCTGGCAACGGCGCCCGATTCTGTGCCGACAACTTGCGCATAGCCGGAATCAACCGCTTCCGGCCTCTCCGTGCTCCTGCGGAATACCAGCACCCGCTTCCTGATCGACGGGGAAGTTGCCTCTTCCTGGATGCCGCCCGAGTCTGTGAGTATGAACCGGCATTTCTTCATCAGGACGAGGAAATCGAAGTATCCGGCAGGCGGGAGCAGGCATACGTTTTCAGATTTTGCCAGTTTCTCATAAAGGCCGAACTGCTTCAGCATCTTCTCGGTCCTTGGGTGGACCGGGTATACAGCCGGAAGCGGTGCGCCGATAAGGACGTCGACCAGGCCGCCAAGCACCGTCGGGTCGTCAACATTCTCCGCCCTGTGAGCGGTCACGAGGATGAAATCATCGAATCCGACATTTTCAAGAACCCGGCTTTTCTCGCCGGCAACCTTGGAAAAAGTCTCACAGGCGTCGATAACGGTATTGCCAGTCATGTGGATGGAGCCCCACACCTTCTCGGATTCCAGAATCCCGGCTGAGTCCGGGGTCGGGGCGAACAGCATGTGAGAGACATGGTCCGCGACCCTGCGGTTGTACTCCTCTGGCATGCGGCGGTCGTTGCTCCGGAGCCCTGCCTCTACATGGCCCACTTTGATGCCCATCTTGGCGGCGGTGAGAGCGCCTGCTAGGACAGTGTTTGTGTCGCCCTGGACAAGAACGTTATCTGGCCGTGTGTCTGAAAGGACTTTCTCAAGCCTGAACATGCACTCGGCGGTCTGGAATGCCTGGCTGCCGGAACCGACCTTAAGGTAATGGTCCGGCGCTTTCACTCCGAGATCCCTGATGAAACTTTCCGACAGTGCATCATCGTAATGCTGCCCGCTGTGTATGAGAATAACTTTCTCGCCTTCCGACTCGAGGGCGAAGAGAAGGGGGGCCATCTTGATTATCTCGGGCCTGGTTCCCAACACTATCGCAGAGGTCATGCGGGGGTATGAGCGCATCTTGAATAAATGATTTATCGTATATCTTAATTATATGAACGCATATAGTTCAGACATGCGCCGCAACAGGTTCGAGAGGGCGAAGGCAAAGCGCGACAGTGTGGCGAAGGAGCGTATAGGCATGCTGCTCGAGATGGCGGAGAAGCAGGCGCTCACCGGCGATTTGGAACTTGCCGACAGGTATGCCCAGCTGGCCAGAAAGATTGGGATGCGGTACCAGATCCAGATGCCAAAAGGTTTCAATCTGCGGTTCTGCAGGAAGTGCCTTCATTACCTGGTGCCGGCGAAGAATGCGCGGTTCCGGACCTCCGCTGGAAAACTGAGCCGCCAGTGCCTCGTATGCGGCGGGGTTTACAGGATGCCTCTGAAGGCCAGGAGATGATTGAATGGATAAAACGATGAAGGAGAAGAAAAGCATCGCAGGGAAACTTGAGGCCACCGTGAGAATGGGAAAGGCCGGCATCACTGCCGCCCTTGTCGAGGAGATAAAGGGCCAGATAAAGAAGAAGGGCATGGTCAAAGTGAAACTTCTGGGCAGCCGACGCGAGGAGACAAAACAGCTGGCAGCGGAGCTTGCCGAGCTCTGCGGCGCCGAACTGGTCGAAGTGCGGGGCAACACAGTCAGCCTGTGGAAGAAAACTGAGTGATGCTGTTTTTTATAACCTGATTCCGTTGCCCCGCCGATGCCATTGGTTAATGTGAACGGAATCTCGGTGAATTACGAGATCCACGGAAAAGGCGAGCCCCTGGTCCTGATAGGAGGGCTCGGAACGGACATCTCAGTCTACAGGAAAATGATTAGCCATCTCTCGCAGAAGTTCATGATAATGGCCTTCGACAACCGCGGTGCAGGCTTCAGCGACAAGCCCGATATTCCGTACACAATCGAGATGATGGCCGACGACACTGCCGCTTTAATGTCCGCGGCGGGCATTGAGCGGGCAAATATCCTGGGCACATCCCTGGGAGGGCGCATTGCGATGGCCCTGGCACTGAGGCATCCCGGACGGGTCAAGAAGCTTATCCTGGTGTCCACGTTCGCGAGCCAGCCGGATAAGAAACTTCCCAAGAGCTATCATGCCATAAAGCTCGCAACCGGGTGGGTCTCGGTTTTCAGGAAGAAGACGCAGCCGTATTACGCATTCATGCGCCAGCTGGAGGCCTCTCGGGGCTTTGTCTGCGCAGCCAGGCTGGGGGAGATCAGCGCCCCGACTCTCATACTGCACGGCACAAAGGACAGTATTGCGCCTTTCAAACTGGCAGAGGAGATGCATTCGGGCATAACCGACTCGAAATTGGTATCTTTCAATGGAGGACATGCCTTCCCTCTGATGCATGGCGAAAGTTTTATCAAAGAGGTTGAGACCTTTTTATCGGGAACCTGATGTTTCGGGCTTTGTAAGAACACCAAAAAAGGGATGAATATAATATATCAATCAAGCTATTTGTTTTTCAGGAAGGTGCGAGAAATGAAAATATTGGTAGTGGACGGAAACGTAAAGTCCAGGGAAAGACTGAAAAAGATTCTTGTGAAGGGCGGCCACGAGGTGATTACTGCATCAGATGGAATCGACGGATTTCACAAGTACGAAGAGAATGAAATCAGGATGGCCTTCATCGACTGGACGATGCCAAAGATGAACGGCACCGAGCTCTGCCTCAGGATAAGGGATTACAATCTCAAGACCGGCCGCGTTTCCTACCTGGTGCTTGTCTCGGCCAAAACCGCAAAACATGACATGGTCGAGGGGCTGGATTCCGGCGCGGACGATTTCGTCATGAAACCTTATTCCGAGTCAGTGATTAATTCGCGGGTGCAGATTGCCGGAAGGATGCTAGAGACAAAATTCAACCGCATCCCGAAGGTCGAGCCCCTGAAGGACAAAGTCATCGAGCCGATAGCCAGACTCAACAGGGAGCATGAGATGGTCCACAACATCACCGCGGTCCTGGAAATGGTCGCCAACATGCTGGGCGATGGCATGCCACTACCGAAGAAGATGCTCGAATGGAGCGCATCATCCGCTTTCATGCTCAACTGGCAGCTCCACGAGGAAAAGGAGCAGTATTACATCGATCTGTTCGTGGTCCGCGCCCAGGACATTCACGG
Organism: Thermoplasmata archaeon; assembly: GCA_028703755.1. Lineage (GTDB taxonomy): Archaea > Thermoplasmatota > Thermoplasmata > SG8-5 > SG8-5 > UBA147. The sequence continues at coordinate 26,158 of JAQVMG010000005.1, read as the reverse complement.
AAAGACCGCCCAACTGTTCTCCAGGTCGTCGCTGAACAAGATACTGCGGGAGCATGACATGATCAAGCAGCTGTTGGAGGAGATGCAGGCAGCGGCAAAGGCCTACAACATCGACAACAGAGCGTCAGTGTTCAGGCTGAGGCAGCTCATCCTGAGATATCTGCCTTTGATACGGTTCCATGCCGCCAGGGAGGAGGATGTGTTCCTGCCCTTCAGCCAGCGTTACCTGACCGATGAGGATGTTTCGCGCATTCTGAGAGACTTCCGAAGGATTGACGATGAGATAGGCCAGGACACGATAAAGGAAAGGGCGGAAACAGTCGAGCAGCTGCTCCGGACACTGAAGATAAAGGAGAAGGCTGTCTGAGGACGCAATGTCCCTTAACATATGCCTGTTAAGGGATTTTCATTTAATATTCCGCATGTGTTTTCATTTCCGGAGGCAACAGCACGGGCAAGTACGTCAAAACACTGGCAGTTATCCTGGCGGTTATCATTACTTTCAGTTCGGCCGTCATCTGGCTCAACCGCGACAGAATAATCGAGAATGACGATTTCTTCACCCTCTCGATTGGGGATGTGCCCGCGATAGACGGCGAGACATGGACACTGGCAGTTGATGGGTTGGCGGATGACCCGCAGGCTTTCAGTCTCGCTGACATCATGGCGATGCCGAAGACTGTCGAGACAGCCACGGTCAAATGCGTCGAGGGGCCGTTCGGCACGGCCGAGTGGGGCGGAGTTTCCCTCGCCCATGTCCTGGAACTGGCTGGCGCGTCCGAGAGCGCTTACGACGTGATTTTCTACTCATCTGATGGATTCTCAACCAGCCTTTCACTTGAGGATGCGACCGCAGAAGGAGTGATACTTGCTTACGAGATGAACGGTGAGACTCTTCCCGCGGAGCAGGGCTACCCGGTGCGGCTTGTGGCACCGGAAAAATACGGATACAAATGGGCGAAATGGATAACCCATATCGAAGTTGTGGATTACGACCATCTCGGGTTCTGGGAGAGCCGGGGATGGGACGACGATGCGACAGTCAGCAGCTACACCGACTGGGGATGGCATGCCGCTCTCCTGACGGTTTCCGCGGTACTCTGCGGTCTTGCCTGCATCTCCGGCTTCAGGTTCGCCCCGGAAGAGAATTTCTGGACCGACCTTCCGGATTTCATCTCCAGGAATTTCCACATATGGGTTTCCAAAGCATATTTCTTTGTGGCTGTGCCCGTGTTTGGATTCTGGTCATGGACGACGCTGCAGAATCGGGGAGCTGTGTTCTATTCCGGCCACGGAACTCTGGCGCTCATTGTTTTCTGCCTCACCATCGCAGGCATGGCCACGGGCGGCCTGGCCATGTGGAAACCCAGGAAATTTTTGCAGATTCACCTGATGCTGTCAACTCTGTGCTTTTTCATACTTGTGGGCACAATCCTGGTCGGCATCTACATGATAACGGGGACGCTGCCATGATGCAGAAACGCGGTGCAACAGAAGAGTTGGATGCTCTCAGAACCCTTTACAGAAAAATCGGGAAAGACATCGAATCCAGGCTTCTGGAATTCGAGGCAGTATGGAAAAAAGGCGATGACAGGGCGATCTTCGCCGAACTGGTCTTCTGCATTTTCACGCCGCAGTCGAAAGCAACATCCTGCTGGGCTGCGGTCGAAAGAGTGTGCGATGCGAATCTGCTGATAGAGGGTTCTGCCGCAGACATTGCCAGTATGTTGAAGGGTGTCAGATTCCACAATACCAAGGCCGCCAGGGTGGTCGAGGCCAGAAAGCATCTGAATGGGCTGAAGGCAAGAATTGCGGGCTTCGGCGGCCCGGCCGAAGCGCGTGAGTGGCTGGTGGAGAACGTAAACGGTATGGGCTACAAGGAGGCAAGCCACTTCCTGAGGAACATCGGAATGGGCCGTGACATCGCGATACTGGACCGCCACATCCTGAAGAACCTGGTCAGGCTTGGAGTTATCGCAGAGGTTCCGAGGCACATATCCCCGAAGATATACCTGGAGATAGAGGCTAGGATGAAAATTTTCTCGGAGAAGGAGAGAATACCCATGGGGCATCTGGACATCCTGCTGTGGTACAGGGAGACGGGCGGGATATTCAAATAATTCAGGCGTTATCCTTTTATACGATTTTGTATTCCTTGTCAAATTGTAATCATTTCAATTTGAAGGGAGAATGAGATGGAGAAATATCTGAAAATCCTGAAAGAGAAAGGGATAAAGGTAACCGCGCAGCGCCTTGAGATACTGAGGTTCCTGGATACACACCACACGCATCCTTCGGCGGATGAGATTTACATCGAACTGAAGAAGCGCAGCCCCGCCCTTTCAAAAACGACTGTTTACAACACCATCCAGTCCCTGAAAGAGCACGGCCTTCTCAATACGGTAAATGTAGATTCGCATGAGTCAAGATTCGACAGTGTTATTAACCCCCATCACCATTTACTGTGCAGCGCGTGCGGGAACGTTATTGATATTGAGATTGAGTGCCCGTACACGAGGAAGATGCTCGCGGGGGGACATAGGATAGACGAGGTTCACGGTTATTTCAAGGGAGTCTGCAAGGACTGTTTAGGAGGCGAATGACATGGACAAATGGAAATGCACTGTTTGCGGGTACATCTACGACCCGGCGGAAGGGGATCCCGACAGCGGGATAGAACCGGGAACGGCGTTCGAGGATATTCCGAACGACTGGCGCTGCCCACTTTGCGGCGCGATGAAGAAGTACTTTGAGAAGATGAAATAAATATGGAGGGATGAAAATGGAAAAAGAAGAATGTTGCCATGACGAGGAATGTGAATGCATGAAAATGCCCAGGCTGGGAGAGGCCGCCCCGGATTTCGAGGCGGAGACGACGCACGGACCGAAGAAGCTGAGCGATTACATAGGCGGTTGGCTGATTCTGTTCAGCCATCCGGCGGATTTCACACCGGTTTGCACGACCGAGTTTGTCGCCTTCCAGGAGATTGCCGAAGAGCTCGGCAAGAAGAACGTCAAGCTCTTGGGCCTGAGCATCGACAGCACATATTCGCACATTGCCTGGGTGAGGAACATCGAGCAGAACTTCGGTGTGAAGATCACTTTCCCGGTCATCGCCGACCTGAACAAGGAAGTGGCCACGAAATTTGGCATGGTCATGCCCGGAGAGAGCAGCACAGCCACATCCAGATGTGTCTTCGTCATTGACCCTGAGGGCATCATGAGGGCGATGATATATTACCCGCTGACGACGGGCAGAAACATGGACGAGATAATGAGGCTCATTGATGCGCTCCAGGCGCATGACAAGCACAAGATTGCGACTCCGGCGAACTGGCGCCCGGGCGATATGGTCATCGTGCCGCCGCCGGGAACTCAGGATGCAGCAGAGAAGAGGATGAAAGAAGGGTACGAATGCAAGGACTGGTATTTCTGCAAGAAGAAGCTGAAATGAGGAGGGAAACATATGCCACCGAAAGTTGACAGGAACAAATGCGCTGGCCACGGTGACTGCTACGACGTATGTCCGGCAGACCCGAAGGTCTTCGAGATAAAGGACGGAAAATCCGAGGTAGTGAACCCGGATGCCTGCATCGAGTGCGGCGCCTGCGAGGCAGCATGCCCGGTCAAGGCAATTGTTATGGAGTGAGAACATGAAAAGCCTCAAAGGAAGCCAGACAGAAAAAAACCTGCTAATCGCATTCGCAGGTGAATCCCAGGCCCGCAACAAATACACATACTTCGCAAAGCAGGCCAAGAAAGAGGGATTTGTGCAGATTCAGAACATCTTCGAGGAAACAGCCGGCCACGAGAAGGAGCATGCCAAGCGCATCTTCAAGTTCCTGGAGGGCGGGGATGTGGAGATAACAGCCAAATTCCCGGCGGGAAAGATAGGCACTACAGCCGAGAACCTGAAGGAAGCCGCCGGGGGCGAGAACCACGAGTGGACCTCGATGTATCCCGGATTCGCGGACATCGCGGACAAAGAGGGTTACAGGGAAGTTGCGGTCGTCCTGAGGAACATCGCCAAAGCTGAAAAGTTCCATGAATCAAGGTACCTGGCCCTCCTGAAGAACATTGAAACGGACAGAGTCTTCAAGAAGGACGAGAAGGTCAAGTGGAAATGCGCCAACTGCGGTTTCATCCATGAAGGCACAGAAGCCCCGGAGAAATGCCCGGCCTGCGCCCACCCGAAGGAATACTTCGAAGTTCTTGCGGAGACATGGTAGTATGACGAAATATGTGTGCAATGTCTGCGGATATGTGTATGACCCGGCCGCCGGCGACCCGGACAGCGGTGTCGCCCCAGGAACAGAATGGGCCGATGTCCCTGCAGATTGGGTATGCCCAGTCTGCGGCGTCGGCAAGGGCGATTTCGCTCCCGAGGAGTGAGCATGCCAGCTATGGAATTGGGAAAGGATATTCACTGGGTCGGAGCGATCGACTGGGACCGCAGGCTGTTCGACGAACTTATTCCTCTGCCTGACGGCACGACTTACAATTCATACCTGGTTAAGGGCAGGAACAAAATTGCCCTCATCGATACGGTCGACCCGACAAAGGAGAAAGTTCTCCTGGACAACCTTCGCGAGGCGGGTGTCAAGAGTATAGATTACATCATCACCCACCATGCGGAGCAGGACCATTCCGGGATGATTCCGAGAATCCTGGAACTTTACCCAATGGCCAAGGTTGTCTGCACACCAAAGTGCAAGGACCAGATAGGGATACTGCTGCATGTGCCCGGCGATAGGATAATCACTGTCGCGGACAGCGAGACCCTGGACCTCGGCGGTAGAACGCTGGAGTTCATCCATGCCCAGTGGGTCCATTGGCCGGAAACGATGCTGACTTACCTCCGCGAGGATAAGATTCTGTTCTCCTGCGATTTCCTCGGCTCCCATCTTGCGCAGAGCGACCTTTTTGCAACTGACGAAGCGAGAGTATACCGCTCAGCCAAGCGCTATTATGCCGAGATAATGATGCCGTTCCGTTCGCACATTCTCAAGCACCTGGACAGGCTGGCGAAGTACGATATCCAGATGATTTGCCCAAGCCACGGGCCGATATACCGGAGGCCCGCATTCATCTTCGAGGCATACAGGGACTGGACATCGGAGAAACCGAAGAAGGAGGTTGTGCTGGCATATGTTTCGATGCACGGAAGCACCCAACTCCTGGCCGACAGGCTGGTTGAAGCCCTGATGAGGCGCGGCATCGCAGTAAAACCCTTCAACCTGAGCAGGACGGACATCGGCGAACTGGCGATGGAGCTGGTTGACGCTTCGACAATCGTGATTGGCACACCCACGGTTCTGGGCGGGGCGCATCCCTTGGCAGTCTATGCGGCCTATCTGGCCAACGCCCTGAGGCCGAAAACGAAATTCGTATCGATTATCGGCTCGTACGGCTGGGGCGGCAAGACCGTGGAGCAGCTTGCCGGGATGATCGGAAACCTCAAGGTCGAGGTCATCGAGCCGGTGCTGATTAAGGGCATGCCCACGGATGAGGATTACAGCAAAATAGATGCTCTGGCAGATGCCATTGTTAGGAAGCATGGCGAGGCCGGAATAGAATGATAGGGAGGTTTGGAGAATGACAGAAAAGACGGAAATCTACAAGTGCGACAAATGCGGAAACATAGTGGAAGTGCTGCACAACGGGCCGGGCAAGCTGGTCTGCTGCGGCGAGCCGATGCGCCTGCTGAAGGAGAACACGACCGACGCGGCGTTGGAGAAGCACGTGCCGGTGATAGAGATTGGCCTGAACGGAACAGTGACTGTTAAGGTTGGCTCCGTTGCCCATCCGATGGAGGAGAAACACTACATCGAGTGGATAGAGCTCATCGCGGACGGAAGGAGCTACAGGAAGTTCCTGAAGCCGGGAGAAAAACCGGAAGCGGTCTTCATGTGCAAGGCAGAGAAACTCAGTGCCAGGGAATACTGCAACCTGCACGGGCTCTGGAAGAAATGAGGTGATTTGATATGATAAACAAGAAAGTGGAGAAAGCGATAAACGACCAGATAAATGCTGAGATGTACTCGTCATACCTGTATGTCTCGATGGCATCGGACATGGAAGGGAAATCCCTCCCCGGCTTTGCCCACTGGATGAAATCCCAGGCCCAGGAGGAACTGATGCACGCCATGAAGTTCTACGATTTCATAGTGGAGCGTGGCGGCAGGGTCATTCTGAAAGGCATAGACGGGCCTCAGACCAGCTGGAAAAACCCGACAGAAATGGTGGCGCATGTCTATAAACACGAGCAGCACGTGACAGGTCTGATAAACAGCCTTATGGACCTGGCGATTAAGGAGAAGGACCATGCGACCGTCAACTTCCTGCAATGGTTCGTCAAGGAGCAGGTGGAGGAGGAATCTACCGCTTCGGACATTCTCCAGAAGCTCAAACTGATTGGCGGCAAGGGAGACGGCCTGTTCATGATTGACAAAGAGCTTGCTGCACGGGTGCCGCTGTTCACCTTCCCGCTTCCGGGCGCTCAGGCCTAGGTGGGACCATGGACCTTAGCAAGTTCAGCCTGGAAGAACTGTTCTTCACGGCGATAAAAGCTGAGATTGACAGCCGGGAGGCATACTCCATCATGGCGGGAATAACGAGTAACGCTTTCCTGAAGGACAGGTTCAAGTTCCTTGCCGATGAAGAGGACAAACACCGTTCCTTCCTAACCCAGCAATTCGAGGTGAAATTTCCGGAACGGAAACTCAATCTGCCTGAAGTAAGTCCTGTGCCGATGCCCGAGATAAATATCGGCGGCCCAAACACGCCCATCAGCACACTGCTCCAGCAGGCTATGGATGCAGAGAAAGCCGCGGGCGCCTTCTACAGGGATTTTGCGAAATATGCCAAATCCGACAAAGAATTCTCTGCAACCCTGAGCTATTTCGCCAGAATGGAAGACAGCCATTACGAGGTTCTGAAGCGCGAGAAGGAAAGCGCAGAGGAGTTCGAAGCTTACGACGATTTCAACCCCGGCATGCACCTTGGGCCGTGAGGAGGCTTGGGTCATGACGACGCTCAAGCCCGGGGATACAGCACCGGATTTCTGTCTGCCGAACAGCCTCCGATCAGAGACATGTCTCAGCAAACTCAGAGGCAGATGGATCGTGCTGTACTTTTACCCCAAGGACAACACCCCGGGCTGCACCATGGAAGCTATTTATTTCTCCAAAGCAATGGAGGATTTCAAAGCACTTGGCACCGAGATACTCGGAGTTAGTGCTGACTCGGTGGAAAGCCATTGCGGCTTCGCAGAAAAGCACAGCCTTGCCATCACCCTGCTGAGCGATGTTGACCGCAGGGTCCTGGAAGAATACGGTGTCTGGAAGAAGAAATCCATGTACGGAAAGAGCTTCCTTGGGATATCCAGGACGACTTTCATAATCAGCCCCGACGGTAAGATTGCCCATGTCTGGCCCAAGGTGAAGGTGCCCGGCCACGGGGATGCCGTGAAGAAGAAACTTGCCGAACTCCAGGGGGCCTGAGCCCTGGACGTCAGCGCTGCGATAGAGAAGAGGCGCTCGTATCGTTCGCTGGCACCAGTGGAAATAACCGACGACATAGTGCAGGAATTGGCGAAGGCCGCATCGTTAGCGCCTTCATGCTTCAACAACCAGCCCTGGCGACTGGTTTTCATCCGCTCCAAGGAGATGCTGGAAAAGATGCACGGCGCACTCTCGGAAGGTAACGAATGGGCCAGGGACGGCTCGATGCTTCTTGTTGTGCTGTCGAAGAAGGATCTGGATTGTGTTATCCGCGACAGGGAGTATTACCAGTTTGACACGGGACTTGCTCTGGGGCAACTCATGCTCCGTGCGACTGAGATGGAAATGGTATCCCATGCAATGGCGGGTTTCAGCCCGAGGAAGACCAGGGAGATACTGGGAATACCGGAGGACATGGCTGTCATCACGGTGATAGCATTCGGAAAGAAGGCAGGCAGCAGAACGAAGAACATAAGCGATGAGCAGTGGGCCGAGGAGGAGACGAGACCTGAAAGGCTGGCTCTCTCCGATTTCGCCTACATGGAAAGATATTCATAATCTCAGAGATTGAGCGGACAGCGGAAGTGAAAAGATGAAATTCGAACATGTTGACGGGCAGGACAGGGGGAAAATAGTGCTCTATGCGCTCAGTACCTGCGTCTGGTGCAAGCGAACAAAACAGTTTCTCGGCAATCTCGGAGTGGGATTCGATTATGTCTTTGTGGACCTGCTCCAGGGTGCCGAGAAGGAAAGTGCGATGGCTGAACTGGACAAATGGAATCCCAGGCGCTCGTTTCCCACATTGGTCATCAACGGTGAGAAATGCATAATCGGTTTCAAAGAGGATGAGATAAAGGAGGCGCTCCGGTGAGCGGCGATGCGGAGAAACTTTTTTCGAAGCTGGATGCGGATGCCAGGAAGAGCGGGTATTTCCTGAACCCGGACAGCGCATTCACTATGGAGCTTGTCGAGGGCCTTCTCGCAAATGAGAAGCGATACGGCCATCAGGCCTGCCCCTGCAGACTTGCAGACGGCAACCGTCTCGAGGATTTGGACATAATCTGCCCGTGCGATTACAGGGACGCGGACCTTGACGATTTCGGCGCCTGTTACTGCGCCCTATATGTTTCAAAGGAAATCGCGGAGGGAAAGGCGAAGGCCGAGCCCCTTCCGGACCGCCGGCCGGTGGGCAGGAATGAACGCCCACAGTTCAGGGAAAAGAAGCCCGGGAGAACGGATTCCGAGCTGTCCCATCCGGTTTGGAGATGCAGGGTCTGCGGATACCTGGCAGCCAGGGACGAGCCTCCCGGCATTTGCCCGATATGCAAAGCGACGAAGGACAGGTTCGACAGGTTCATGTAGGTGATTTCATGGAGAAGATACTGATTGACGTGAGGACAAGGGAGGAATTCGTCAAGGAGCACATAAAAGGGGCGCTGTGCATTCCGCATTACGACCTGAAATTCCACAGAGAATTCCTTTCGAACAAGGATATCACGCTCTACTGCAACACAGAGCGCAGATCGGCCATCGCCCAGGACAGGCTGGCGGAGATGGGCATCGACTCAAAATATCTTACTCTCACCGAGCAGGAAAGCTGCGAATGGGTCGAAGGCACAATCGTCTGCGCGCAGAATTACGTGAGCATAAAACCGGGCCATGAAGACCAGTTCATGGACAGCGCCATGCTGCTCTGCAGGGCAACAGAGCACATGCAGGGATTCCTCGGGTCCAAAGCCCTGAGGGTATCCGGGATGTCCGGCATAGGCAGTTTCATAGAAGCGGACCTCACGGAACTTGAAGTTAAGCCGACAAGGATGATACTTGTCACATTCTGGGAATCGAAGGAGGCGCATGAGCGCTCTCACCGGGACCCGGAGTTCAAGGCGGTCTTCGATTCTCTTGGCCAGCACCTCACACAGATGCCGGTCGAGGAGTTCTACGAGGTCCTGAAATAGACTGGTGCTTCCATGACTGAAGGTTATGAGATAAGGTTTGTGAAACGCTGGGCTCCGGACGAGCTTGTTGAGCTTTACAAAGCGGGCAACTGGTGGCTCGAAGGTTATACAACCGACGGCCTGGACACGCTGACAGAGGGCAGTTTCGCATTTGTTGTGGCCGTTGAGAAGGCCACAGGCAAAGCGGTCGGTATGGGCCGCGCGATTTCCGACGGCACATCCGATGCCTGGCTTCAGGACATCGTGGTCCTGAAGGAGCACAGGGGCAGGGGCTTGGGGAGAGAGATAACAAGGCATCTGCTCGAACATTGCCTTTCCAAAGGCCTTGTGTGGATCGGGCTTGTGGCGGAGCCGGGTTCCAAAAGGATCTACGAGCCGTTGGGATTCGAGGACCTGCCTGGCGAGCCGATGGTGTTCAGACGGAGGCCGGATGTTCGCGGTTGAGGATTTCCAACCTCTGAAGCTGGAGCACAAACCCATCTTCGACGAACATTACAGAAAATTTCCGCCCAGACACAGCGAGAACCTTTTCACGACCCTCGTCAGCTGGAGCCATTTCGTTCAGCCGTACTTTCTCGTGAAGGACGGCGACCTGATGATAATGACCAAGCCGGATGCCCAGCCAAGATTCAGGCCGCCGATAGGGGAGCGCAACACTGACATCGTCAGGCATCTGACCAAACTCTCGGGCGATTCCGGCTCGGAGTATGCCCTGGTGCTGATTGACGACGACACGAGAGATTGGCTTTCAGGCGTCTTCCCGAGTGCCAGCTTCGTCAAGCATCCGGATTATTTCGATTACATTTATCGGTCGGCCGATCTCGCGAACCTCGAGGGTAAGAACTACCTCAAGATCCGGAACAAGCTGAGCAAATTCAGGCGCCAGCAGGCATACGAGGTCGAGCCGATGTGCCAACAGAACATCGAGGAGATAAGGGAATTTCTGCAGCGGTGGTGCCTGTGGAAGGACTGCGAATCCGACCCGCTCCTGGACAACGAGCGACTGGCCATCATGTACACCGTGGAACATTGTTTCGAGCTGGACCTGTGCGGCCTCGCGATCCGCATCAACGGCGACATCGAGGCCGTGACCATGTTCGAATCGGTATGCCAGGACACGGCCGTAGTTCATTTCGAGAAGGCCATGCCCAGCTTCGAGGGGCTCTACCAGGCGATTAACAACGAGAGCGCGAAGCTACTTGCGGAGAACCATGAATTCATCAACAGGCAGTCGGACCTGGGTATCGAGGGGCTGAGGACCGCGAAGCAGAGATACCATCCGTGCCAGATGCTGGAGGTCCAACATATGCTTCTCAGGTCGGGCGAGATAAAATCCATCGGCCATGAGCATTACTGAATCAATAAAGTTCACGTTTGCAGGTTGCACATACAGTCCTTGTGGCCTTCCCGCATTTTGAGCAGCGCCCGGCCATGAACCTCTCCTCGACAGGGGCTGAGCAGCACTGGGATACCGCGTTAACCATGTGTCCGCAGTACTTGCAGGGATGTTGGCGGACCTTCTTGCCGACCACCATCCTGTTGTACAGGAACAGGGCGATGTAAAGTATGAGAAGGATCACTGCCAGTATGACCAGGTAGGTGCATACCATGTCGCTGCCGCCGTCATCGGTCTGCAGCGGCAGTTTTTCGAGAAACGCCAGGAGGCCTTCACCCATGGACTCCATAAAGATTCTCATGTTTAAAAGGATTGTTATGGCCAGGTTTTCGATGACGGTCAGATTGGTACAGCAGCCCTGGAGCCGAGTTGTATGTCGATGTCAACACCTTCCACGGGAGTATTTTTCTTTTTAGATTTTCTGCGCTGGGTCGCCCTCCAAAAGAAAAATATTCAGTAAACAAGAAAATTCGGGCTCCCTGCTCGAAAATCTATGTGGTTGAGTGGGACTCGGCGCCGAGTTGAATGCCGATGTCCATACATCCCCGCCCTCCCTTCGGTCAGGCGAGGTTTTCTAAGGATGAACTTAATCGTCATCAGCCAGGTTCCAAAAACCTGGCCACAACCCCGGCCTTGGGTATAAAATGCAATAGGCAGCCGAGGCATGGTAGGGAGGGTCGGTGCCAGTTTGCAGTCTTTGGCAATCTGGGTGTTGCTAGTGCTTGATTTGACAGCAGTAATAATGCCGCACCATCGTCGAATGCTTTGTTTGCATTAACTGAAATGCGCATTCAACCCACTCCCTTCTGAGATTACGGTGCGGAGATTACTCGTATGGCATAATTATTAAAATGAAGGGTGCATTCTCCCTGATAATGAAGCTAACATTGCTGGGTGGCGCAAGCGAGGTCGGGAGTTTGTCCGCACACGTTGAGGACAAGGGAGTGCGCATGCTGTTCGACTGCGGGCTCACTCCTTCGAAGCCGCCGAAATATCCGATGAAACCGCCGGCAGTGGACGTGGCTTTCCTGAGCCATGCGCACATAGACCATTCCGGGATGATTCCCTGGCTGTGCCTCAATTACGGGATGGATGTGATTGCAACGCCTCCCACCATCGTTGTGGGCACCATGCTTCTAGAGGACAGCGTGAAGGTCTCATCGCTTGAGGGATACCCGGCGCCTTACGACAAAGGCGACGTCAAGGTCTTAAAGAAGCATTTCCAGAGCGCCGGTTTCGGAGACATACTGGATGTTGGCGGGATAGATGTCACGCTGCATTCGGCCGGCCATATACCGGGCGCGGCTATGTTCGAAGTAAAGGCAGGCAGGGATCTACTTTTCACAGGGGACATCAACACCCTGGATTCAAATCTCGTGACCGGTGCGAAACCTGTCAAGTGCGATGTCCTTGTCATCGAAAGCACGTACTCAGGGAGGGACCACCCGCCCAGAGCGGAGACAGAGAGGCATTTCCTGAACAAGACAAGGGAGGTCGTGGAGAGGGGAGGCCTTGCCATAGTGCCTGCTTTCGCAGTGGGCAGAACCCAGGAGATGATGATGACACTCATGAACTCTGGCTTCAACATAATGCTGGACGGCATGGGATGGGCGGTAAACAGACATTACCTGAGCATGCCCGATTATCTGCGCGCTCCCGAGAGACTGAGCGACGCAATGCGCCAGACCATGGTCATCCGCAATCCAGGCGACAGAAAGAGGCTGGCTGCAGGCGCGAATGTGATAATCACGACAAGCGGGATGGTTGACGGCGGGCCGGTGCTGGAATTCATCTCAGAAAGAAAGAATGACCGGAACAGCGCTGTCCTTCTAACAGGATACCAGGTCGAGGGCACGAACGGCCGCATGCTGATGGACAGCGGTGAGCTGATGCTGGCCGGTAAACCGGAAAAGATCCAGTGCGAACTGGGCTTCTATGACTTCTCTGCCCATGCGGACCATAACGAACTGATAAAATTCATCAAGGCCTGTTCCCCTGAGGACGTAGTGCTCTGCCACGGGGACAACAGGGTCGTTCTCGCCAACGACCTCCGCGAGGACGGCTTCAAGGTCCATGTACCCAAGGAAGGGCAGTGTTTGGACCTCTGAGAGGATTTTTTTTAACCGAGCCAGCATTAAATCTGAATGAGTGCACCCACCTCATCCCCGGGTCGTATGTCGATTTAGATACATCCCCGCCCTCCAGATAATATTAGATAATATTCAGACGGGGCATGGTGAGTTTGAGAGCATTGCGAGCATACTAAGATTATTATATCATGCTTCCATGCAGCGAATCCATGGCGACGTTGGTCATCTGCGAGAAGAACAATGCGGCCCAGAGAGTGGCTACATTTCTCTCCAAAGGCAAGTACATGAAGACATACTACAACCGCGTCCAGGTCTTCAGGTTTCCCTGGGACGGGACGGAATGCCTTGTTGTGGGACTCAGAGGCCACATAATGAATCTTGATTACCCGAAGGAGTACAAAAACTGGAACATCGACCATCTGAAGGAGATGGTGACCACACAGCCGCAGAAGATCTCGACCGCGCCATGGATTCTCAGCGCGATAAAGGACCTCGCCAAGGAAGCGGACAGGATTATAGTCGCCACCGATTTTGACAGGGAAGGTGAACTGATAGGCGCAGAAGCTGTCACGGCCCTGGGCCTGAAATCTGATGTTGTTATCAAGAGGGCAAGGTTCAGCGCCCTCACCGGCCCCGAGATTTACCGGGCTTTTGAAAATCTCATTGAACTGGATATCAATCTTGCCAAGGCCGCGGAGACACGCCAAATTGTTGATTTGGCCTGGGGCGCGGTGCTCACACGGTTCATGTCAACCGCCACCGGAAAGCTCGGTTCGGACTTCCTCTCGGTGGGAAGGGTGCAAAGCCCCACCCTGGCACTTGTTGTTGACAAGGAAAAGGAGATTGAAGGATTCCTGCCCAAACCGTTCTGGGAGATCATCGCTGACCTCGAGAAAAGGCGGCATTTCTTTGCAAGGCACTCGCATGGGCTGTTCTGGGTGAAGAACGAGGCTGATGAAGTATTCAACAGAATCAGAGAGGCGAAGATTGCCAAGGTGACAGAATCCAAGGCGGAGGAGGGCATCGAGCGCCCGCCCGCACCGTTCAACACAACCGTTTTTCTTGCCGAAGCCAGCAGGATAGGCTTCTCCGCTGCAAGGGCAATGTCCATTGCCGAAAGCCTCTACAATGACGGGCTGATTAGCTATCCGAGAACAGACAACACAGTCTATCCGCCGACCCTTCCGCTTAAAATGATACTGGGAAAACTTGCAAACAGCGAGTTCTCCAAGGAAGTCAATGAGATTCTCTCTCAGGAGAAGCTCCACCCGTCCAGAGGCTCGAAGCAGACAACCGACCATCCGCCTATTCACCCGGTGGATGCAGCCAGCAGGGACACCGTCAAGGGCGACGGCTGGAAGATTTACGAGCTCGTAGTAAGGAGATTCCTGGCCACGCTGGGGCCGAACGCCAAGGTCCTGAGGAGCGAGGCAACGTTCGACATCGGCGGCGAGGCGTTCATAGCACAGGGGCATGAGACCCTCGAGAGCGGCTGGCAGGCCTATTACCCGTATATCAAATTCACCGACGTGTTCATCCCCGAACTCGCAAAAGGCGAGGAAATCAACATAGTCAGCATACGCGGAAGGGAGGGCAAGACCGAGCCCCCGAAGCGTTACACCCAGGGAACACTGATCAGGGACATGGAGAAGCTGGGGCTGGGAACGAAGAGCACGCGGCACGAGATTGTCCAGAAGCTCTTCGACCGCGGGTATGTGCAGGGCGGCCACATCAGGCCGACAGCATCCGGCAGGGCGATTGTCGTCGCCCTGGAAGACAATGCGGAACAGATTGCCAGGACCGATATGACCAGCAAGCTTGAGGAGGACATGAACGAGATAGCCGAGGGCAGGAAAGAGCAGGAATCGGTCGTCCTTGAGTCGCAGGAGATGCTTGGGAAAAGCCTCGATATTCTGATGGCTCACAGGGAGAACATCAAAAAAGAGGTCAACGAGGCTCTGAAGAACCAGAATCAGATGGGCATCTGCCCGAAATGCGGAAAGGGTTCTCTCGTCATGAGGAAATCCAAACGCGGGAAGAGATTCATGGCATGCAACGCCTACCCGGATTGCGAGAACACATATCCGCTGCCGCAGTTCGGTTCAATCCTGCCTCATGCGGAACCGTGCAAGAAATGCGGTGGGCCGCAGGTCAAGATGGTCATGAACAGGCGCCGGCCCGTAGAGGTCTGCCTGAACATGGACTGCAAGGCCAACAGGGACAGGATTAACAAATACAAGAAGGCAAAAGAGGCAAGGTACGGCAAGAAGGAAGGCGCCCCTGAAAAAGCTGCGGCGCCGAAGAAGAAGGCCGCGGCGAAAAAACCCGCAGCAAAGAAACCGGCAAAAACCAAGGCTGCCAAAAAGCCGAAACCCATCCTTGATGAAATTAAGGAAGAAATCTCCGAATAATGAGCCGACAAATCATTAACCTTACCGGATTTTGTTCAGTCAGATATTATCGGGGTCACCGTGAACTTCTTGCCGGTGTGCATGAGCCGGTACCAGCCGCGCTGGTGCTTGGTGCGCCTCATCTTTATGCAATTTATTCTCAGCTGGACATCGCTCTCGCCTGCCTCATGCATCGTTAAGTGGATTATGCCGTCAGCGAGGAAATCCTCATCGTTGGCGACAAGGCTTGTCGAACCGTGGCTTATCTCGGAAATCAGGAAAACGTTGGTATTAAGCTCCTTCAGGAACCTCATGAAATGGAACAGGTCTGCCCTCGGATTCTTCAGCGGCGAGAGCGAGTAGAGGGCAGCCATCGAGTCGATGACGATTATGTCGAACTCATCGGCTTCGACGCGCTTCTGAATGTAATTGGTGAGTATCTCGAGCCATCCCTTGCTGAGTTCCTGCTCTGCATGTGCTTTCCTTATCCTGCCGACGTCAATCATGAAGACAGGAAGCTGGTCTATGTCTGCCATATTGAGGTCCAGCATCGCACCCTTCAGTCCCTCATAGCTTTCTTCGAGGGAGATGTACAGCCCTTTCCGCCCGTCGTTCTTGGCATTCTCATACATTATGCTGTAGGCAACGGAAGTCTTCATTGTGCCTGGCGTGCCGCATATGAGCACCACGTGGCCTTCGGGGATCCCGCCGTCCAAAACTTCGTCAAAGCCGTCAATGTATGTCTTTATCTTGTTCATCGAACCACGGATACCCATATATTCCCGCGGATATTAATATCTGCCCATCCGCACGGTTGCGCTTTGAAGCGCTGGACAGATGCCATTACTGTTATGTTTGCAATACCTGTCTTTTTATATGAATACCTTACATTTTAATATCGAAATGCTATCACCCCCGCATCCGGGTTGACCGGATGTATGGGATGTGAACAGATGTTCCTAGAAGGCGCAACAGACTTTGAAATAATCGCATTGTGGATAACATTTTTCGTAGCCATCGCCGGATTGGTATACGCACTCCTGCTGAAAGTGTTCGTCATGAAGCAGGATGTCGGCACGGAGCAAATGCAGGAGGTCTCCAAAGCCATCCAGACAGGCGCGGAAACATACCTGAAGAGACAGCTTAAAACAGTGGCAGTAGTCATTGCCATCCTGTCGGTTGCACTCTTCCTGACCGCTTACGCCGGTCAGCCGGAGGAATGGATTGCCGACGGAAACACCGAGGGAGAGTGGATGCTTGTGTCTGTCGGAAGGATGATGGCTTTCCTCATGGGCGCAAGTTTCTCTGCCGCTGTCGGGTACTTCGGCATGATGATGGCAGTGAGAGCCAACGTGCGAGTCGCCCAGGCCTCGAGAAAGAGCCTTAGGGAAGCCGTGACAATCGGCTACAGGACCGGAACCATAGTCGGCATGATGACAGACGGTCTTGGCCTGCTTGGCGGTGTAGTAATTTTCATGATTTACGATGTTCATGCACCT
This sequence comes from Thermoplasmata archaeon, assembly GCA_028703755.1. Lineage (GTDB taxonomy): Archaea > Thermoplasmatota > Thermoplasmata > SG8-5 > SG8-5 > UBA147. Next base: position 9,323 of record JAQVMG010000005.1, on the reverse strand, counting down.
GAAGTTCTGCTCGGTTTCGGTTTCGGAGGAACGCTCATCGCCCTGTTCATGAGGGTCGGCGGCGGAATCTTCACCAAAGCCGCTGATGTAGGTGCAGATCTCGTCGGAAAGGTCGAGAAGAACATTCCCGAGGATGACCCGAGGAACGCCGCAGTTATCGCCGACAATGTGGGCGACAATGTTGGCGACTGCGCCGGAATGGCCGCAGATATTTTCGAATCGTACGAAGTCACGATGGTTTCCGCAATGATACTGGGTCTTGCGGCTTTTGCCGGAAACCCGGATATGCAGTACATTGCTGTGGTTTTCCCGCTGCTCGTCAGGGCTGTCGGAGTCATTGCCTCGATCGCCGGAACCTATGCGGTCAAATCAAAATCCGAATCCGAGGATGTGATGAAATCCATTCACCGGGGCTATGGGCTTTCGGCGGCAATATCTATCGGCGGGTTCATTGTCCTGGCACTGCTTTGGGTGCAGGGGGCAAGCGAGGACGTGGGATACTTTGATGTGAGCAATATCGGCTTGAAATTCGCACTTGCCACAGGCGCGGGAATCGTAATGGCGCTAATCCTGAATTACCTGACCGAATACTTCACCTCAACCCACAACAAGCCGGTCCTGGAAATCGCCGAATCAACAAAGACCGGAGCAGCCACCACAATCCTGAGCGGCCTCGCATCCGGCATGGAGAGCAGCGTCTGGGCCCTGTTTGTCATTGTTGGCGCGATGGTTTCCTCTGCGATAATATTCCCGACTGACCAACCGTTCCTGGTGGCATATGGTGTTTCGCTATGCGGCATTGGAATGCTCACCCTCACAGGCAACACGATTTCCATGGACACCTTCGGGCCGATCGCAGACAACGCGAACGGCATTGGCGAGATGTGCAATCTCGAGCCCGAAGCAAGGCAGAGGATGGCAGACATGGACGCAGTCGGCAACACCACAAAGGCCATCACAAAGGGAATCGCAATCGGTTCCGCTGTGATTGCGGCTGTGAGCCTGTTCATGGACTACATCGTCCGTGCGGCTGATGCGGGAAGCGACCTGCTGACAGTGGAAGGCTCTGAGATTACTGGCCATGTGGTCATCAGCACACCCATATTCTTCGCGGCACTGCTAATCGGCGGTGCGATACCGTTCCTGTTCAGTTCTATGTGCATCAGGGCGGTGGAGAAGGCGGCAAGCCTGATTGTTTATGAAGTGAGGCGCCAGTTCAAGGAGATAAAGGGTCTCTGGGAAGGCACGGCCAAGCCGGACTACGCCACCCCGGTCGACATATGCACAAAGGCAGCCCAGAAGGAACTGGTCGGGCTGGCATTGCTTGGAGTTCTTACTCCGATTATCGTAGGCCTCATATTCAACGAAGTTGCGCTCGGAGCATTCCTCGGAGGGGCGATTCTCTCTGCCCAGCTGATGGCAGTATTCATGTCAAACGCAGGCGGCGCCTGGGATAACGCGAAAAAGTACGTCGAGGACGGGCACTACGGCGGCAAGGGCTCGGATGCCCACAAGGCCAGCGTCATCGGCGACACTGTCGGCGACCCGCTGAAGGACACTGCCGGACCTGCGCTCAACCCGATGGTGAAGGTCATCAACCTGGTGGCGGTCCTCATAGTGCCGATAATCGTCAAATACAACATCGGCGCAATAAGCTTCGAGAGAGACCCAGGCATGTTCATAGCCGTGGTTGCGGGCATCGGCCTTATGCTGTTTGCACTGGCTTATGCGATAATGGTCAGCAAGAGATCCGTGACCAAGGGCAAGAGGGTCAGGAAGCACAGGGACGCCCTCGGACCGGAGCAGTAAGAGAGCAATGGGGCGGCAGTTCTGCCGCCCCTCCTTTCAATTTTCTTAATTTTAGGTAAAGTCTTAAATAATGACGGCCATTTGTTACACTGATAACATGCACAAGGTATGCGATGTGGAACTTGGCGCTGACATCCTGGCTGCAAACAGACGCATAGCGGAGGACAACGCCGCCCTGCTTGAGAAACACAGGATTAAGTCTTTCGATTTTCTGGGAGCCATCGGCTCCGGAAAAACACTGCTGATTGAGAAACTGGCTGATATCCTTCACAGCAGGGGGCTGAGATGTGCCGCAATCGCAGGCGACGTTGCGGGGGACGACGATTACCGGCGGTTCAAAAAACACGGCATGAAGGTCGTCAACGTAAACACAGGAAAGGAATGCCACCTGGACGCGCACATGGTGGACCATGCGCTTGAGAAGCTCGACCTGAACAGCATTGATGTTCTGTTCATTGAGAATGTGGGCAATCTCGTTTGCCCGGCGGATTTCCCGCTGGGCAGCCGGAAGCGCATCACCATGGTTTCCGTGACCGAAGGCGATGATATGGTGCGCAAGCATCCGGTCCTGATGGGCAGTTCCGACATACTGGTAGTGAACAAGATTGGTCTGGCCGATATCATGGAAGTTGACCCTGAGATTCTCAAAAAGGATGCGGCGCGAATCAACCCTCACGTGCCGGTCATATTCACCGATGCCAGGCAGGGCACGGGCATTGAAGAGTTGCTGAAAGCGATGGGACTGTGAGGGGAGCATGCCCAGAATCGCCGTGAAAGGCATAGTGCAGGGCGTCGGATTTAGGCCGACTGTTTTCCGACTGGCCGCGTCAATGGGCATGAAGGGCCATGTCCAGAACACAGGTTCGGATGTTGAAATCGTTATTGACGGCGATGCGGATGTTTTCATAAAGGCCTTGAAAAAGGCGTTGCCGCCGCTGGCCCGCATCGACAGCGTTGAAGCGGCCGATTGCCCAGCTCCGAAAGAGAGATTTCAGATAATCAAGAGCGGCACCGGCCAGCGCGCCTCACCGCTGCCGCCGGATTCGGCCATCTGCGATGACTGCCTCGGCGAACTCCTGAATCCGGGGAACAGACGAACCGGATACCCCTTTATTAACTGCACGAACTGCGATGCCAGATTCTCGGTGATTTCGGATTTGCCATATGACCGACCGTTCACATCGATGTCTGATTTTCCGATGTGCCCGACATGCGCCAGGGAGTATTCCGACCCCCTGGACAGAAGATTTCATGCCCAGACAACATCCTGCCCTGACTGCGGCCCTCAATACAGGCTGGAAGGATTGCCGACCAACGACCCGATTGGGCTTTTCGCAATGGCTGTTGAGGCAGGGAAGATCGGCGCGGTCAAGAGCTGGGGCGGAACCCACATTGTCTGCGTTCCGTCGGCTGTCGGAGCCCTTAGGGTGCGGTTCAAGAGACCGAAGAAACCTCTTGCCGTGATGGTCAGAGACCTGGAAACTGCAAGAAAGTATGCCAGCATCACCAAGGCCGGCGAAAAGATGCTTACCTCGCCGGCAAGACCCATAGTCCTGCTGGACCGGAGGGACAAGGCGCTGGAGGACACTGCGCCGGGCCTCGACAGGATCGGTCTTTACCTGCCTTACAGCGGGCTCCATCACATTCTTTTCAGGCGCCTGAAAACCGATGCCATCATCATGACCTCGGGAAACCTGCCTGGCGAACCCATGGCAATCCATGACAGCGAGATTGCCAGGCTGAGCGCGGATGTTTTCCTGCTTCACAATCGGAGGATAATCAACCGTACGGACGATTCGGTCGTACTGGCTCATTCGCACGGTTCGTTCTTTGTGCGAAAATCCAGAGGCCATGTTCCCGAGCCTATTCCCATTCCGCATGACGGGGAACTGGTCGCAGTGGGAGGGGATATGAACTGCACAGGGGCCATATCCGTCGGCGGGAAGGCGGTTATGACCCAGCACATCGGGGACATAAGCCGTTACGAGACATCGGTCTTCCTTGAGGAAGCGATAAAGCATCTGATGAAACTCCACGGCATCGCGAAACCTGAAGCGGTCATCACGGACATGCACCCAAAATACTCCAGCAGAGGTGTCGGAAAGCGCCTGGCTGAGGAATGGGAGGTGCCTGCAATCGAGATTCAGCATCATGCAGCACATGCGTTCGGCCTGATGGCAGAACATTCACTTGACAGCCTCAAAGTTCTTTCCTGCGACGGCACCGGCTACGGCACCGACGGCCAGGTCTGGGGCGGGGAAGTCCTCGATGTAAAAGTCGGCAGGTTCGAAAGAAAAGGGCATCTGGCCTACATCCCGCTCCTCGGCGGCGACAGGGCAGTCGAGGACCCGAAGCGGGTTGTCTTTGCGATTGCCGAAATGCTTAACATGGAACAGCCATACTTCACGGGGAAGGAAGCGGAAGTCCTTCGGGGCATGATGAAGAAATCCGTAAAGACAAGCAGCACAGGCAGGGTTCTGGACGCGCTCTCATGCTGGCTCGGGATATGCGAAGCCATGACCTACGACGGGGAGCCAGCCATGGTGCTGGAACCGTACATTCGGAGGGGGAGTGTGAAGCATGATTTCACTGCGGCTGTGGCCAATGGGGTTGTGGATACGCTCGGCATTTTCAGCCAACTTGCTGAAATTGCGCCGGTCGGGAAAAATCTCACCGCGAAAGCCAAGGCGGATATTGCCAGGTCATTTACAGACGCCCTTTTCAGCGGCCTGGTGGATGCCGCCGGCCCGAGCGATTCTTTGGGTTTCACAGGCGGGGTTTCATACAACCTTGCGATAAATGACATTCTGAAAATGAAATTGGATGAAAGAGGGGTAAAACTCATAACCCACAGCAGAGTACCCAACGGTGACGGGGGCATCAGCTTCGGTCAGATCGCAGGAGGCGGTTACCATCTGCTTGGCAATACCAGGTAAAGTGATAGAAATTACCGGCGACAAGGCAAAAATCCAATACGGAGAGGGCGTTGTGAACAGCGCCAACATCTCGCTTGTGGAAGTTCGCGTCGGAGATTACGTCCTGGTGCACGCGGGCTTCGCAATACAGGTCCTGTCGGAAGCAGAAGCCATGGAAACTATCGCCCTCTGGAACGAGATGCTCAATACCGGGGGATTCCCGGATGCATGAATTTTCTGTCATTGCCAGCATCATGGAACTGGTCAAGTCCGAGATGGAGAAGGCGAAGGCCAGCAGGGTTCTCGAAGTCCAACTTGAAGTGGGCGAGCTCTCCTTTCTGTCGCATGAATCCCTCAGATTCGGCTTCAGGGCCTTGGCCGAAAATGAGAGGGGCATCGAACCGGATGGATTGAATATCATCACTGTTCCGGCCCAGGTCAAATGCAGGAAATGCGATTATTCCGGACCGCTGACGGTAGAGGACACGTCACTCGGTCACCTTGGCTCGCCTGTCTTCCAGTGCCCCAAATGCCAGGGTCCGGTAGAGGTCCTGAAGGGCAGGGACTGCATCGTGAAGAATCTCCGGATGGAGGTCGAGGACTGATGTTCGAGCTCCGCGACCGCGCAATGGCAGAGAAGATAATCTCCAAAATCAGGGACATGGACCAGCAGATACGCATTATGCATGTCTGCGGCACACATCAGGACACGCTGGTGAAGCACGGCCTCATCGACATGCTGACCCAAGTCGGCGTGGAAGTGAGGCAAGGACCGGGCTGCCCGGTGTGCGTGACCACGCCGCAGGAGATAGAGGAGACACTGGCCTTGGCCAGAGCCGGCAAGACAATCGCCATCTTCGGCGACATGCTGAAAGTCCCTTCGGAATCCGGTTCTTTGCTGAAAGAAAAAGGCAAAGGCGCGGACGTGAGAATCGTATACGGAATAAACGAGGCAATAGAACTTGCTGAGAAAATTGAGAATGACGTTGTTTTCATCGCAGTAGGATTCGAGACAACCGCACCGGCAACAGCCAGCATACTTCTCGGCAAGCCGCCAAAGAACTTCTCGGTACTGTGCTGCCATCGCACGATTCCCGAAGCCCTGAGGATACTGGTTACATCCGGCAAGGTTGAGATACAGGGCCTTCTCGAACCGGGCCATGTGAGCGTCATCACCGGATCAAAGATGTACGATTTCCTTTCAAAAGATTACAAAATTCCGCAGGCCATCGCCGGCTTCGAGCCGCTCGACGTGCTGATGGGCGTTTATCTTCTGGCACGGCAGATAAAGAACGGCGAGGCAAAAGTGGAGAATGCCTACACCAGGGCTGTTTCTCCTGAGGGAAATCTGAAGGCCCAGGCTGCCATGGCGAATGTCTTCGAGCCGTGCGACGTGAAGTGGCGGGGATTTCCGGTGCTCCCGGGCACCGGGCTGAAACTCAGGCCAGAGTATGCCAAATGGGACGCGCGGAAGAAATATTCCGACATCCTGGCTCCTGTTTACACCCGCGAGTACGATGAACCGCCGGGCTGCAAATGCGGCGACGTGCTCAGGGGCGAGATTGAACCCCAGGACTGTCCGCTGTTCGGGAAGGTCTGCAACCCCTCCAATCCCGTCGGGCCGTGCATGGTGAGTTTCGAGGGCGGTTGTGCTATTGAGTACAAATACAGAAGGAAAAGTTAGTTTATTTATAACATGAGATAATTCCATATCACAAATATTCGAGGGAAGCTCTATGAAACAGTTGACCGCATTTCTGCTGGCAATGATTATGATTGCGACGCCATTGAGCGTGTTATCAGTTGTATCGTCCGCTGAAGTTACTCCTGTTTCGCCACTGGGAGGCGGAACCTTCGGTGGCGGAGATGGAAGCATCGGCAATCCGTACATAATCACCGATGTGCTGGACCTGCAGGCAATGTCAGGAAATCTTAACGCGCATTACATGCTGGGCAATGACATCGACGCCTCAGCCACGGCCGGTTGGAACGGGGGGCAGGGGTTCAACCCGATAGGCGTCACGATGGCGAGGTTCAATGGGACATTCGACGGGCAAGGGCACAGGATAACCGGGCTTTACATCAACAGACCGTTCACAACCAGCGTGGGTCTCTTCGGCAACATCGGGCTTGGTGCGATGATTTCCAATGTCACTGTGGACAATGCAGCGGTTACTGGATATGACTCGACCGGAATCCTTGTGGGCACAGTCTATGCTCCCACTGGTCAGGTGTTCAACGCTGCCGTCTCGGGCATCGTAGCCGGGCGCAACGGAACAGGCGGACTCGTCGGATTCCTCGGCAGTGCGGTCGGATTGCACAACTGCAGCAGCAGCGCAAGTGTCTCCGGCAACGGATACGTCGGGGGCCTTGTGGGCGAATCCTGGAAGCCGATAACGGACTGCGCCGCATCTGGCTCGGTGATCGGAAAATTGCACGGAATCGGCGGACTCGTCGGGCGTATGTGGTACGAGAACATCACGAGGTGCCACGCGACCGGTGCTGTCAGCACAAACACAAGCGCCGGGATGAACATCGGAGGCCTCGTGGGAGAGCAGTCTTTCGTATCCTCGACCTTCGACAGCTACGCGACGGGATATGTCACGGGCTGGGGATACCTTGGCGGACTCGTCGGATATTTCAGAGGGGACATAATCCGCGACAGCCACGCCACAGGCGATGTCAGCAGCCCGCAGAACGTTTACAGGGTTGGCGGCCTGGTTGGCACGGTCGGCGACGGAAGCTACCAGAACTGCGTAATTTACAGATGTTATGCGACAGGGAATGTTGACGGAGGCACAAGATGCGGCGGGCTGCTGGGCTCTACTAATTATGAAGTCAGTGAATGTTACGCTATCGGCGATGTGGATAGCACGGGCCTGAGCGGCGGACTTGTGGGAGTGCTTGAAGACACAACATCAAACATCACAGACTGCTATGCGACAGGTGAAGTTTCCTCATCAGTAAGTGACCGTGTCGGTGGGCTCGTCGGTGTCAGCATGGCTACGATATCGAACTGCTACGCCTCCGGGCCAGTCTCCGGACCGGCGCCAATCGGCGGACTTATCAGCTCCGACGGTGGGGGGTTGGGCGTTGAGGTGAACTGCTTCTGGGACACAACAACATCCGGGATAGCGACCAGTGTCGGTTCAGAAACAGGCTTCGCAACAGCCCAGATGATAACAGAGGCAACGTTCGCCGGCGCCGGATGGGACTTCGCTGCAGTCTGGTGGATGGCTGACGGATTCACACGGCCGTTCCTCCGCATGGAGTGGGACAATGAAATAACCAACAGCCACCAGCTCCAGCTCATGGCAATGAACCTCAGTGCCGACTACACTATTGAGAATTATATAGATATGAGTGACACCAAGGTATCTAAAGAGATGTGGGGCACCAATGCTACCAGCGGGAAAGGTTTTTCTCCGGTCGGTTCTTCGGCCAGTAAATTCGTCGGCTCCCTGGACGGCCAAGGAAACATTATAGGCTACCTTTACATCAAATCCACTGCCAACTATGTCGGTCTGTTCGGGGCCACGAACGGCGAGATAAGCAATCTGGAAATGGGAACTGCGGATATAACCGGATATGATTATGTAGGTGCGCTGGTCGGAAGGATGGAGGGCAGCGTTATTAACTGCGGTTCCCAGGGCACTATCCAGGGGCATGATAATGTGGGCGGTCTCGTGGGTGAGGTATATTTCAACGCGAATCTCATTAATGCCAGCACGAATATTGTAGTCAATGGGAATGCATTTGTCGGCGGCCTTGCCGGAACTCACATGGGCACCCTGGCATCGGAAGGCGCGGCCTGGGGTCAGGTTACTGGCTACCAATACGTTGGCGGCCTGTTCGGAAGCAGCCAGAGCTCTGTAATGCTCAGCATATCTCATACAACTGTGCAAGGCGCGATCATGGTGGGCGGCTTCATCGGAGACAACTCTTACGACGTTGAGAAGTGTGTGGCTTACGGCGATGTCATCGGCATCGGAGGTATCAAACAGCAGATCGGCGGGTTCGTGGGCAGTAACTATGGAAACATAAGAAACAGCTATTCATGGGGCGATGTTGCCGGGAATTACTTCGTCGGCGGGTTCATAGGGCAGGAAGCCGGTACGGGCCAGATTGTCGAGGACTGCTACAGTGTCGGCCAGGTCACCGCGCTAGGCGATGTAGGCGGATTCCTTGGCGAATATTTTATGCCCGGGACAACAACGGCATATACTGACTGTTTCTGGGACAACCAGACATCAAACCAGACAGCAAGCGATAGGGGTACAGGCAAGAACACCGAGGACATGATGCTGAAAGCCACATTCATGAACTGGAATTTCACGAACACATGGGGCATCTACGAGACCAACACCTATCCGTTCCTCCAAGCCATCGGGCCAATGTCCATACCCTCCGCGGATCTGACGCTGACTTTGAGTTCGTCTCCTTCCACATATGCCCAGATGGGGGAACCGGCATACATTTACGTCAACATCACGAACAACGGTCCGGACAATGCTGTGAATGTGAACATCACGCTTGCGGTCGCGGGTGATGATATGGCCTACATCGGTAACAACCGGAGCTCCGAAACGGCCTTGTGGG
>JAQVMG010000065.1 GCA_028703755.1 Thermoplasmata archaeon | reverse complement strand
GGGGCATGAAGGAGGCCTCAGCCAAAATTAAATTCCTTGAAAGGAGCAACAGCGCTCAGGACCTGGATGACACTCTTTCCGAGATGAAGGAGATTATGAAGGAAACATCCCGCAAGTTGGCCACCCTCGAAAAAGAATTCGAGGCTGTCAAGAACGACGTGGCCCTCTCGCAGGAAATAAAGGAAACCGTGTTTCGGGACAGCAAGAGGACTTACAACCTGAATGAGCGCGTCACTGAACTGGAGCGCTCGGTTACCGGCCTGACAAAGGAATCCGGCAAGAGTCAGAAGTCGGAGTTCAAAGCTCTCGAAGGCAAACTGAATGTCCTGGAGAAGGATCTGAAGGACTTTGTCCGGACATATGTAGATTCCGAGATGGCCTCCAGGCAGCCCCAATTGATCACTTCGCCCCCGGAGTATTCTGTGACACCGGCCGGCACCATCAAGAAAACAACCAGGACAACCACCAGGAAAACCACCAGGTCCAAGTAGGCCATACCATGCACAAGGTCTGCGTTATACCGGGGGACGGCATCGGTCCGGAAGTTGTTTCGGCGGCCACTGATATTCTCACCGCAGTTGACGCGCCCCTGAAATTCGAGGAGGCCGTCGTGGGCATCGGCTCTTTCGAGAAGAACGGCGTTTACATAACCCAGGAAACCCTTGGGTTGGCCACTGAATCGGATGCCATCCTCTTCGGCACACTGATTTCACCCAAGCGTCGGGATTATGTCTCTCCTCTGCTGATGCTCCGGTGGAACCTTGACCTGTATGCGAACATCAGGCCCGCCCTGTGCTACAACCCGGCCTTCTGCCTTGTCCCTCTGGACATCGTCATAGTGCGGGAGAACTCCGAGGGTCTTTACCATGCGCTCGAGCGCGAGGTCGAGCACAACACGGTGATAACTGAGAGGATCGTGTCGGAGTCAGCATGCCAGAGGATTATTGACTATGCATTCAAATACGCTACAGACAACAACCGCCGGAAGGTCACCTGCGTCCACAAGGCCAATGTGCTTCGGACCTCGGACGAAATGTTCAAGAAACTGTTCTACGGGACAGCGGTCAATTACGCTTTCTATAACAAGATAAGAAGCGAGGATGTCCTTGTCGATACCGCCGCGATGTATCTCTGCAAAGAACCGGGCCGGTTCGATGTCATAGTCACGCTCAACCTCTACGGCGATATACTCTCCGATGAAGCCGGCGGGCTCATCGGCGGACTGGGGTTCTGTCCCTCGGCCAACATCGGTAAAACCAACGCCCTTTTCGAACCGGTTCACGGTTCAGAGCCGGAAATCGCCGGGAAGGACGCGGCAAACCCGACCGGCTGCATCCTGTCAGCGGCAATGATGCTCAGCCATCTGGGAATGCCGGAGAAAGCGAATCTGATAAAGGAATCCGTGAAGGAATGCTACTCTGTCAGGGATAACTGGACCAAGGACATAGGCGGAAGCTGCGGGACACTGGAATTCACGAAGCGGTTGACAGATATCATAGAACAAAAATGAAATCCGTCAAATGCGCAGTGTCCTGATGACCCTTTCGACATCAACTTTTGTATTGATGCATCCTGTCTTGCTGAGAGGAACCGCCCTGGTGGGTATTTTTGCTATGGCCAGTTTTGATATTGCCTCTTCGAGTTCGTAATAGCAGGCAATACCGAAGCATGCTTTCGGTTTGTACTTCTCTGCAAGCTTGAACACCATGCTGCCCCCCGGCACGATGAAGACCCTGTAGCCCAGTTTCTCGGCTTCAGCAATTATGGGGGCAATGTCGCATCCCCCGCACCTCTTGCAGATGTATCCGTCGTCAGACATCTCTGCTTTGCAGACCTCCAGGTTCCTGAGGCAGTGCGAAATGAACAGGGCGCGTTCCCCGGGCGGGACAGCGGCAAAAGTTTTCTGATTCAGATGATTTTTCAGGCTGACGTATATCTCATCCACGTAATCGGTATCCGCGCCCAAGGCCTCAAGCGTGCTCTTGACCGCATCCTTGGTCCCGAGGTCAATGCCCAACTCTATGAGGCGCTTAACCGATGCTTCTATCGTCATCCGTATTGAATAGGGGCAGGATGTATTTATTACTTTTACCTTATGGCCAGATTACAGATCTAATATGCCGTGCCTGAGGAATTTTCCCGCATATCTGAGGAATCCCGGCTCCTTTCTGAGCAGGAGCCATCCGAGCCTTGAGGGGTAATCTATGTCCCCAACACGGTTGACGGTGTCCAGTATATCCGGGTTGGAGAGCATTCCGAAGACATCCTCCAATTCTCTGTCATCCATGTTCGAGAATATCCTGTGCATCATCATGGCTTTTTTCAGTTCGTCCCCGATGTTGCGGGTCCAGGCTTCCTGGTATACGGCCAGACTGCCCTCGGAGAGATTGTCCTCTCCGAGCGCTTCTGTAGCAGTTTTGGCACAAAGCCCCGCGCACACCAGCCCCGGGTAGATTCCCCCGCCGCTGGTTGCTTTGACCTGGCCTGCAGCGTCTCCCACAACCATGCCGCCCTCTGTAAAGGTTTTTTCGAGGGTGCCAAGTGGAATGATGCCGGAGTGCTTCCCCAGGATTCTTCCTTCACTGAGCATACCTGCGGCAGGGCCCTCCCTGAAAAGTTTTTTGAAATAGGCATGGACAGGTACCTCTGCATCCCGGACGCACAGCCCGACCCTTGTGACATCGCCGGCCGGTATCATCCAGGCGAAGAAGTTTGGAGCCAGATTCCTGCCGAAGAAAACCTTCACCCGGTCCTGTTCAATGTCCAAGCCGGCCACATCCGCAGTGAAGCCGTTCAGAATCCGCTCGGGGTTCCCGAGACCGAGGGAACGGCCGGAAACCGACCTGGCACCGTCAGCCCCGATGATGAGTCTGGCCTTAAGGGTCTTGCCGGGCAGTGCTACACTTTGGACAGGCCCTCTCTCAATGTCTTTGACCCGGCAGCCGGAAATAAACACCGCACCGGAATCAATTGCATGTTCGATGATTGCACGGTCAAAAGCCGCCCGGTCAATTACCAGTGCCTGGACTCTGTCCCCTCCGATGCTGAGCGGTTTCCCAGCCGGAGAGTGAATGTCTGCGCCTTTCATTTCTCCGAGAACGGTGTGCCTGCAGAAATCCGCAATGTCCAGGCACCTCGGGGAAATCAGGCCCGCGCACTGAACAGGCTCTCCGGGAGCTATATGTTCCTCGATGACGGCAACCCTGAAACCGGCCTTGGCTATCTGCAGCGCGGTGAATCCGCCGATTGGGCCTCCGCCTATTACCGCGGCATCAAAAATCTCATCCGACATCTCTGTCTGGCATTGCTTCCGCGTATTTCTATTTTTCATAGGTGCCGTTCGCTTCCTGGAATTCCCTCAGCCCGCCGACCTTCCCGAAATCCATTATCCCTTTATGTATCGCAAGAACCCTGGCTTCCGACATGTCAAACCCCTTGAGCGCCGGGTTCATGTATGACGAGCCCGGGGCAATCACGTTTGTGCCCGAGGCCAGAGGGCTGAAAGCAGGCATGAGAAGGAACCGATTTGCCCGGTCATACAGGAAGCAAGGCAGTTGGACATGCGCGCCGACCTCATCCCTGAACCTGACCACGGGATGCTCATGCGCATAAACCATTAATCCCTCGGCCTTCGCATGAGCCTTGTGGCCGTGCCGGAAAGTCACCGCCCCGTCGGAAATGGTGACTGATTCGGCAAATTCAATGCCTCTTTTCGCCAGTATTGTTGCAAGGTAGTTATCGTGATTTCCTCAGACAACTGTAACTTCCGCGCCGGCAAGTGCGTCGAGCAAGCTCTCGACCTCGTCCCATTCCTGGGTCATGTTGCGGCTGAATTCATGCTTCAGGTCCCCGTTTATTATTACGCGGCCCGGAGAAAACCGCTTCAGGAGCCTGTCCAACCGCTCCAGAATCTGTGAGATCTGGTACCTTGGCATCGAGATATGTTCCGCCTGCAGCGAGGCCTCATAACCGAGATGGAGGTCCGCGATAGCCAGCGTATCATCGTCCCGGAAATATGCGCCGTGGTCCGCGCTCAGCCTTATCCCGTCAGGCAGGGGAAGTTCCTTGGGCATGCATCCGTATCTCTGTCACTGTTTAAATATCTCATGCCGATTGAGGAACTTATGCAATGGAATGAATGGAAGCCCTGGTATGAGCGGATAACCGCCGACCTGGGGATAAACCCTGCGAGGGACATGGAATCCGCAAAACTGCTGGCGGTTTTTCTTGCCTCCAGAAGCAGCGGCACCGATGAACTTGAGGCGCTCATACGCGGAAAAGACGCCATTGTTTTCGGCCCTGCGCCCTTCACAAATCATGATTTCGGTGATTCAGTGAAAATATCGGCCGGCTCATCCGCCGAATCACTGGCCGGGAAAGGCATAATCCCGGACATCCTGGTGACCGACCTGGACGGCGATGTATCCGCCCAAGCTGAGGCGAACAGGAAAGGCGCATTCGCCGTGATCCATGCGCACGGCGACAACATGAACGAGGTGAGAGAATGGGTCCCGAAGTTCATTGCACCGGTTATCGGAACGACCCAGGCAAAGCCGATAAAGGGGATACACAATTTCGGGGGTTTCACAGACGGCGACAGGGCAGTGTTCCTGGCAATCCACTTCGGTGCCCAAAGAATTCACCTTGTCGGTTTCGATTTCGTGAATCCCTCGGTCAAACCGGGAGGAAACCCGAGTCTGAAAAAAGTAAAGATGGGGTATGCCAGACAGCTCATTGAATTTGCCTCAAGGACTTACGGGACTGAAATACTTCCGGAAACGGACTGAACAAATATTTAATACCCGGAATCATATCCAACAAGTGGTCACATTTGTTCGCACAGGTTATGACCCTTGACCACCCCTTTCATCTATCGGTGATGAAAAGTGTACCGAAAAATCCAAAAAGTGATAAGGGCGATGACAAGGGAAAGAACCGAGAATGCAGGAGCATCGACAGCAACGATGGTCCAGATAATGCGCGTCCACATTGCGGCAAGATGAGACCCCGGGATGTGAAAGCATGAATGAAAAGATCAGAGTTGACCGCGTTGAGCTTGGAGTGTTCGACAGCGGCAAGGTGCTGAATGTCTGCGCAAGGGAATTCATCTGCAATGCAGCCGGAAAGGTCCAGGGCGATGTCGATGCGGAGACCGCCGAAGTAAAAGGTGCATGCAAAGTCACCGGCAACACCAAAGCAACTCTGCTTAAGGTCAGCGGTTCAATGAAGGTTCTCGGCAATGTCCGCGCCGAGCTCATAAGGGTCAAAGGCGCGTTCAAGGTGGAAGGGGATATCGACGCGCCCAACCTGAGGATTGCGGGTGCCGCAAAGGTTGCCGGTAAAATCCGCTCCGAGGGCGAGATATTCGTTCAGGGCGTTCTGAAGTGCATGTCCGATATAGACTCTGCAAAGTTCCGTCTCCTTGGCGTCGTTGAAGTCGACGGAACTCTCAGATCCAAGGAATTTCTTGCCGAATTGGGCGGCAAGAGCGCAATCCATACCCTGGAATCGGAGATCATCCATGTTGTTTCCGGCGATCGGATACACCACTCTGAGCTTATTGTCAAAAGGATATCCGGTATTGATATTTACATCGAGAACGCCGTGGTTGGTTATCTTGAAGGCAAGAAGGTCAGGATAGGGCCCGGCTGCACGGTTTCCGAAGTGAAATCCCAGGATGTCGAGGTTCATAAAAGCTCGAAAGTGGGAAAGCGGCTGTAAAATACCGGTTCCATAATGGGCCGGCGTTCAGCCTGCGTTAACTCACTCTTTCTTCTCGGATTCCGGAAGGACCTCTGATTCTTCGGGTTCGGATGGGGTTTCAGCAGCTTTCTCATCTTCCTTAGGTTCATCTTTTTTGATGTATTCCTCGATGAATCTTACGGTGGTCATTCCGAGGAACTGCCTGAGGTCGCTTACGATTTTATACTTGACAGTGAACCATGTCTGGTTGTATTTGCAGATGTCCGAAAGTGTGAGTTCGGCTGTTTCTCCGGTGATGCTCACTTTGAAATCGTTCGAACGGCCGAAATCCGCCTCTATTATTGCGAGGACTTTTTCTTCGTTTGTCTCTGCCTTCTTGATAATGGTGTATATGTATCTCAGGCTCTTTCCTGCCAGGGGGTCGTTGAAGTCCACGCGCACCCTGCCGGATGTGACATTCGTGATGGTGCCGACCCTGTTCTTTATCTGGACGCGCATTCCCGGCTCCGGGTCTATCTCCTGCTTCTGAAGTTCCCTGACCGAGAATATCTCGACCATGTTGGGAAGGCGCTCACCGGCACCTTCCGCGGGTGGGATGTCAACGGTGACCTTCTCCCCGATGGGCGCGGTTGTGAATGACCTGTCCAGGCCGGGCAATACCCTGCCGTCGCCGACTATGCTGACGATAGGTTCGTAAGTTGCCTTCTCGTTGAAGATGTTGCCTGCCTTCGCATGTTCCATATTGGTTGTGTCGAAAAGCTCCTCGGTGCCGTCCGGATTGACAATGTAAGCATCGAAATCCAGCGTGATGATATCCCCCGCTGATACTGCGCCCTTGCTGTGGCTCTTCTTTGTCTCGGTCTTCGGGACGTCTTCTTTCTTTTCGCTATCATCCTTTGGCTTTGTTTTCTTTGGCGGCATTGATTTCACCTGGATGAACCACAAGCAATAATTATTTGTATTAATCCTTTTGGGTGAAACAACCTCCGCGGATGTTGCATATCCCAAAAACAGGCAGTTATATTACTGACGGATAGTTTTTATATCCCCCGCCGGTTGGCATACCGATGAGGGACATCCCGACAATAATGACAAGCCAGGAAATCCTGGACAAGGCATTCCGCCGCGTGAAGAAGGTATTGGCTACCGATCTTACCGGTATGAACAGGACACGGGCGGAGGCAACCGGCCGTCTGAGTGCCCTTTCACACACTCTCACCGCCGTCCTGAACAAGTATGTCCGCGCTTTTCCCTCACTGGACCAGATGCACCCGTTCGAGAGGGAGCTTATTGACATTTCCATCGGGCTTGACGACCTGCGCCATAGTTTGGGCGCAGTCGATTGGGCGAGGAAGACCATCGAAGCGATTCACAAGAAGGAATACGCCAGGATAAGATCAGCAGCCACACGACAGGAGATCGTTTCCGCTCTGAATTCCTCCTACGGCCGGATTTCCTCTGTCATGAACAAAATATCGGGAGAACTGGATTTTCTGAATGGCGCCAGGGACAAACTGCAGGACCTTCCTGACATCAATGCCGATGAACATGTTGTGGTTATCGCCGGCTGCCCGAATGTCGGCAAATCCCAGATCGTCGCCCGCATATCCTCGGCCAAACCCGAAATCGCGTCCTACCCATTCACAACGAAAGGCGTTTCACTCGGTCATCTCTTCATCGGTTATGACCGTGTCCAGATAATGGACACGCCCGGGCTTTTGGACCGAGAACTGGAGAAACGCAACAGCATTGAACTTCAGGCGCTGGCCGCGCTTGAGCATATCGCCGACGTTCTGGTCTATGTCTACGACCCGACAGAAACGTGCGGCTACACGATGGATGCCCAGAACAACCTGCTGGAGCATATTAAAACAACATTCTCCCAGATACCCCTGATAATCGTGTCAAACAAGTCCGACCTGAAATCGAGCGGACCGGGCCTCCAGATCTCCGCCATGCAGAACATCGGGATTGATGTTCTCACTGAAGAGATAAAAACCCGGCTAAGCGGCCTGCCCGTCAAGGTTCCGAAGCGATAATATCCCTTTTGCCGGGCTCCGTGATTCAAAAAAACGGGCCGATTTTTTCGCATTTAAAATAATATGGTTTTTAATATAGATTAGTAAAATGGCCAATGAGTATATATACCGAATATCCCCTGGTATTATTTCTCTTATAGAAATACAAAAGAACAAATAGAAAACAATATATACTCGATAGAAATAGAAAGTATTATATATCTAACGTTAAATATAACCGGACGGTGTATAATATTGTCTGCAAAGACATCACTCACAAAGAAGGACGAAGCCATCATTGACCATCTCGTGGTCGCGGGAATCCCGAAGAACATGGCCAAGACGCTTGCGGTCCTCAGCGACGGCGATGAGATAATCTCGGTAAAGATCGAGGGCATCACCGCACTGAGACAGCCGGAAGTTTCGATTGTCATGCAGGACCTGCGGGACCGCAAGTGGGTCAAGAAGCGCGACCTCAAAAAGGAAGGCAAGGGGAGGCCGGTACACGCCTACAAGCTGGCGATGCCGTTCACGAGAATCGTGGAAATTATCGAAAGGGACGAACGCAAGAAGATTAAGGATATCGAAGCGAACATATCCTCGCTGAAGAAGCTGGTCAAGTAAATTATTCAATCAGCTTTATTCCGTCAGCCGTTCCTATAATGGCCCTGTCAGCCATGCCCAGAAACAATCCGTTCTCGACTACGCCGGGTATCCTGTTGAGCGACGCTTCCAGTTTCTCCGGTTCGGGTATGGAACTGAAGCGGCAGTCGATGATATTGTTGCCGTTGTCGCTGACATAGATGTAACCGTTCCTCAGGCGGACCTCGGCCTGAGTGCAGATGTCTCCCAGCTTTCTCAGAACCGCCGGAACCGCAAACGGCAGGACCTCGACCGGCAGCGGTGATTTCGTGCCCAGAACCTCAACGGTCTTGGACCCGTCCGCAACTATTATCAGTTGCTTTGAAACCGAGGCGACGACCTTTTCGCGCAGGAGAGCGCCTCCCATTCCTTTTATCAGGTCCAGGTTGGGCGCTATCTCGTCGGCACCGTCAATAGTCAGGTCTATCGAATGATGCTGTTCAAGGCTGCCCAGCGGTATTCCGTGGGTGACTGCAAGCTTCTCGGTCGCCTTGGACGTTGGAATGCCGGTGATTTTCAGCCCGTTCCTCACCATTTTGCCAAGCTCCAGAATGGTGTAATACACAGTCGAGCCCGTGCCCAGGCCGACGATCATTCCGTCCTCGACCGATGATGCTGCCTTTTCCCCTGCAATTCTTTTCAATGATTCGGAATCGTTCATGCGACCGGGAATGCTTGGCTGCTAAAAAATCTATGCCTAGCGTATAATCAGCACCGCTCTGTCTGCATTCTTGGCGACATTCTCCGCCACGCTGCCGAGCGAGAATGTGCCAACCTTGCTCATGCCCTTGGAGCCGATGAGAATCAGTGTGCACTCCAGCTCCCTGGCAAAGTGGATGATTTCATCGGCGATGTTGCCTTCGCGGACCACCGCTATCGCCCTCTTCCCCCTTGACTTTATGATCTCCACCGCCTCATTGACAACATCCTGGGCCCTGGCCTTGGCTCCTTCCGAGTTAAGG
>JAQVMG010000064.1 GCA_028703755.1 Thermoplasmata archaeon | reverse complement strand
CCTGCGACATCGAGGGCTCCATCCAATGCACGGTCGAGGCAACCGACCCTGGGCTTCCATCGTATGTTTATCTGGCAGACAAGGACGATATTGTCTACGGCTGGGAGGGCGAAGGCCCTGTGATAATGGCTGTTGACACGCTCCCCTCGATGCTGCCCAGGGATTCTTCCACTTTCTTCGGCAACCAGTTGATGCCCTTCGTTGCTGCCATAGCCAAAGCGAATTACACCGAGGAATTCGCCATGCTCAAGCTTCCGTTCGAGATCAAGAAATGCATTATAGTCCACAGAGGAAAACTTACCCCGGACTACAAATACCTCGAGAAGCATCTGTAACATCCCGCTGAAACAGAATATTATGAATATGGCAGTGGTAACCCTTATCTAAATGGAGTTTTATCCATTGCCGCCCGTAGGGCAAAGGTGTGTGTGAACATGAAGAAAGTATTGGTACTCGGCGCAGGACTGGTTGCCAGACCCATGGTTGTTTATCTTCTCGACAATGGGTTCCAGGTGACGGTTGCGAGCCGCACGGTTAGCAAGGCGAAAGCATTGATTGGCGGACACAAGAACGGCAAAGCTGTTGCTCTGGACGCCGAGAAGAAGGGAGACCTCCCGAAGATGGACAAACTGGTCAAAGAGCATGACCTTTCGGTAAGTCTTCTGCCTTACATCCACCACCCCCTTGTGGCCGAGCTCTGCCTTAAGCACGGGAAGCACCTGGTCACGACATCTTACGTCAGCGATAAGATGAGGGCATTCGATGCCGCTGCGAAGAAGGCCAAGCTGGTTTTCCTCAACGAGGCCGGACTTGACCCGGGCATAGACCACATGTCTGCCATGAGGATCATACATGATGTCGCGAAGCGCGGAGGGAAGGTCACGAGCTTCCGTTCGACGACCGGAGCACTCCAGGCATTCGAGGCAAACAATAATCCATTCGGTTACAAGTTCTCCTGGGCTCCGAGGGGCGTCCTGCTTGCATCAAAGAACGCATCCAAGTGGCTCGAGAACGGCAAGATCCGCGAGTACCCCGGTGAACAGCTCTTCGAGAATTACAGAATAGAGAACGTCCCGGGCGTGGGCGCGTTCGAGAACTACCCCAACAGAAATTCTGTGCCGTACAAGGAAATATACGGGCTCAAGGATGCAAAAACGGTTTACAGGGGAACATTCAGAATGACTGGCTGGTGCGAGACGATGCGCAATGTCGTCGCGCTCGGCCTCCTCGAGGACAAACCGCCAAAGGGATTCAAGGGAAAGACCTACGCGGACCTGACGAGAGCGCTTGTCAAAGCCAAGCCGAAGGACGACCTTGCCCTGGCCACAGCCAAGTTCCTGGGTCTCAAGCCCTATGCCACGGTGATTAAGAGACTGGAATGGCTCGGCATATTTTCAGATAAGCCCCTTCCGAAGGAAAAGGACAACCCGCTGGACTGGATGAACGTCCTCACTCTGGAAAAGATGGAACTCAAGAAGGACGAGAGGGACATGATTGTAATGCACCACGAGTTTGTGGCGGAGTTCAAGGGCCGGAAGGAATACATAACCTCCACCCTGCTGGACTTCGGTGAAATCGGCGGCGATACCTCAATCGCAAGGACTGTCAGCATACCTGCCGCCATCGCGGTCCGCATGATACTCGAGGGCAAGATAAAGCAGCCCGGAGTGAGCATTCCCGTTTCCCCAGGCATCTATAACCCCATCCTGGACGAGCTGGAGAACATGGGCATAAAGTTCGAAGAGAGGAAGGCAAAACTCTGAGAATACAATGCCCTGCCTCCGCGGCAGGGCATCATTTTCATTTTTTGAATAATATATAATTAATATTTCCCCACATTTATATAGATGATTTCATTATGCGTTGTCAGAAGCCTTAATACGGGGCCAGTTCAGGAGGAATCTCTATGCCAACATCCGAAGAATACATGAAAATCGAATCGAAATATGGAGCGCACAATTATCACCCGATACCTGTGGTTATAACCAAAGCCAAAGGCATCTGGGTCTGGGACCCGGAGGGACGGAAATATATCGATATGCTTTCATCGTATTCAGCCCTGAACCAGGGCCACAGGCATCCTAGGATTCTAAAGGCGGCCAAGGACCAGATGAAACTTGTCACCCTCACCTCCAGAGCGTTCTACAACGACCGGCTCGGACCGTTCCTCAAGCTGCTCACCGAGGTCTCCGGAATGGAAGTGGCCCTTCCGATGAACACAGGCGCAGAGGCAGTCGAGACAGGAATTAAACTTGCCAGGAAATGGGGCTACAAGAAGAAGGGCATCCCCGAGGGAAAAGCCGAGATTATCGTCTGCTCCCAGAACTTCCACGGGCGCACCACGACAATAGTCGGTTTCTCGTCCGACGACGGAAGCAGGGACGGCTTCGGCCCGTTCACACCGGGATTCAAAACGGTTCCATACAACGATGCCAAAGCTCTGGAAGCCGCCATAACTCCGAACACCGCGGCATTCCTTGTCGAGCCGATACAGGGCGAGGCCGGTGTCATGGTGCCTTCCCCGGGTTACCTGAAGGAAATCCGCTCAATATGCAAGAAGCACAACGTCCTGCTGATGCTGGACGAGGTCCAGACCGGCTTCTGCAGAACCGGAAGAATGTTCTGCTTCCAGCATGAAGGCATCAAACCCGATATCCTGCTTGTCGGAAAAGCGCTGGGCGGCGGAATGATGCCCGTGTCGGCAGCAATCGCTTCCAAGGAAATCATGTCGGTAATGACACCCGGCGACCACGGTTCCACATTCGGAGGCAACCCGTTGGCATGTGCGATAGGCACAGCATCTCTGGAAGTTCTTATCGATGAGAAACTTGACCAAAAAGCAGCAGAGATGGGCGCCTATTTCATGGAAAAACTGAGGGCCATCAAGAACAAGAAAATCAAGACCGTCCGAGGTATGGGGCTGCTCATTGCGATTGAGCTCACACCCGAAGCCGGACCGGCCAGGCAGTACACCGAGGCTCTGAAGGACAATGGGCTTCTCGCCAAGGAAACCCATCAGACAACCATTCGCTTTGCCCCTCCGCTTGTGATTACCAGGAAAGAGATAGACAAAGCGGTCAGGATCATCAGGAGAGTTCTGAAGTAAGTCCGGAATTATCCTCAGGTAAATCGACTGATTTGTATCCCCTGCAGATACATTTAATAGACTGATTATGGTAAATCATATATATCACTTCAATCAAAATAAAGATACATTTAAGTAAGATGCGCTCCTATTTGATATAAATGATTTCAAAGGAGGAAGAACTGTGAAATCGAATGTTTTAAAGAGCATTATTGCACTTTCATTGGCGTTGCTCATGGCATTGCCAATGGGAATTGCGGTCAGTGGGAATGAGCCAGTAGAGGCTGTCGGAGCGCCTGATGCCCCCAGCCAAATAAATTCACAGAATGCCGTTGCAGGCATCGGTGATACTCTGTTCAACGTCTGGGTCGAAGGCCCTCAGCACAAGTCCGGTTTGATGTTCTCCATGAGTTCGGACTCAGGGAGGAGTTGGACCGAGCCTGAGACTTTGACCGATTCGGAGTGCAACCCGATGAACGTTCAGATAGCCGCCGGAACTAAAAAAATGCACGTAGTGTGGCAGGACGGCCTGTCCAAACTTCTTCGGACCGGATATCTGTCAATTGGCCTTGATGGCATTGCTTCGAAGATTGATATTTTCACAGGGGAAAGCCCCGCTATAATGGCTGACGGGGACACTGTAGCTTACTCTTATGTTTCCACCGGCACAATGAACGTCCGGATAAGTTACAATGACGGTCACACATTCTCCCAGGACCAACCCATGAAGGGATTGATATGCAAGGACAACAGGCTCGCTTACTCCGAGGGCCGGGTCGAGATGGTTGCATTTGGCGGTATCAGGGACACCGAGACAGGCCAGCTGAATTCCAGAGGGCTTTACTTCGAGTGCCTTACATGTGCATGGCCCGCGCCACAGTTCCTTACAACGGCCGGCTCCGTGACTGATCTGTCCTATGACGGCACCGCGATAACCTGGTCGGAGACCGCCGAACGGACTGTATTCACATATGAGCTGTCAAAGAAAATCGGCGGAGAGTTCGGAGAGAAGGTCCTGATATCTTCCGAGGACCTTCCAAAGTCTCCTGCCTCATCGCCGGTTCCCGAGGCCAGGCTTCCGCCGAAGGACTGGACCTTTGTCTGTTATCTCGATGGTGACAACAGCCTCGCATCCTTTGCCACGACCGATATCAATGAAATGGAACTTGTCGGCTCGAACGATGATCTGAACATAATCGCACTTTATGATATCACTGGCACCGCCGATTCAAAATGCTATTATGTCACCTATGACACGAATACCGCCTCGATTGCGTCGACGGTGATTCCGCTCAGCAACATCAACCCCGCCTGGACAACAGAGGTCAACATGGGCGACCCCCAGACTGCGATTGATCTCATGAATTACGTTTACATAAACTATCCCGCGGCAAGATATGCATGGGACTTCTGGAACCACGGCGGTTCCTGGACCTGGATGCAGTGCGAGGATGCGGTTAGCGGCGATGAGCTCACTGCTCTGGAGACAAGGGAGATATACGAAACCCTCCGCACTGACACTGGCAGGACTTACCTCTGGGACGTTCTCACATTTGATGAGTGCATCACCGCCGATAACGAGGTCGCCTACGATGCCAAGCAGTATGCGAATTACTCGGTGTTCTCCGAGGACAGCATAGCCGGCGACGGGTTCGATTACACCGATGTGCTGAACCACCTGAAGAACAACCCTGCAATGGGCGGCGAGGAATTCAGCGCCTGGGTATGCCATGAGTACTACGCGGATTACCCGACCGGCACATCGCTTTCCACCCTGGCAGCGATAAACAACACCGCTTACGATTACGAGCTGATGG
Organism: Thermoplasmata archaeon; assembly: GCA_028703755.1. Classification (GTDB taxonomy): domain Archaea; phylum Thermoplasmatota; class Thermoplasmata; order SG8-5; family SG8-5; genus UBA147. The sequence continues at coordinate 4,425 of JAQVMG010000064.1, read as the reverse complement.
AAGCCATAGAGAATTTCGGCCAGAAGATGAGGCACAAAGCTTCCACGCTGAACGCGCAGATAAAGAGCGCAGCATCAAGCGCCATGGACTGGCAGGGCATCACCTACCAGCCGGACTTAAGGCACTTCGCCCAGCTCATCGCAGCCGGCATCAGCAATGCCACGGACGCTGAGATAAACGCCGCGGCATGGAATGTAATTGCGTTGACCGCCTCGAACGCTGCCAGCGATACTTACGGCAGCGGCACCTGGGTGAGCAACAGGCCGATTCTGATTCATGATGCGAACACGAATGCGAACGGTCTGACCATTTACGCCAACCAGGCCTATGACACAACATTTAACACTCTGGCTCTTGCATCATACAGCAACTGGGGCAAATTCGTGCAGAATGTCTGGGGCACTCCCACAAATGTTGTGAATGAGGAACCCATATGCTTCATATCCAGTCCCGCCGAGGGCGGCAGCGTGGTCACCGACTCGTTTGTCACAATCTCCGGAACTGCCAGCGACACCGACGGCACCGTTCAGAGAGTGGAAGTGAAGATCGAGAGAGAGGCATGGCAGACCGCCACCGGAACTAATTCCTGGACCTATTCCTGGAACACCGCAGGTTGGCCGGTCGGCCCGATCCACATCCAAGCCCGGTCTTACGATGGGGTAGATTACAGCAGCGGCTATGACAATCTGAATGTCGAGATAGTGGATGTAAGCTCAAACGGCACAATCGCCATCCAGTTTGCAGAATACCCGGCGGAAGCTTTGGTCCAGATACAGGTGAAGGACACCGATTTGAACACAGGTACAGGCGTACAAACGACGACAATCAATGTAAAAAGCGCAGCTGAGCCGGCCGGTGAATCTTTGGTTCTAACAGAAACAGGAGGAGACACCAGCGTCTTCGAGGGTGCTATCACAATATCCCGGACAAACGGAGCCGGCATTCTCTGGGTGAATGCTGCTGACATGATTACAGCGACTTATGTGGACATGAACTATGGCGGCACCGGCCAGAGAACCCTGACCGACACAGCCGATGTTGACGGCACCCCTCCGGGCGCTGCGAGCGGCCTCACTGTCGAATGGTACGGGCTTGCCCAGCAGGAGTTCTTCTTTGAGGACTTCGAAGGCGACGGAACACCGACATTTGCGGAGCTCGGGTGGACAACCGGAGGCGCCAGCAATGACTGGCAGATAGGCACGCCTCAGGGGCTCGGAACTCCCGCTGACCCGCTGGGCTCATACAGTGGCCTGTGCAGCATCGGTAATGATCTGACTGGCCTCGGAACTTACCCCGGGGAATACGAGAACAGCCTTGTCGCAGACAGCAATTACATCTATTCTCCGGCCCTGGACTGTTCTGGATTCTCAGAGGTCCAGGTTCAGTTCGCAAGGTTCCTCGGCGTCGAATCGCCCTCGTACGATCACGCGAACATCGAGGTCTCAAGAAGCACATCGGGTCCGTGGACAACGGTTTGGACCAACTCTGGAACGATTTCCGATACTTCGTGGAGCACAGTGACTTATGACATTTCGACTGTCGCAGACGGCCAACCGGCTGTATATCTGAGATTTGAACTGGGCGGTACGGACGGAAGCGTCACGTACTGCGGATGGAACATCGACGACCTTGCCCTTGTGGGGATGACCTCCGGGACAATGCACAACACGCTCAACTGGACATTGTCCTCCGATGACGGAGCCGGTGCGAACGACGTTGTGGCTTACAACATATACCGCTCCGCATCTGAGGCCGGACCATGGGATGCCGCAAACCTGATATCCTCCCTGGGCAGCGGAACGGACACTTACCTGGACATGGACCGGGGTGAATATGACGGCACGAACTGGTGGTATGTCGTGAGGGCCGAGGACAATCTCGGCAACGAGGAATCAAACACAAACGCCATACCGGAGATTCCCACGTCCAACATAGCGCCAAGCGCACCGAACAACCCGACACCGGCCAACGGCGCAACAGGTGTTTCGGTCAACCCCACGTTAAGCGTCCGCGCGGCAGACCCCAACGGGGATACCATGACCGTGAGATTCTACAATGCCGCCGGTTCCATACTGATAGGCACCAACACGAATGTGCCGAGCGGCACAATAACCAACATCGTCTGGAACGGCCGATTGCCTCTCACATCCTACAGCTGGTACGCAACTGCCGACGACGGCGAATTCATCACGCCTTCCGCGACTTGGTCCTTCACGACCATGGACACAACGCCGCCGGGGCCGGTGACCGGTCTGACTGTTGAATGGACCGGCACGAGCAGTGCCACGCTCATAGATCAGCCCTTCAGCAGTGGCACGATGCCACCAACAGGGTGGGCCGTCTCGTCAAGCGGCACTGCCGGAACATGGTCAAGTTCCAACACTGCGACAGCCGGCGGCACAGCCCCCGAGGCTATGTTCTCCTACGGTGACAATGCGGATGGGACATGCCGGTTATATGCGGGCCCATTCGACACGACCGGAATGACAAGCCTGGACCTCCAATGGAGGAACATGATAGACGATTACACTTCAGGCTCAGGGGTCGTATGCGCGGTGCAGACGAGCAGCGACCTCAGCTCATGGTACGATGTCTGGTACTGGGACGACACAATAACCTCTGGCGACCTTCCGGCAGCTCTCCTTACCGCGACCGTCACAACACCGAGCGTAGGTTCTTCCACTTTCTACATTGCATGGGTCGTTGACGGCAATTCGTACCAGATGAATTACTGGTATGTGGATAACATCCTGCTGACTTACACGGGCGGAACCACGACCGATGACAACCTGCTTACCTGGACCCTGAGCGCAGACGACGGAGCCGGAGCTGACGATGTCACACAGTACAACATATACAGGTCCGACGTTATGTCAGGACCCTGGGATGCCTCGCATATCATTGACACCGCGCCAGCAGGTACAAACACATTCACCGACCCGGGCCGCGGCGAGACTGACGGCATCTACTGGTGGTATGTTGTCCGCGCAGAGGATGTCTGGGGCAATGAGGAGACGAACACGAACGCGGTCCAAGAACCTGGCGGCGGTGGAATCCCGTATTCCATTAGCCTGCTTGGCAGGACTGCCGGCACATGGGCTTTCGTATCATACCCTGTGACAGTATCCGGCCACATAGAAACGGTATTCAACGACACGGCGAACGGCGACAGCGGTACAAACTGGGATGTTGCCAAGACCTGGGATAACCAGCTGAAAAAATGGCTCAGCTACCGGAAAGGCGGCTCCGCCAACACATTCACGAATGTTGATAATCTGAAAGGCTATTGGCTGCATCTCACCTCCAATGCCGCGGACCAACTATTGTCAATACCCTCAACCGGCGCATATCCGGGAACCCTGACAATCAATCTCTACATGGGCTGGAACCTGGTCGGATACCCAAGTGCGACAGGCAGGCTGGCATCCGCCACACTGCCTGCTCAGGCAGACATTGTATCAGAATGGCAGAGCACGAGCCCCTATATCGTGGACAGGGCGCCCAGCGACGTGACGATGTCGCATGGGAAAGGGTACTGGGTTCATGTGACCGCAGACTGCGTTTGGACCGTGAATCCCTAAAACAGCAAATTATATACTGCCATAGAACCATTCAACCGTGGTAATGAAATGAGCGCCAAGAAACGTGAAGAGAGTGAGCCAGAATCGCCAGTTACAGCCAATCCGGAATCGTTCATCCTGGGATATCTGGAATCGTACAGAGCGCATCTCTCGGAGAAGGATGCGGACCCGCTGCACCTTCCGGCTTTCTACAGAGATTTTCCTTATGACATAGTAGGCTACAGTCTTCCGAACGGTTCCCTGTGCGTTCTGTTCGCCAAGGGCAAGCGTTCCGCGCTCATCATCCGCGATGCCGATTTCAGCGACATCCAGGCACGGCTGAAGGCGCAGGACTTCGATTTCATGGCAGTTTTCCCGCCGTACACTGATTTCTCGGATGACGAAGCCCGAAGGCTGGCAAGACTGGACGCGGACCGGGATATGAAATCCTCGAGGCGCCTGCAACTGCTCACAGCCGCAGAATCCCATCTTGCTGAGATGCATGCGGACATCCAGGCGATGGTAGACCTCAACCCGTGGCTTGACCAACAATCGGAGGAACAGAAAAGAAAACTTAGTCGTGCGAAGGAGCTCATCACCGAACTCTATGCCGAGGTCGAAATGAGCCGCGAGGAGAGGTTTTCAGATTATTCACGGCAGTTATCCGAGATCATGGCCTTCGAAAAGGGAGACCTTGAGAGCGTAGCCAGTGAGATCGAGGTTGAGATGGAAACCGCACTTGAGCAGATGGATGCCCGGATTGCCTCGGTGGAGGAAGCGCTCAAATCCAACCCCCGTTCTGAGTCAGTGGAACGGCTCGGCAATACCGTGGCCGAGCTGACAAGGGGCGTGAAGGAGGCCGCCG
>JAQVMG010000063.1 GCA_028703755.1 Thermoplasmata archaeon | reverse complement strand
CCAGTAGTCCGCACCTCCATTGTTTCTCATGAAAACATACGCTGAACCCTGGCCAGTCTCATCGCCGTATGAGCCGACGACAATGGTGTCGCCTGAAACCGACACGGAAGCACCGAACCAGTCATCGGCTGCACCGTCGGCGGCGTTGAGCTTTTTAACCTGGCCCCAGTAGTCCGCGCCTCCATTGTTTCTTGTGAACACGTACACCGACCCTTGCCCACTATCATCACCGTATGCCCCGACGGTAACGGTGTCGCCTGAAACCGAAACAGAAGCGCCGAAATAGTCATCGGCACCGCCGTCGCTGGCCGTGAGCTTTTTAATCATGCCCCAGTTTTCCGCGCTGCCATTGTTTCTTGTGAATACGTAAGCTGAACCCTGGTCGCTCCCTACCACATCATCGCCGAATGCGCCGACGATTATTATGTCGCCTGAGATTGCCACAGACGCGCCAAACAGGTCATTGTTTGTGCCGTCCTTGGCCGTGAGCTTTTTAACCTGGCCCCAGTAATCCGCGCCTCCACTGTTTCTCGTGAAGACATACGCAGAACCCTGGCTCCCATCATCTCCGTATGCGCCTACGAGTATCGTGTCGCCAGAAACCGCCACAGACGCGCCAAACAGGTCACTGGCCGCGCCGTCGGTGGCCGTGAGCTTTTCAACCTGGCCCCAGTAGTCCGCGCCTCCATTGTTCCTCGTAAAGACATACGCCGATCCCCTGCCGCCATCATCGCCGTATGCGCCGACAACTATGGTGTCGCCGGAAACCGCCACAGATGCGCCGAACAGGTCATTGGGAGCGCCGTCGCTGGCAGTGAGTTTCTTAACTGGTGTTGTTAGGAGTGGGTCTATCGTTATTGGGTATGCCGCACCGGAATCGTCCAGGGATATTGTGATGGTGCGGCAGTCGGAGGATATGGATAGCTCCGACGGCAGTTCCGCTCCAGTTGAATCGGTGACCAACAATTCGGAATAATCAAGTGCTACTTCTCCGTTCCCATCAAGGAAACAGATGCCTCCGGGATACACCGCAGGTTCGAGCCCGGTCTCGAGCGCGATGTTGATGACCAGCGGCCCGGCCCCCTGTTCCGGCGGTGCGGCGATGTCGAAGCCGTGCTCCAACCCCTTCTCATCGTTAATGTACCACGCAGTGAAATCTTCGCTGAACGCGGACGAGATGCGGTTCTTGCCTGATACAGTGCTCGGTGCTGCGTTCAGATGTATCATATTCCCTTCATAACCGTAGATTGTCGGGCTGATGCTCCAGGACCACGCGCTGCCAGTGGCCGTAACTCTCGCGCCACCTTCTTTGAATGTCGCATGCCAGCCGTTGTCCGGGTTTGAAGCCACATAACCGTTCGATGGTCCGTGCCAGGTCAAATGATACCTGGCCTCCTGATAGAGGGCAAGAATATCATTCCAGTCCCCGCCGGAAACGCCGTCCGGAACATCCGAAGGCCCCTGGAGGCCAGAGCTGTCCGCTGACAATACGCCCGAAGATGCGCTATCCTTTGCCAATTGCTGCACAATATCCGATGTAGCACCCGATAATGCGTTCAATGGCGTAGCAATCATGATCATAGCCAGCAGAAAGGCGGTCATCTGTTTCATAGGGCATCCCTCAATTGATTACACTGTGGGATTATCCTTATGATATTAATAAACCAACTGATAATTATTGGCAAGTGCTTCCTACTGCACCCATCCCAAATATTCCGATAATAGAAAAATGGAAAAGAAAAGTACGGATTACCGTGTTATTGTTCTATTATTACGCCCGTCCCCGGCTCTCCCCGCGGGCAACAGCCGTCGCCACCAGATGCGCAATTCTCAGCGCCTCGGGAAGCGCCCCCTGGACTGTCGATGCAGCCAGGATGTCCGCAAGTTCATCCCTTTCAATTCCGACCCTTCCAATAAAAATCGGCGAGTGGCCGGTGTCGAATTCCTCGAGTTCAGTGGATTTCATCATGGCCAGCCTCGGCTCCCAGTCTTCGAAATGCTTTCTCAGCGCGCTCTCTATTTCAGCATAGTCCGGTCTGTCTCTGGTAACCGTGATAACGGGCACATCCAGTTCACTGTACAGCCGCCGGACATCCACAACGTTAAATCCTCCGACAGCGGCACCGTCCAGCATTGTCAGCTTGAGTTGGTCAAGGTATCTGGAGCTGCGCAACATCTCGATTATCCGGTCGGTGGAATCAAGGCCGTCAATCTCCACATGGGTCATCATGACGCCCTCGACATAAGCGGGCAATCTCACCGAAACCCCGATGACCGCCGTTCTTGCCTGGCCGAAGCTGAAGGAACCGTCGTCAATGCCGAGAACCCGGATCTGACTCTTCATGCAATCACATCAGGGTCAAGTGACCAGTAATCTTGTCGATTGCATTCTCAGGTGCGGGGCCGATACCCAAACAGGTAACTGTCCCGGGCGGGAGCTGGGTGTGGCCCGCGTCCGTTATCAGCGAGTGGGGCAGCTTCGATTTCCTGGCTTCGTCCTGCAACAGCCTCAGTTCCTCCGTATCCTTGACTTTCACCACGACTTTCTTCTGACCCTCGTCATACCAGCTGTCAAACCAATCTTTGTAATTCTTCTTTGCTGAGAAAGCGCAGTTCACGGCTGCATGGGCAACCTGTGCGGCCATCTTGCCGGGGCTGAGTTTTATGTCCGTTCTCACTGCAATCACCATCTTGTATTCGTTATTCATCAGATTCCGCCTCCGGTTCCCGCTCTTTTTCCGGCTCTGGCCTCTCAGGCATTCCGCGTTCGATATTGGCAATGTCTTTCTCTGTCTCCGAAAGTGATTTCAAATTCTTCTTCCTGAGGCCCTCATAATACTTCTTCCGCTCTCCGGCATGGGCCTCGGCCATCCTCTCGTTCTTCGAGATTTCCCTGATCAAAGAGAAACGCATCTTCATCAGTTCCTGGTGCCTGAACCTTTGTTGCCTGTCGGCAATGTGGGGTATGTCATCGTCCCTCATATCCGACGGAGGAAACCGTATCAGCGCCGGATGGATTCGGCCAAGGAAGGGCAATCCACCCCGAAGCCAGGCGACAAGGAAGAACAGCAGCGACAGCAGCACAAGGCACAGTCCGATGGGCACCGCCGTGACATAGCCCATGCCTGTGTCCGGGTTAACCCCAAGCGAGTTGAGGCCAAAATTCACCAGGATTGTTATGACTATGCTCAGCCCCACGCCAAGGGCGAGCCTGTACATCCACTCCATCTCGTAATCAAGCTCTCCCCTCCGCGGGAAGAGGGCCTGAACCAGCAGTATGCCCGGAATGAAGAATATGAGCAGCAGTGCGCCTATCAGCCGTAGTGCATCCAACATTATTATTCCTCATTTTTATATTTAACATCATATTCAAGGAAGTCCGCTGCAACCTGGCTGTTCTCGAAAACCGCTTTCGCGTCAGCTTCCAGCTGTTCAGTCTCGTCGTATCTCGGACTTATGTGTGTGAGGAATAATTTCACCGCATTGGCTTTCTTCGCAGCCTCCGCAGCTTGCCTGGACGACGAATGGCAGTAGAAGTTGGCTTTGTCTTCCAGGTCCAGGGCGGTCGTGGAATCGTGTATCAGAACGTCGCAGTCCTTTGCAGCCTCGGTTATCGCGTCGCACGGTTTGGTGTCCCCTGTGTAAACAACCTTTCTTCCCGGCCTCGGAGGTCCCAGAACCATGTCCGGTGTGAACGTCTTTCCCTTATGTTCCACAGTCATGCCGCTCTGAAGCTGGCTGAACATCTTTCCCTCGGGGATGCCCAGTTCAAGCGCTCTGGCTTTGTTGAATTTTCCGGGTCTTGGTTTTTCCTCCAGGGCGTAAAAGACTGCGGGCACATTGTGGGATGCCTCGGCAACTGTGACTTTGTATTCCCCGAACTCCAGGACATCGCCGGGTTTGACGTCGTTCATGCTCACCGGGTATGTGGGATTGTAGTATCCCAGATTCATGATTGTTAGAATAAGGTCGGAGCACCCCTCCGGCCCGTATATCTCAAGTTCATGCTTCCTGTCGTTGAGGGACATGCTCTGCAGCAGGCCAGGGAGGCCCAAAAAATGGTCGCCGTGGAAATGGGTTATGAAGATTTTACTGACCTGCATGAATGATACAGTTGATTTCATAAGCTGGCGCTGGGTGCCCTCGCCGCAGTCGAAGAGCAGGACCTCTGAGCCGCGCTTGACCGCGACGGCCGAAACGTTTCTCTCCGGAGATGGCCAGCTTCCGCCGGTTCCCAGGAATACGATTTTCATTGGGGCTTTGTAAGATGCCGACCGCTAATAAGGTTTTCGGGAATGCGGGCAAATCAATATATGGATTTAACATTATATTCATTAGACCGGTGGAATAGGGATTCTTGCCCGTGAAGACGGAATCAAAGCTCCTTCCTGTAGAACGTCGCCCTGCCAGTCACCCTGAAGCCCATCTTCTCGTAGAGTTGGCGCGCTCCCGATGGGTTCTCTTCATCCACGCCCAGCGCGCATTCCGTCATGCCCCGCTCCTTCAGAAGTCGCATGGTCCTGGCCATCAGCGCCTTGGCCACGCCTTTCCCGCGCCAGTCCTTCCTGGTCGAGATGAATTCGGTCATGCCGCGTTTCCTGCGGTTCATCTCGTTGCTCTCGGGGTCTATCATTCCGAATACGGTGCCGATGACCTCGTCGCCCTGCCAGGCTATACTCCAGAGCGTCGGGTCATATGACGGCCGCTTGGACCACATCTCCCACTCGTAATCCGGTATAGGTATCTGCCCGCGCATGTCTCTGCAGGCTTCGTTCCATGCCAGCCTGACCTTCTCGTGATGCTCCGGGAGGACCTCTCTGACCTCCAGCCCCGGCGGAAGCCGGAAATCCGGGATGTTCTCTAGGTCCGGCCTCAGCATGCTCAGTCCGTGTCGGTACACCCAGTAATCATGCTTTTTCAGCAGTCCGGCGAAATATTCCATTTTATCGGGGAAGGCCAGGTTGAACAGTTTTTTCTTTCCCGGGTCATGGGCCTTTGAATTTTCCTTTGAGCGGGTTTCGCACCAATCCAGCAATGCATCTCCCAATTCAGTGTCTCTCAGTTCCGGTGAGACATTCACGCTGAAATAATACAGAATCAGTCCGGCAGGATCATTCGCCCACCAGACCTGTGAATATGCCACGATGGTGCCGTCTCTCTCAGCGATTGCTATGTCCCTCTTCGGGTCGGATTCCGGGAAATTCTCGAAATCGTCCACCAAGTCTTGCCTACTCACTGGCCAGTCAAATCCGTCGGCCGGCCTCATCCGCTCGATTAGAGCCAGAATGTCTGGGATGTCATCCCGGCCCTGATATCCTCTGAAAACGAATCCCGGAATCTGCGGATAACTGGGATTAAGTGAATCATCCATTGTAGTTCTCCAAGGGAAAAAATGCGTTACTGGGTCGTGGCGAACTGAAGCATGACGTTCATGCCTTTCAGTTTCTTCTGGACCTGGTCCACAAGGGCTATTACGTTCTCCGGGGACGCATCTTTGCCCCAGTGGTAGACGAAATCATGGCTTCCCAGTGTGGTCTCGAATCCCATGTCCATGAGCTTGTTCACTACCTGGCTCGCCGAACCGCCCTCGCTGCTGAATGTCACTACAACGAAAGTTCTCATGAATCACCCTTACGCGAATCGGCATTTAAGCCTATCGCTTGCATCTTTGTGAATGTCGAATGCATTTAATATGCCCATCGTTTTCAAGGGATGGTTTTCGCATGGACGATACAGTGGACCTTGGAAATAGAGTGCTGAATTCCGGCCTATCGAAGGACCTGGCCGGCCAGACCGTAACTGTTGCCGGATGGCTGCAGGACACCCGCAATCTCGGAGGCATCGCCTTCCTGCTGATAAGGGACCGCTCGGGATTGGTACAGGTTACCTGTCTCAAGAAGAAGCTGGGCGATGAAGTGTTCGCCAAACTTTCCGGTGTCCCGCGGGAATCCGTGGTAGCAGTAACGGGGGAATTGAAACCAAATGCACAGGTCTCTACAGGCTTCGAAATCCTGCCCACTGCATTTCAGGTCATCTCCGAGGCAGGCACCCCGCTTCCTATCGGTGTCATAGACAAGGTAGGCGTCGAACTTGACACCCGGCTGAACAGCAGGTTCATGGACCTCCGGAAGCCCCAGGTATTGGCAATTTTCAAACTGAGGGAGATACTCATCCGGGGGATGCGCGAATACCTTGTGAGCCAGAGGTTCATGGAAGTTACCACTTCAAAGATTGTCGCTGCCGGTGCGGAGGGCGGCTCGACTCTCTTCCCAATCAAATATTTCGAGCAGCAGGCTTACCTAGCCCAGAGTCCACAGCTCTACAAGCAGATGCTCATGGGCGCCGGCCTTGACAGGATATACGAACTTGCGCCGGCCTACAGAGCTGAGCAATCCGATACTGTCCGCCATATCGCCGAATTCGCCTCGCTGGACATCGAGATGAGCTTCATCCGCTCCGAGGAGGATGTCATGAACATCCTCGAAGGGCTGATGGCCCATTCCCTGGAAACTGTTCTCAGAGAGGGAAAGCAATACCTGGACGAACTCGGCGTGGAGGTCACGGTCCCCAAACTGCCATTCCCCAGGGTCACCCTCGCGGATGCTCAGAAACTGTTGGCGGAAGCCGGCATGCCCGTGAAGGGCGACCTCGACACCGAGTCGGAGAAAAAGCTGGGCGAGATCATGCTGGAGAAGCACGGCGCAGAGATGTACTTCATCACGAAATTCCCTGTCGAGATCAAGAAGAGCACTTTCTACGCCATGCGCGATCCATCCGATCCGGAGCTGACGAATTACTTCGACCTGGACTACCGCGGCGAGGAGCTCGTTTCAGGCGGCCAGAGGGAACACCGCATCAATGTCCTGATCAATCAGATAGAGGAGATAGGATACAACCCGAAGGACTTCGAGTTCTACCTTCAGGCCTTCAGGTACGGAATGCCCCCCCACGGAGGGTTTGGCCTTGGCATTGAACGTGTGTTACACATGATGCTCAGGTTGCCAAATATAAGGGAATGTGTGCTGTTCCCGAGAGATATGTACCGTGTAGTCCCATGAAGGCATGAAGAATACAGTAGCGGAGAAAAGAGGAACCCATGAACCTGATCGACGTGCTTGTGGCCATACAGATTCTGATTGCCTTCCCCATCGGCGTCTACATCTTTGGGGGGACGAAGGTCACATGGCCGGGCACAAAGCAGATGGTGGACCGATACAGGTACCATTTCTTCCTTCTGATACTGATAACCGTTGTAAAGGCGCTTTCCCGGAAATGGGAACAGCCGATGGAAGGCATCTTCAGCATCGACTTCACTCCGATGATTTACGGATTCGAGGGAAATTCAGTCTTCTGGGTTCAGAATTCCCTCCAGCACCCGGCAATGACCTTCTTTATGGCCTTCATCTACATTGGGAGTTTTCTCTTCATCATGGTTTTCAGCGTTCTTATCTTTACATATATGGACATGCGGAAGATTGCCTCCAAACTTATTTTCCTCTACCTCGTGCTGTTCCTGATAATGATCCCATTCTATTTCTTCGTGGTCGTTTACACGCCATCGTACCCGAAGATGTTCTATCCCGAAGCTAACTCCCTTGTGTCAGGCATGGAGCCGCTGCTTTACAATTACGGCCCACACATCAACAAGTTCTTCATGGACTACGACACTTTCAATAACTGCTTTCCCTCTATGCATATCGGCTATCCGGCAGCCATCCTATTCATCATATGCATGGATGTGAAGGGCTTCAGGGGATACAAATACTTCCTGCTTGCAATGCTGTTTCTGATCGGCCTCTCAATCATATATCTGGGCATACACTGGCTGACCGACATCGTGGGCGGTCTCCTCTTCGCCATGGTGGCGGCCGTGATAGTCGAGTACAAAGCCCATAACTTCTGGCGCCGGATACACCGTCTGGACTGCTGGCTGAGGCGGCATTTTAAAACATAAAAAAATATAATTTTTTATTAATATTATTTTAATTATATTTTAAATAACGTCTGTATCTTTTCTCACTGCACAAGTATTGGTTCCCCTATGCATTATTGTGTGCCCGCAAAGTTCCGGGTATCCGGAGCATCCTGCCTCCGTGAACGGTCCCAAGAGACGAAATGATTAAATATTGATTCATTATCGACATCTGTGTTAACATGGCAGGCAACAAGAAAGGAGAAGGTTTCCACTCGGCAGCGGGTCTGATACGGTACTTCGACGACGAGGACGAGAAATCGCCGAAAATTCCCCCGTGGGTAGTTGTCGCGCTGTGCATCGGGTCAGCAATTTTCATCACAATGGCCGCGTGGATATGGCCTACATAAACCGACCCTTTTTTAACCGTTATTTTTTCCGCATCACAGAAAATCATATAAGGGTGAATTCACCTTACAGTTGAAGCGGAGGTTGACTGATGGCTGAAGGGAGAATACGGACTTTTGTTGGCAATCTGGACACTCGGATGGAAGGCGGGATCCCGGACAAGTATGTGACACTGATATGCGGCAGGGCAGGGACCATGAAGTCAACTCTGGCATATTACATTCTCTTCAACAATGCCAAAATCAAGAAGAAGCGCGGCATATATGTGACGCTGGAACAGACCCGCGTGAGCCTTCTCGAGCACATGATCAAACTGGGCATGGACACGAAAACGCTCACCGATTCCGGCTCCGGCATTGTCGTCATTGACATGACCCGTCTCAGAAAGGAGACAAAGGCCAAAACCGTTGGCGAGGACGTGAATTGGGTCGATTCCATCATCCAGACCGTTGAATCCTACAAGACCAAATATTCCTGCGACATACTCGTTCTTGATTCGCTTGCGGCGCTTTACTCTCTGGCAACATTCAACAATCCCAGGAGCGACATATTCTTCTTCTTCGAACGCCTGAGAGAGCTGGATATGAGCGTCTTCATCATCTCAGAGATGCTGGACCCCACCAAGGACCAGTTCGGCATGTTCGGCGTGGAGGATTTCCTGGCGGACGGGATAATCCACCTGGACCTTGAGAAAAGCAGCAGGCGTGTGAACCTTTTCCTCAGCGTCTTCAAGATGAGGAAGACGAATCACGACCGCTCGTATTACCCTCTCCTGTTCGACGGCTCCAAGTTCGAGATAATAACGGACTGATGCAAATGAAGGTCATCGTTGCGATATCCGGGGCATCAGGCGCGCTTTACGCGATTCGGCTTATAGAAGTCCTTTCCGAGAATACCGAAATCACCCTTGTCGCTTCCGAGACAGCCAAGAAGATTATCGCAGAGGAATCCGACTATTCGTTCGAGGACCTGGAGAACCTTGCCGACGAGGTATTTGAGAATCATGATATGGAGGCCGGCATATGTTCGGGAAGC
>JAQVMG010000062.1 GCA_028703755.1 Thermoplasmata archaeon | reverse complement strand
GGGACTCGGTTGTCGTGGAGACAAGGTCGCTTAGCAGCTACTACTATGATTATTACCAGAGCAGCTACAGCTTTTACAATGTCGATGTGAAAGCCAATGCAGACCATACATACCAGGTTATTACATCCGACGGCGAGGAGTCTGCAATCACGACAGAATATGCGGTCTTCGGCGGTAATCAATATATTTACCTGAACATCGTCGCAGAGACGACCCGCGTGATAGTTCAGGGCACCGCGCATGTAAACACCACTTACAGCACGAATGTCCAGCTGTACATTGACGGTGTCTCCGAGGATTCCACATATGTCTACGGCAACAACGCATTCTATTCATTCACTGCGGATGTCACCGAGAACGATAACCATACGTTCATGGTATACACTTCAGGCAGTTACACCAATTCCTACAGCAACCAGACAACCGAATACATCGGCTCCGAGACTGTGACCATAACGATGGACTTACCGTAAACTACCAGCCTTTAAAGGAATAGGGGTTAGTTGCCAGGGCTGGAAGTTTACGTGAGTAGGCCATATGACGAATTTGCGAATTCGTCAAACCGATTTTGACTGATGTCAAAAATCGAACGCACCTGATTTATCAAAGCTACCTCGCTTTGATTTTATGTGTGATATATTGTACGATGCGTGGCGGATTCCCACGATTTTGCTGCTTATGCCGATTCATCTCAGCCATGAAGGATTAAGCGTTCTCGGCATTTTTGCTGTAAATGAAGGCGCCGGTGAAGGTGTTTTTTGGCCTGGGAGAGGGCCCCAATACCGTATGGACGGATTCAGAAGGATTGAATAAATGCAGTAAAATAAAATAAAAATGAAAGGAAGGGCGGGTTTCGCCGCCCATTGTTCTTTAAATGATTCCGACTTTCTTTCCGCCCCTCTCGAAGGCATCCAGGGCCTTGTCGAGGTGCTCGCGCTTGAGACCGGCGTTCATCATGGTTCTTATTCTGGCCTTGTCCCTTGCGACCATCGGGAAGACTATCGGCAGGGCATAGACGCCTTCGTTGAACAGGAAGGCGCTCAGCTCCTTGGCTTTGGCACTTTCCCCGCACATTATGGGTGTGATTGGTGTCGTGCTGTGGCCCGTGTCGAAGCCCATTGCCTTGATGTGCTTCTTGAAGTATTTGGTGTTCTTCCAGAGCTTCTTGACGTGCCTCGGTTCTTTCTCCAGGACGTCGATTGCGGCAATCTGCGCCGCTGCGATTGCGGGCGGGTGTGAGCCGCTGAGGAGCCAGGTTCTTGATTTGTTGAGCGCGAAGTTCCTCAGGTCATGCGAACCGGCAATGAGGCCGCCGACGACGCCGTAGGCCTTGGAGAATGTGCCCATCTCGACGTCTATCTTGCCTTCTATCCCGAAGTGGGCGCCGACGCCCCTGCCTTCAGGTCCGATGACACCTTCACCGTGTGCGTCATCGATGTAGGTCATTGCGCCGTACTGCTGGGCAAGTTTCACAATCTGGTCTGCCGGGGCAATGTCCCCGTCCATGCTGAACACACCGTCGGAGATAACGAGTATCCGGCGGTAATTCTTGGAGTCAGCGTCCCGGAGAACGTTCTCCAGTTCACCCATGTCACAGTGTTTGTAAACGCCTTTGTCGGCCTTGGAGAGACGCACGCCGTCGATGATCGAGCCGTGGTTCAGTTCGTCGCTGATGATTATGTCGCCCTTGTCGACTAGCTGGGGTATTAGACCGGCATTGGCTGCGAAGCCGGTCTGGTAAATGAGAGCGGCTTCCGTGTGCTTGAACTTCGCCACCCTCTCTTCCGCAATGAGATGGAGGTCCATCGTGCCGGCTATTCCCCTCACCGAGCCGGAACCGGCTCCGTGGGTTTTCACGGCGTTAATGGACGCCCTCTTGATCTTGGGGTGGTTGCTCAGGTTGAGGTAGTTGTTGGAGCAGAGCATTATCACGTCTTTGCCCTCAACTTTGCAAACGGGCGCCGATGGGCCTTCCAGGGTTTTCGGCTGCCAGTTGAAGTTCTTCTCTACCAGCGCATTGTATTCCTCTCGCAGGAATCCGTTCGGGTTTCTATTCATAGAGATACACTCCATAATTGACTGAAATCGGGTAATGAAACGGCATATTTAAGGTTGATGAATAGAGGTAGGCCAGATAGTTCGATTATTACCCGGTTTAACAATTTCGTATTTAAAACATTCGCTGCAATACACACAGCTAATTCCAAAATATTATAAACCCGGACAGCACTATTTGAATTCATGAATCGGGAGAGAGAATCCTCGAAATATCTGAAATGGATACCGGTAAAATTTTCATGCCAGCTCGGTCTCGGATTTCTGATATTGCTGGCAATATTCAGGCTCATCGAATCCAGGGCGGCATCGTTCACAGCCATTCACGGGACGCTGCCGGTCTACATGTTCATGCTGGCGCTGCTCCCTTGTATTTCAGGACTCGCTGCAATGCTGGCCACATACCTGGAAATGAGATTGGCCGAAACCAGGTTGATAAAGTATCTGGAGCAACAGAATATCCTGGCATATTAAATCTCAATCTTCGCCAATCTGCTCAGCCGGTACCCCATAACAACCGAGAACCAGCCGCGGCCTGCAAGCTCAGTATCCAAAACGGCATCACCGGTGTCAAACCTGAGCACCGGTGTCGCCGCCAGCTTGGCCGGGGTCGAGATTACTATTATATTATCACGGCCAATTCTCCTTATAATTTGGGGACTCAGCTGGAGATTCCCACGGCCCAGAATAAAACCCTGGCTGCCGATTGGGCTTAAAATAAGTTTAACTTTATTATATTTATCAAACAATTTTAATAGACCTTGCTCGTTGAGGTCCTTCCCGGCCTGTTTCCCACCTGCCCAGGCATCTATGCCAAGCAGGGTCTTTTCTATGCCCAAGGCTTTGCCGATGGCCTCGGTTGTCCCGCCCGGGCCGAGGATGAAAAGGGTTTCGGGTTCATCATGTACCAGTTCCCCGATGTATTCCGAGATTTCTGCAAGGATGTCAGCATCGCTGGCCTCGGTGACCATCATCTTTGAGGTCTGGACAAGCGTGGATTCGAACGGCGTCAGTGCCGAATCGAAGAGGCGCACTGCCCATTCGCCCTTCCGGTAAAGGTCTTCATCGAGGTCCATTATCTCCGCTTCGGCCGGCTTCAGCTCACCGGAAATGAAGCCCGCCAGTACCTCCGCGGTCTTTGCAGGTGTTATGCCGAACACACCGGAATGCATCTTGACTCCCGAGGGAATGCCAAGCATCGGAACATTACGTTTCACGGCGGAGCAAATGTCCCTGGCTGTGCCGTCCCCGCCGCAGAACAGTATGAGGTCTGCTTTTTCATCCATGAATATCTTTGTGGCAGCCAGAGTGTCCTTTGACGCGGTCTTTTTTCCGGCTTTGAAAACAGTTCTGAAAGCGAATCCGGCCCTTTCAAGGCTCTCGGCGCCCATGGGCCCGGAGCATGTCAGCCACTCAATCTCAGCTGGGGCTTTATCCAGTATGCCGCGCAGTGCGGCGAGCATTATGTCCGCATGCTCCTGAGATATGGGCTTTGCGCCCAGCCTCAGGGCTTCATCTGCCTTGCCGTCCGTGCCCTTGAGGCCGACACGGCCGCCCATTCCCGCAATCGGGTTTACCAGGAATCCTATCTTCACCATCCGCCCATTATCCTGAAAAGGGTTGAAATAGCTAACTGAAAGGTTATAAACCATTGACGCCATTCATGTATCATGCTCAGGATAGGGGTTTTGGCATCGGGAGGGGGAACGGACCTCCAGTCAATCCTGGATGCCTGCGAGAGCGGCCAGATTGACGGCAAGGTTGTCATCGTTATATCCAATGTGGTTGATGCGGGCGCCCTGAAAAGGGCCTCGGAGTTCGACGCAAAAGCCGTTTTCCTGGACCACAGGGGGAAATCCCGCGGAGCGCACGAAAGGGAAATATCCAAGGAACTGGATGCCGCAAAAGTTGACCTCGTAGTACTCGCCGGATACCTTCGGATGCTGGGATATGATTTTGTGAACAAATATAAAAATAAGATTATAAATATTCATCCGGCGCTCCTGCCCAAATACGGGGGAAAGGGCATGCACGGAATCAACGTTCACAGGGCTGTGCTGAAATCCGGCGATTCGGAGTCCGGATGCAGCGTGCATTTCGTCACGGAGGATGTTGACGGCGGCCCGATCATTGCGCGCATGAGAGTTCCCGTGAAGCCGGAAGACACGCCGGAATCGCTGCAGGCCAGGGTGCTGAAAGCGGAACATCTCCTCCTTCCGATGGTCATCCGATGGATAGCCCAGGGAAAGGTCTGCCCGGAAAATGTCCGCACAGTTGATATGCCCCAGACCTGAGAGCCCGCGCAGCATTATGAGAAAATGTATATATTGTGACTTCTATCTCCCAGAATATAGGAGGATTAGCATGGTGAATGTTGTTATAGCTAGCGCAGTCAGGACAGCCATCGGTAAATTCGGAGGAACCCTGCAAAGTGTTCGGGCCCCGGACCTAGGAGGAAGGGTGATTTCCGAGGCAATAGCCAGAGCGGGAATTTCAAATGAAGAAGTCAATGAAGTAATCATGGGAAATGTTGTGATGGCGGGCATCGGCCAGAACCCGGCAAGGCAGGCAATGATCGCCGCAGGATTGCCATATCCCGTTCCTGCGCTGACGATAAACAAGGTCTGCGGGTCCGGAATGAAAGCGCTGGTGCTGGCGGCCCAATCGATAAAAGCCGGTGACAACAAGGTCGTTGTTGCGGGCGGCATGGAGAACATGGACCTGGCCCCGTTCATCCTGCCGAACGCAAGGTACGGCTACCGCCTGGGCGAGGGAAAGCTTGTCGATGCCATGGTCAACGACGGGCTGTGGGATTACTACAACAACTATCACATGGGCAACACAGGCGAGCTGATTGCAGAAAAATACGGCATAACCAGGCAGGAGTCCGACGAGTTCGCTGCCAGAAGCCACAGGTTGGCGATGAAAGCCATTAAAGCCGGCGAATTCAAGCAGGAGATTGTTCCGTTCCACATTAAACAGAAGAAGGGCGAACCGCTGGCATTCGACACCGACGAAGGCCCGAGAGAGGATACCTCCGTTGAAAAGCTGGCAAGCCTCAAACCCGTATTCAAAAAGGACGGCCAGGTCACCGCAGGAAACGCCTCCCAGATCAGCGACGGTGCCTGCGCTCTTGTCGTCATGTCGGAGGATTACGCCAAGGATAACGGAATAAAACCGTTGGCCAGAATCGCCGAGTACGAGAGCGGCGGCTGTGAACCGGCAATGGTCATGGACGCACCAGTCGTCACAACGCGCAAGCTGTTCGCCAGGACCGGACTGACCATCGGGGATTTCGGTTTGGTGGAGCACAACGAGGCATTCGCCTCCGCATCGGTGGCCGTGAAGAAAGCACTGGAGATTCCGGACGGCATTTTCAACACCCGCGGCGGCGCAGTAGCTTTGGGCCACCCCATCGGATGCTCCGGCGCAAGGATTGTCACAACCCTCCTGTACGGCATGAAGGACAAAGGCGTGAAGCGCGGTTTCGCAACCGTTTGCCTGGGCGGCGGCAATGCAGTCACGATGGTTCTGGAGATGTGAAACGCATGGAAATCAAAACCATCGGGGTCATCGGCGCAGGACAGATGGGCGCGGGCATAGCCCAGGTCGCTGCGGTAGCCGGTTACAATGTCATACTGAGCGACATAAAACAGGAGTTCATCGACCGCGGAATGGGGGGCGTCCAGAAGAGCCTCGCAAAGTTCGTGGAGAAGGGCAAGATGGCCTCGGATATGAAAGACGCTGCGCTCGCACGGATAAAGACCACCCTGGACCTCAATGACATGAAGAGCGCCGACCTTGTGGTTGAGGCGGTCATCGAGGACCTGGAGCTCAAGAGGAAGATATTCAAACAGTTGGATGAGGCCTGCCCTGCACACACGATACTATCGAGCAATACATCGTCCATTTCCATAACCAAGCTGGCGGCCGCCACCAAGAGGCCGCAGAAGTTCATAGGCATGCATTTCATGAACCCGGTGCCGATGATGAAACTGGTCGAAGTGATACGCGGCCAGCTGACTGACGATTCCACTGCCGAAGCCATAATAGCGGTATCAAAAAAGATGGACAAGGTGCCGGTGGAATGCAACGATTTCCCGGGATTCATATCGAACCGCCTGCTCATGCCGATGCTGAACGAGGCAATATACTGTGTAATGGAGGGCGTCGGAACCCCGCAGAACATCGATGAGATAATGAAGCTGGGAATGAACCACCCGATGGGCCCGCTGGCGCTTGCCGACCTAATAGGCCTGGACACATGCCTCCACATCATGGAAGTGCTGCACGAAGGGCTGGGAGATTCGAAGTACAGACCGTGCCCGCTCCTTATAAAAATGGTGGACGCGGGACTGCTGGGCAAGAAATCCGGACGCGGATTCTACGATTACGGGAAGGTGTGAGCTTGGCCGTATATGAAAACCTGACACTGGCAACCGAGAACGGAATCGGGATAATCACTATCAACCGTCCGAAGGTGCTTAATGCGCTGAACACCGCGACGCTGAGGGAGCTGAAATGCGCCGCGCTGGAGATGGAGGACGATGCATCGGTCAAGGTAATAATAATCACCGGCGCCGAACGCTCGTTCGCTGCCGGCGCAGACATCTCCGAGATGATGCCCATGACCGCAATCCAGGGCGCGGAGCACGGCAGAATGGGCCAGGACGCATTTTCTACTGTTGAGAACCTTAGCAAACCGGTTATAGCTGCAGTCAACGGCTTCGCGCTGGGCGGCGGTTGCGAACTGGCAATGGCCTGCGACATCCGAATCGCCTCCGAAAAAGCGAAATTTGGCCAGCCGGAAGTCAAGCTGGGCGTTACTCCGGGCTTCGGCGGAACGCAGAGGCTTCCGAGGCTGGTGGGCAGGGCCAAAGCCAAGGAGCTCATCTTCACCGGCGACACCATCGACGCCAAAGAAGCGCACAGGATAGGCCTGGTCAATTCGGTTTTCCCTCCGGAAGAAATGATGAATGCGGCAAAGAAACTTGCGGCCCAGATAGCAGCAAACGGGGCGATTGCCGTATCACTGTGCAAACGCGCAATAAACGGGGGCATTGAGGTGGACCTGAAGAGCGGATGCGCTCTGGAAGCCGAGATATTCGGCCTGTGCTTCTCGACCGAGGACCAGAAAGAGGGAATGAAGGCGTTCATCGAGAAACGCCCGGCGGATTTCAAGGGGCGATGAAATGAAGGTAAATGCATCAAAAGAACAGGTAGCCAGCATACTGAACGACTACAAGAAGGGCACCCACTCCGACCCGGAGACCGGCGACCTCATGTTCGGCGAACTGCCGATTCTGTTTGCAAGGGCGGAGATAATGTCCGGTATCTACCAGGAACTGGAGAACATCGTCGGCGAATCCGCCGGCGCTGTCCTGAAGAGGATGGGCCGCTCCTACGGAGAAAAATTCTACGACCTCATAAGCAAAGAGCAGGCAGACCTCCTGGATGACAGAGAAACGCTCTACCAGTTCGTCTGCGCCGAGACCCAGGCGATCGGCTGGGGCAAGATAAGCGTTGACGATGACGGCAAGAAGGTCACCATTTCCAGCACCGAGGGGCTCGCCAGCGGCAGGACCATTTCCAGAAACGGGAACAAGAACCGCCCTGTGGACGCTTACTTCCTCGGTTACTTCGAGGGTTTCCTCAACAGAATGGACAACACGACATATTCAGGGGAAGAACTTGAGTGCGTTGCAAAGGGAGACGGCCAGTGCAGGATGGTTTTCACAAGGACGAGAGACTGAGGTGAACCATGGCAAGACGGCTCAGCCTCGATGAGACGCTTCTCAAGGGCTTCGAGTACCCTGTATGCCTGGTCGTCGAGGTCACCAAGCAGGGCGTCCTTCTGTCGAAGCTGAGATACCTCAAATCACTCGGCCAGGTCGTCAACGAAACCATCAGGTGTCCCACTATCGAGGTCTACATGCACATGGGAAAGTTCGTGGACCCGTTCCTCTTCAAGGGCGGCGCGAGGCCCATTGGCATAGATTGGATTTTCAGCTTCGAGCTGGACAGGCAGCTGTTCGCAGACACGCTCGAGAACCTGAGGCGGGGAAGGGCCAAGATAAACCAGAACAACCCCATGATCGCACATCTAATCAGGCCATTGCTAAGGAAGATAGACGCGGGAAAGCTGAACTTCAGGAAGCTGGAGGCAGTGGAAAAAGGCCTCATCCTGGAGCCGTACTGCACCCTTGCCTTCAACAAGGCCAGCGGCGGAAAGGCCATCATCCTTCAGAACGTCGAGCTGGTCGATATGGAGGCGGCCATCCGGGTGAGGGGGCCCTCGTATGACGATGTCTATGCCGCGAATCCGGGACCGATGATGGAGATTGACATCCTGGTCATCGCTGAGATAGCCGACGTTCACGGTATCCTCCAGGGCCTGGGAAGGCTTGGCTTCAAGCTGGATAGACCGACATGAGGATTTCATTCTTTAGAACCTCTTTTTTGGCGAAGTCCGTACGAAGCTGATTACCAGTTTGGTTGGCTGGTGCCCGTGATTCCACAAAAGGATGAAAATAATCGTCAGCTGTGCAAGAGCATCCACATCAGAGGCCTGGGAAGCGTTGGAGAGGCCTCAATCCCCGCCGAATTCAAAATTCGGCTAGCTCGCAACGAGGTATCGTTGCTCACCATGCCCTCACAGCCATGGTTCCTATTGATATCCCCAATTGGTAGTATCATCCCATCGAATATTGCCAAATTCGATGGTACAACCCCGCCCTCCAGCATGAAAGATGCAGAATTCAGGCGGGGCATGATGGAGATGGCTGGGTGTCAAGGCGAGGTCTTTGGTAAGCCCTTCTCCCCCATACCGTTCAACCATCCCTATAATCAGTTCCAGCCTACCTGACCATGCCTCGGCTGCCTATTACATTTTATCCTCAAGGCCGGGGTTGTGGCCTGGTTTCCTGAACCAGGCTGGTGACGATTGAGTTCATCCCTAGAAAACCTCGGGGCTTTGAGCATTGTATCTTAGATTCATTCACGCAACATCAATGCGAGAAAGACGAATGGCTTGCCATTCGTTGTTGCCCCGGGGATGTATCTAAATCGGCATCTAACCCGAGGACTTGTCCCAGCCATCCACATAGATTCATGATATGCTTGGGCGAGCTTTTTATATAATTTCGTTTTAGCGGGCTGTATGGATGAGCCCAGGGTCAAGGGAGAGGTATTCCAGACGGTTTTCAGGCTGGTTGCAGGCAAATGGGGCCAGGAAGTCTTAGATGGCATCCGCGCCGATCCCGACAGCTATGCTCCGGGTGAATGGTACCATTACTCGGCATTCTGCGACATCCTGACAGCGGTGAAGGACGCTGTCGGCAGAAGC
>JAQVMG010000061.1 GCA_028703755.1 Thermoplasmata archaeon | reverse complement strand
CGGCCTATTCTGCGGGGCCGCTATAGAACTCAGGGACGGCCGGATAATCACAGGAAAAAGCTCGGTTCTCATGGGCGCTGCGTCAAGTATGGTGCTGAATTCAATCAAGGTCCTGGCGGAAATTCCGGACCGCATCCACCTTCTTTCGCCGAACATCATCGGTTCTATAGGAATTCTGGAACGCCAGATACTGCAGGAAAAAGCGCTGAGCCTCGACCTGAATGAGTCACTTATTGCCCTGAGCATAAGTGCCGCGACGAATCCGACCGCTCAGTATGCCATGGACAAGCTACGCGACCTCAGGGGCTGCGAGGTCCATCTCACTCACATGCCCAGCCCAGGGGACGAGACCGGCCTCAGAAGGTTGGCGGTGAATCTGACCACAGACCCACAATTCGCCTCAAAAAGCCTCCATGTTTCCTAGGTCCGTCATAACCTTTAAAAAGACCTCCAACTATCTGCCACGCCCGTGAAAGTATGAAATACATTATAGTCACGGGCGGCGTTCTTTCGGGATTGGGAAAAGGAATAACTGCGTCTTCCATCGGCAGATTGCTCAAGGGAAGGGGCTTGAAAGTTACAGCAGTCAAAATAGATCCGTACCTCAATTGCGATGCCGGCACAATGAACCCCTACCAGCACGGCGAGGTCTATGTTCTCAACGACGGCGGGGAAGCGGATCTGGACCTTGGGAATTACGAGCGGTTCCTGGACGTCGAACTCTCCAGCGACCATAATATTACCACCGGCAAGGTGTATCGGACCGTGATAGAACGTGAAAGGCACGGGGATTATCTTGGCAAGACCGTTCAGATTATTCCGCACATCACAAATGAGATCAAGGAGCGAATAGTCCGCGTGAGCGAAGCATCCGGGGCCGACATCACTCTTGTCGAGCTGGGCGGCACTGTCGGAGACATCGAATCAATGCCCTTTCTTGAAGCGGCAAGGCAGTTGTTCAGAGAGGCCGGGGGCGAGGGAAATTGCATCTTTGTTCATACCACGCTTGTGCCAATAATGGGCTCAGTCGGCGAGCAGAAGACCAAACCGACCCAACACTCGGTGAAGGAGCTTCGGGCAATCGGAATAATCCCGGACGTTATCGTTGCCAGGGGCGAGAAGATGCTTGATTACGACATCAAGCGAAAGATATCCCTTTTCTGCGACGTTCCTCTTGAAGCGGTTGTCAGCGCCCCCGACGCAAATTCAATCTACCAGGTTCCAGAAATTCTGGATGCGCAGGGGCTCACCGACTATCTCCTGCGCAGGATGAAACTGGATTGTCCAAAAAGGGATATGAAGAAATGGGATTCCTTTGTTCACAGCCTGATGAATCCGTCAGGCGAGGTAGAAATAGCCATCGTCGGGAAATACACCGAACTGAAGGATTCATACATGAGCCACATCGAGGCATTCCATCATGCCGCCGCGGAAGCCGGCGTGAAAGTCAGCCTCAGGTGGCTGGAAGGGGAAGACCTTGAGAGCAAGAAACCATCGACCTTGCTGCGGGGGGTCGACGGAATACTCATTCCGGGCGGCTTCGGCGACCGGGGCGTCGAGGGAAAGATAAATGCCATACGCTATGCCCGGGAGAAACACATACCCCTATTGGGAGTTTGCCTCGGATTCCAGCTGGCCGTTGTCGAATACTGCCGAAATGTCCTGGGTTGGAAAGACGCCAACAGTTCCGAGTTCAATTCCAAGACCAAATACCCCGTCATTGACATCCTACCCGAACAGAAAGGAGTCAAAGACATGGGCGCAACAATGAGACTTGGCGCTCATGACATTGAACTGAAACAGAACAGCATCGCCAGAACACTGTATTCCGGTAAGGCCACAATTTCGGAAAGGCACAGGCACAGATATGAGGTGAATCCGAAATTCATCATGGAGATTGAGAAATCCGGCCTGAAGTTCACAGGCCGCTCGAAGGACGGCGTGAGGATGGAGGTTGCCGAAATGGCAGAGCACCCATTCTTCGTCGCGACCCAGTTCCACCCGGAATTCAAATCAAGGCCGGAGAAGGCCTCCAGGACCCATCTTGGGCTGGTGATGGCCGCCAAACGTTACCGCTCCCGGATCAAAGCGAGAAAATAGAATATGTTCATTCAGCTGCTGAATCCCTCGTTTCATGGTAGAATATTGTAAAAGTTATATGCCAAGCACCGTGAAATCTATCTCAAATGAAATCAAAACCTAATGGATTTGATATTTTAGGTGCTTGGCCTACAGAATTAAACTTTCAACCTGAAGGTTGTAAGTTTAAGACTTCATTATTGCCAGCAGGAACATTCCTACAGCCGCGGCGCCGCCGATTATCGCTGCGCCAAGGTATATCAGGCCCGGGTAGATTATATCATCCCATAGGCCGATTGTCACTGGCCAAAGTATGTCTAAATAAGCGCCTAGGAAGACCATCAGGGCAATAACTATGCCGCCCACAAGGAGTCCTGCGCCTATCCCTCTGCTCTTTCCGCTGCCGAAATATACTGTAAATATTCCCGCAACAAGCAATCCCAATCCAAATATCATGAGGAAAATTAGAATAAAAGTCCACATCACATCCATATTCTCACCTCAGAATTTCATGCCTGTAAGAGTCTTCGTGTCGATGACACCCGGTATCGATCTCACTTTGTCCACAACGACCTGTCCCAGGACGTTGAAGTCGTCTGCTTCTATCTTTGCAATGAGGTCGTATTCACCGAAAAGAGGGTGAAGTTCCACTATCTCCTTCACTTTGAGGAGTTCATTGTACACTTCATGCTCCTTTGCTGGCGCGGTTGAAATCAAAACAAATCCTACAGCCATTTGTTCACCAATACCCAATATTCCATTCATACTTATATAGGTTTCTACCCCCGTTTGTATTGGATATTAACATAAGAACATTCAAACTCCAGGGAGTTTCATTGCCGCCTTTCAGAGGGATGCCAGCCCGGTGAGCATCATGTATTCGTAGACCAGTGTCATTACCAGCAGTGGAACGAAAAGCATCAGGAAATCGTCATCCACAGGCAACTTCGGTTTCTCAACCGCGACCGCGGTCACGCTTCCGACCGCGCCCAGTATAAACATAGCCAACAGGGAAAGATCAGAGAAAATCCACATGCAGATGAACACTATGAAGAAATAGACCATCAGCGGAAGGCCGGGGTAATATCTCATCTTCTCCCTAATCCTCATTTCACCTATTATCGGATCGGTCCAGCAGAGACCCAGCAGTGAGCAGACCACGAATGGCATTGGGAAGAACAGGAATCCGAGGAACATCCCGATGCCCGCCCAGGTATAGGCCGAGAGCCGCTTCCTTTCATACTCCCGCATGCCGAAATAGAGCTTTCCCCTGTACAGCCGTATTACCTCCAGAAGGAAGAACCCTGCGAATCCGAGAATCAGCCAACTCTCTTTTTTAAGGCCAAAAATAACCTCTGGGAAGATGTAATACACCAGAATCACAGGCGCGCAAAGGTGCAGCATCCGACGGAGAAAATGGCCTCGGTCCATGTCTTTGTTGATGGTGAAGGGCATGATAAATTTATCTGTGACGGGGCTTACAATGAAAATGCTGTGCTTAACTTTCCGGGTTCCCGGCCAACCATTCCTCGGTTAAGTTCCGGCCAACATCATGATGCCTCGGCTGAACGAGCATTGCTGGGAGAACGCAATGCGAAAGATGATAGAAACGGCTCCATGCGAATGCCGCCAAACAGACTCAGCTGCGGCCACTATGCTTTCGTGTTCTGTTGATGTTAGAATGCAATGCGAAAGATGATAGAAACGGCTCCATGCGAATGCCGCCAAACAGACTCAGCTGCGATACAGCTGAGATTCGCTAGTTTGGCGGTCCTTGTCGAATTCTTTCGAACATATTAGAAGCATATCAGAATTCGACGGATTTTTCATTTTTTGCTTTCATTTGCTACTGGGCAAATGAAAAACGCCGTTGTCAGGATTTGAACCTGAGGCCTGCTGATTAACAGTCAGCCGCTCCACCAGTCTGAGCTACAACGGCATTTTGATTGCGAATGATATTATTACTGCGTTCTCCCGAAGACGAGCCCAGATTTATTTATTTTGGCTTGTCGAGGCCCGGACGAGTCGCGAAGCGATTCGTCTAGGGCACCAGTCTGAGCTACAACGGCATATTGTATGCGAATGATTATATTTTTGGCATTCTTCCGAAGCTGCCCCTGCAATTTTCCGGTATTCTTAGGGTTGGCTTATTAATTGTCTGGTGTTCTTTCAATGCCAGGATGAAGGCTGAACACGCATCCGTATTTTAATGTTTCTAGATTTCAGGTTAACATGCCTTTTTCTACGACAAAACTTATTAGCCTAATCGCTTCATTATAGGTCAGATGCCCTCCGAAATCAGTTCAAAGATATATTCGATAATGTCCTCTGAGATGGGTGAACTGGGGCCCCACATTGTCCGAAAACAATGCAAGATTTTAGGGGTCGATCCCGACAACATCCTCAAAGCAGATTTGCCCAGAGTTGCAAGGGCACTTTCAGAAGTTATGGCGTCTTTCGGTCAGGAAGTAGCCAGGAAGGTTTATGCAGCGATAAACAAGCTCCAGAATCTCGATACCATAGTGGAGGGCGAGAAGGACGAAAGGAAGAAGATGGAAGGTTTCCTGGACTTGGGGGATTTCGCAAGGTTCTCCGGCGAGTACTCCAAGGCCAAAGGATATTACGAGAAGTTACTGAGGCTCTGCCATGAGACCGGAGATGCCGCCCTTTCGGCCAGAGCAAATACCATGCTGGGCATTCTGATGAACGATACGAACAAACCGGCCAAGGCCATCGGACTCTTCATGATCGCCCTGGACATCTCGCAGCCCCTCGATGACAGCGAGAATTTGGCCCTCACGTACCGCGGGCTCGGGTACAGCAATTGGAGGCTCGGTAATTATGCAGAAAGCCTGAAGCTGTACAACATTGCTATGGAACATTCCGCGAAGTTCGGCAATGATGAACTCACAGGTATAATTCACATTGACATAGGTCTGGTCTACGACACTCAGGGGAAAGACGGGCCAGCGCTTAAGAGCTTCAACAAGGCAATCGGAATTCTGAAGAATACAGACAATACGTATAACCTGGCCAGGGCCTATAACAATGTCGGAGAACTGCATAAGAACAAGGGTGAACTGGAAAAGGCAATAAAGAATTATGATATGTGCTACCAAATTGCTGGCTCGGTGAATTATACGAGGATGATGGGATACGGGCTTGGAAACTCTGCCGAATGCCTTGCCAGAATGGGGAAGACCAGAGAAGCCAGAGAAAAAGCCGACCGCACAATGGCGATATTTGAGAAGTACGATGACAGATACATGATAAGCGGTGTCCATCTGACATACGGCATAATCTATTCAAAGGAGGGAAACAGGGCTGAGATGGAGAAGCATTTCAACAGGGCGATTGACATGCTTGAAGCCCTGAACTATCCCTACGAAATAGCCACGAACACCCTGGAATACGCAAAGGCACTCAGGTCGATGGGATACAGGGACGAAGCAAAAGCCGAATTCAAAAAAGCACATGGCATCTTCCAAGGTTTGGGTTCAGAGAAGTTCGTGAAAATAATAGAGGATGAATTGCTGAAATTATAAAAAATGAAAAGAATTGGCCGGGAAAACCCGGCCAATGTATTGATCAATATGTGTAACCTTCGGGCAGGTCCTTGGCCGGCCAGTCTGCCGGAACCCAGAGCAGGTCAAGAATCGTGTAGTCGGGTTTCTTTGTCCTGAATATCGGGACGACTCTCATGCCAATCTTTGGCTCACCGCGTATCAGCGCGCCCATGAGAATCGTGCAAACTCCCTCGAACTCCACATTCACGAACTTTATCGGTGTCGGCAGGGTGTTGAATGCCCCGGTTCTCTCGGTTATCATGAACGAGTGGACTATGGCGTTCTTCTTTGCCTTGGCCGTTATGTCTATCACTTTGTTCCTGGTCAGGCAGTCCGGGCAGAATATCCTGAAGGGCATGTATATCGAACCCGTTGTCTCGCAGTCCGGGTTCTCGCATTTGGTGGCCATCAGCTTGCCTTTTCCGAGGCTTTCGAAGAATATCGCCTCTCCGCCATAGGAATGCATGTGGACGATGTCCCTCGGATTGGTAATGCCCAGCAACTTTCCTTTCTCGTCCTTGATCGGTGTGTTCGGTGCCGGGTAATGGAACTTTCCCGACGGTTTGTACTTTCCGTCAACGACCTTGACTGTCCCTCTGTCTTCCTTGCAGCTCATTCGAACATCCCTCCTGGGAGCACATGGTCGGGATGTTGCACGATTGTGCAGGTCACATGCGAGCCTACGCCGGCGTGGCTGATTGCCAGCCCTCTCTTGGCACCCTTGACCTGCAGGTTCTGCCAGTCCTTCGGTTTCTCACGCCCGAATCTTTCCCATTTTGCCTCGTCACCGTGCATCTCGCCCCAGCGGTTCCAGATGTGTTGAGCAACTTCTGTCACCTGCATTATTCCTGTTGCTCCGACAGAATGCATGCATCCGATGAGTCCTCCGGAAAGGTTTGCGGGAAGCTTGCCTGGTTCGCCTGTTCTGGGGTTGGTGTGGTAGCAGTCGCCGGATTCAACATAATCTCTTCCGTGCCCGTATGGCCGAATGCCTATGTCCTCGTATGTCTGGATGTCGCTTATTGTGAATGCGTCATGCAATTCCACAAGATCCAGATCCTTGGTCGGGTCCTCAATGCCCACCATTCTGTAAGCGTAGTAGGCAGCCATTCTGGCCGCAAGAAAACCTGTGAATCCCGGATATCTGCCGCCGCCGGGGAATTCCTTATCCAGATTCCTGTACTGGTCCTTGGTTTCGTTCGGAAGAAGCGGTATCTCCATGTCCCGTCTGTCCGCAGCTCTGAGGGTGTGGCTTCCTGCAGCAAGGTCGATGCGCAGCGGATTGTCCGTCATCTCATAAGCAGTCTTTTCATCCGCAAGTATTCCGCATGCTGCGCCGACGCTCATCAGGCAGCAATCAAGGGCCCTCAGAGGATGAGCCACGATGGGGGAGTTGAGGACATCATCAACTGTAATCTTCATTCCTCCGTGGGCATGCGGGTTCATCCTGCCGTATCCGTGATTCTTGACCGATATCTCGGCCATGGTCCTTCTGAAGGATTCCTCCTCTTTGCCAAACACCTGCCAATATTTCTGAGCCATCACTGCGTAGTAACCGGTATAAATGTGCCCCATTGGGGTTTCCCAGTCCTTGTCTGCTGCGCATGAGATGTAGTTGTTGCCTTCATCAGTCGGGACCTCATCCATCCTCTCCCAGCCCAGGGCCAAGGTGCAGTCAGAGTAACCGGAGGCAACTGTTTTGTAGGCTTCCCACAATGTAGATCCGCCGGTCGCACCGCCGGTTTTAACCCCAATATTCCCAAGCGGGTCCAGCCCTAGCCGGTCATGGATTGCAGCCTCGCCGAGCAGCTGGTCGCCGAAATGGTCTGCGAAGTGGCCGTAATAACATGTGTGAATGTATTTCTTCATCTCGGCCGGGGTCATGTCAATGAAATTGGCAGCCTCGGTGAATGCATCTATGCAAATCTCTTCAGTCTTCCTGTCCGGGAATGCCCTGGCAAATTTTGACATCCCCGCAGTAACGAGATAGACTGGCTTGGTCATTTTCGGTATTTTGAGTTGTCTGTCGCTAAAGGTTATCATTCAGTGTCCTCCTCGATTCGGGTCATCTCACCGAGATAAGGTGCAGTAACCCCCCTTGGGATGGGGGATGGAGATATTTCTAATATACTTTACTCCTGCAACCTATAAATAACAACATTCATGGCATCCAGCATCTCGGCGGTGAGGTCAAGCGGAAGCCCCATCACATTGTTGAAATCCCCATCCAGGCCCTCGATGAATGTGTCCATGACCTCCTGAATCCCGTATCCGCCGGCCATATCAAGCGGGTTTCTTTCATTCACATATGCTTCAATATCATTTCTATCCAGTGTTCTGAAAGTCACATCGCTGAAGTCAAAATTGCTCAGTTTCACATCCAATGCACCGTGGACCATGGCAATGCCGGTAATGACCTGATGGGTCTTTCCTGACAGGGCCTCGAGCATCGTCACCGCTTCTTCCGGGTCGGCCGGTTTCCCTATGATACTCCCATCAAGGACTACCAATGTGTCGGCCCCTATCACAATTGCGTCAGGGTATCTCTCGGAGACTGCCAGTGCTTTATTCATGGCATTTTCCATAGCCGCGTCCACCGGGTCGGTGCCGGGCGCAATGTTTTCGGACGCATTGCTGGGCACAACCTCGAAATAAGTCAATAACTTAGCAAGGAGCTCTCTTCGGCGGGGCGAGGCGGATGCCAGTATATACCTGATTTCGTCCATTTTAACAAAGTGTTATGAATTTGATATTGATAATGCTTATCTAATCCTAATACCTAAGGGGTGGGATAAGGAGCTGTTTGAATGCATCCAGTAATCGGAATCCGAAGGGAGGATAAGAACGAATGGGAGCGAAGGGTGCCGCTGGCGCCAAGGCATGTGAGGGACCTGGTCCATCACGGCATAGAGGTATTCATTCAGCCGTCGAGGATAAGAGTTTTCACTGACGAGGATTATATCGAGGCCGGGGCCAGGGTGCAGGAGGACCTCTCGCATTGCAACGTCGTGATGGGAATCAAGGAGTTTCCATCGGAGTTTTTTGAAGAGGGCCAGACATATCTTTTCTTCTCTCATACAATCAAAGGCCAGAAATACAATATGCCCATGCTGAAGGAGCTCATGGAAGAAGGGTGCACGCTGCTTGATTACGAAAAAATAACCAATGACAAGAACCAACGCCTCATCTTCTTCGGTAACTATGCGGGACTTGCGGGAATGCTTGAAACCCTTTACACCTTCGGCAAGCGGCTAGAGTGGGAGGGTGTGAAGACCCCGTTTCTTGGACTGAAAAGACCCCTCTCCTACAACAGCCTGGACGAGGCAAAGACCGCACTTGAGGTCGTTGCCACATGGATTGAAACCGAAGGGCTGCCCAAGGACCTGGGCCCTCTGGTCGTCGGGTTTGCCGGTTACGGAAACGTATCAAAAGGCGCGCAGGAAATCCTCGATATTCTGCCGACGGAGGAGATCGAGCCCGAAGAACTTGATGCTTTCATGAAAGCCGGCGAATATTCCCGCCATGTCATTTACAAGGTCGTTTTCTATGAAAGGGACATGGTCGTGCCCAAGGACCCGGTAAACAAATTCGACCTTCAGGATTATTTCAAACATCCGGAAAAATATAACGGTGTTTTCTCTCAGTATCTCGGACACCTGAACATACTGGTCAACTGCATATTCTGGACGCCGGCATATCCCATGCTGGTTACGAAACAATGGGTGAAAGAAAACTGGACGATGCAATCACGGCTGAAGGTCATCGGCGACATAACCTGCGACATCGAGGG
>JAQVMG010000060.1 GCA_028703755.1 Thermoplasmata archaeon | reverse complement strand
GGGCGTCTGGGGGCTGGGCAAGCGGATAAAGGTAGTTAAATCCGGCAATTCCCTGAGCGTCCGAATTCCTGCCAAGATAGCGGAATACCTGGACCTGGAGGAGGGCAAGAGCGTCTTCCTGTACCCCGACGGAAAGGACCGCATCGTTGTGGAAGTCGCTTAGTACTTTCGCCCACCCCCTTCGAGCGTTTATATAGCCGTCAAACCTAGTCCCTTCCGGTGAGAAAAATGGACGTTAAAGTCGTTGAACTGAAACCGATGAGAGTTGTGAGCTTCCGCGCGCTGGGAACCTCCCCGGAGCAGGCGGCCTGGGAGAAGCTGATGGCATGGGCAAAGCCCCTGGGCCTTGCAGAGAAAAAGAATACAAGATTCTTCGGATTCAACAACCCGAACCCCAGCCCGGGAAAGGCCGAGTACGGCTACGAGGTCTGGATCACGGTCCCGAAGGATTTCAAGGACCCGAATGTGAAGGACTTCCCGGGCGGCCATTATCTGGTGCACAGGGTCGAGGTGCCGAAGGGCAGGTTCGAGGCCATTGGGAAAGGTTGGAATGACCTTGATTCATGGCGGAAAAAGAACGGCTACCGGAGCGCAGACAACCTCTGCCTGGAGGAGACCGTGCGCACCGACAGGAAGGATCTCGAATTCATTCTGGACCTTTACGACCCGGTGGAACCCAAGCAATGAAAGCAAAACAAAAGGGGGGGCGCCATACCTCATCGGTACTTACTGACCACCTGGTCTATACCACCAAGTTTCGGGCCAAGGTCCTGGTCGGAAAGATTGCCAAGGATTGCGACACAATGATCCGCAAAACCTGCAAAAATATGGACGTCGATGTGCTGGAACTGGCCGTGGCTGAGGACCACGTCCATCTGTTCGTGCAGTATCCGCCGGAAATCAGCCCGAGCAGGATATCGGAAAAAGTCAAGAGCAATTCCAGCAGGGAGCTGCGGGAGAAATACCCGCAGCTCGTGAAATGGTGCAAAACCGGGCTCTGGGCGCCCGGGTGCTTCCACGGCTCTGTGGGACACGGCTTTGATGTCGTCGAACAATACATCAAAGGCCAACAATCCTTCAGAAAATATGGATAGTTGAATGCGACTGCCAGAATCTTCAAAAAGAGCATTCGACGATGGTGCGGCAACATTTTACAACTAAATCAGCGCCATATGGTTCACAGCATTTTGTTGGCAATAGGTGCATTCGAGAACTAAATCCAATTAATAAAGAGAATGCGCCATGAATCGGCAATTTTCTTACAATCAGGTTCATCCGTTGGCCGGTAATCGGCAATCTGCAAACGATGAGATTACCGGACCACGTCCATCTGTTTCTGCAGTACCCGCCCAACCTGGCGCCCAGCAGGATCATGGAATCGATAAAATCCAATTCCTCCAGGCATCTCAGGGAGCGGCATCCCCACCTGGTGAAATGGTGCAGAACCGCACTGTGGGCGCCCGGCGGTTTCCATGGAAGCGTCGGCCAGGGATTCGATGTGGTGGAGCGGTACATTGCGGGGCAGAAGCGAGCCCCGAAATATAACCGAAGTTGAATGCGGCTCCAGCAATTTAACGCAGAGCATTCCCGATGGCCCACCAACATTTTCAGCAAATCGAGGGCCATACTGCATGCGTTTTCTAGCAAACGGTGAATGCGAAGCTGAATCCTGCAATCTAAAGCATTCGTCTCGAATCGGCATTCTCACAAAATGTTGATTCGAAACGTTGCCGGTAATCGGCAATCTGCGAGCGATGAGATTACCGGAAGCAATACTTTCGCCCAACCCCCCCGCGCCCCTATAAATATCACGGGCGCCAAGTATCCTTGCAGGGGGGCTGCAATGAGAACTGAACCGGGAATCGAATTCGAATCCGTTCCCATGGCGGGAGTTGTCCAGCCGGAGCTTTCCTCCGGCAGGCTGTACACCGGCCTGGGCTGGCTTGATTCAGTTGTGGGCGGCTTTGCGCCGCGGGAGATGGTGCTGATAGACAGCTCCAGCCAGTTCGTCTTCGGCCTGCTGTCCGAACTGTGCGTGCAGTCAGTCACTTCGTACGGCACCCACGCCGTATTTGTCGATGGGGGCAATTCCATCCGGCCCTACGAGATTGCCAGGATAGCCAAGTTCAGGGGGTTCGAGCCGAACGCGGTGCTTTCCCGGATCAGTGTGGCCAGGGCATTCACCGCCCACCAGATGGCCTCGCTGATACTTGACCGCTTGGATGCGATGGTGGAAAAGTCCGGACCCCCGACGATAATAGTTTCCTCGCTCCTGGACCTCTTCCGGGACCCGGACATGAGATGGAACGAGTCGCTGCATCTGGTCAGGAGGTGCATGTCCGAGCTGGACAGCATGACCAAGGAGAGCGGCTCAGTTTGCGTGGTCACGAATTTCGCCGCCGGCCGATTCCCGGGGCGGAGGGCCATGCTGGCCGCCATGAACAGCTGTCCCGACCGGGTCATCCGCCTGGAAAATTCCGACGCGGGGATGCTGGTCAGCCTTCCTAAGCGCGGGACCTTCCTCTACCGTTATCCGGTGCCGCAGGGCCAGACCGTTCTCGAGCGCTATTTCAGGGGGTGCAACTACGGGCAGGACTGTAGGGACCTATAGGCAGGTGCTGGAGGAGATAATCTCGGAGTTCGACAAGTTCTCCAGGGCGCTCCGCCGCCGGGACCGCGAGGCCTTCCAGGCGATGATGAACCGCGCCCGGACGCATGCCTCCGCGGCAAGCTACAACGCCCGGGCGACGCCGACGGAATCTCTCATAGTCTCGATACTCCTGGAGCACGAGAAGGAGATCGAGGAGCTGAAGGCCAGGAAGTGATAGCCTGAGGGGCTGGCTTTTCGATGTCTATCCGGATAACTCGGCCAACTCGATGGCCTACTGGCTCAAGTCCGGTGATAAGGTCTCCAGATTCGAGGACGCCGAATTCCGGCCGTGCTTCTTCGTGCACCATCCATCGGCTTCAGAGCTTCTGGCTCTGAAGAAACGGCTGGCCATACTCGACAGCATCGGCCGAATGGAGATTGCCGAGAAAAGGCTGGACATCGGAGATCCGTCGCCGAAGAAGGTGTTGGCCGTCTACCCGCGCAGCTATTCCGACCTCAGCGAGCTGGCCGGAACGGTCGATAGCCTCGGCGGATATTACGATTACCGGCTTTACGACGTTGACCTGAGGCTGAGCCAGCGCTTCATGGTTGCGCATGGTGCCTTTCCAATGGCCCATGTAACGCATCCCGGGCTTGCGACGAATGATGGCCAGTACCGGATAAATTACCGCATCCCGGAGCTTAAATCCGCTGTGCTGGCAATTCATACCGGCCGCAAGCTCCGGAGGCCGGACGACCCCCTCACCGGCATAACGCTCGGGGGCACAGTCATGGAGGGCCGCGAGGAGGACATGATTCCGGAGCTTGCCAAGACCGTGAGAACCCTCGACCCGGACATAATCTACACAGCCAACGGCGACAGTTACGAGATACCGCACCTTGTCCGCCGCGCGGAAGCCCTCGGCATATCGGAAGAGCTTCAGCTGGGCAGGGAGCCGCAGACACTGGCAACCGGGAAGAAGGGCCGCTCGTACTTCAGCTACGGCAACATCCTGTACAAGCCGCCGCCAAGCATCCTGAAGGGCCGGCTGCACATAGACATGGGCTCGTTCATTTTCAGCGAGGGCGGAATCGAGGGCCTCATAGACATGTCGCGGCTGGCTTGCCTTCCCCTGCAGACCACGAGCCGCATATCCCCCGGAAGCGCCATCACCGCGATGCAGGTCCAGCTTGCCATGAGGCAGGGCTGTGCCATAATCTGGAAGAAGAACCGGCCCGAGGACTTCAAGACCGCCGAGGAACTCATACTGGCTGACCGCGGGGGCATGATTTTCGAGCCCGAAGTCGGGATACATGACGGAATAATCGAAGTGGATTTCGTCTCCATGTATCCCAACATTATGGTGAATTACCACATTTCGCCGGAAACGCTGATGTGCGGCTGCTGTCCCGATTCATCGGTTCGCGTTCCGGAGCTTGGCTACAGGATATGCGAGAAAAAGGTCGGATTGATTCCCAAAGTCGTGAAGCCGCTGGTGCAGCGCCGCCTTGCCTACAAGGCCCTGGCGAAGTCCGACCCGAAAAATGCCGATATGTACAAACACCGCGCCGGCCTTCTTAAATGGACCCTGGTCACCTGTTTCGGCTACACCGGGTACAAGAACGCCAGGTTCGGCAGGATTGAGTGCCATGAATCGATAAATGCCTACGGCAGAGAAATTCTGATCCAGACCATGCATCTTGCGGAAAAGTTCGGGTACGATGTCCTGCACGGCATAATCGACAGCCTCTGGCTCCGGCCCAACGGAGCCAGGGACCATGAGTGGTTCTGCAGCTATGCCTCCAAGGCCATAGGCATCCCGCTGGAGCTGGAGGGCGTCTACAGATGGCTTGTTTTCCTGCCCAACAAGGCCAACGGCGCGGGAGCGCTCAACCGCTACTACGGGCTTTTCGACACAGGCGAGCTCAAGATACGGGGCATCTTTCTCAGGAAGAGCGACACGCCGGAGCTTCTCAGAAAAGCGCAGAAGGACATGCTGGACATATTCTCCGGCGCAGATAATTCCGCGGAGTTCAGGCAACTCATACCGGAGGCGGTTGACGCGCTCGCCCAACATGCCGAACGGCTGAGGTCCGGTGGCTGTTCGTTAGAGGAACTGGTCATCGGGAAAAGGATATCCCGCGAGCTGGCGGAATACCGGCAGAACAACGACCAGTCGGCGGCGCTGCGCCAGCTCCATGCCGAGGGGCTGGCGATTCTGCCCGGACAGAAGGTCCGTTATGTTCTGACTGAGGGCCACACTGTGAAACCGGCAGACCTGCTGGACGGAAGCGAAACCTATGACACGGAAAGGTATCTTGACCTGCTCTGCCGGGCCGGGGAGGACCTTCTGCTGCCGTTCGGATGGACGGAGGAAAAATTCAAAGAATACTTAGAAAAGAGTGGCTTGGGTGGAACCCAGCTCATGATAGACAAAGTGCGCGACAGCCTCGGGCACGTTCCTGTCCGCGCTTGACGTGGATAGGATTTTTGAAACTGTGTGTGCCTTTATAAGCTTCTCATCCAGCGGCCGCATCAGCCGCATTATCTCCTTCTTAGGAAGGGTCGGGTCGAGCCATCTGCGCTCGGCCGCTTTCGGTAAGATTACGGGCATCCTTTTGGCGGAATTGTGAATCCTGGCCATCATCGGGTTCGCCTCGGTCGTCACGATGGCGAACGTCCTTTTGGAAACGTCCCCGTACTTCCACTCGGACCACAGCCCGGCCATGGCGAACGGCTCGCCGTCTTCAAGCTGGATGTAGTAAGGATATTTGCGACCGTTAGGGTGATGGTGCCACTCGAAGAACCCGTCGGCTATGACCAGGCACCGGCTCTTCATGACTGCATCGCGAAATGACGGCTTCTCGAAGATAGTGTCGTCCCGGGCGTTGTAGGTGTGCTTTCTGATGCTCTCCGCTTTCTCCGGGGATTTGGCCCAGTGCGGGATGAGGCACCACTCCATGCCCTGAACCGTATCCGGCTCCTTATCGGAGATGATGGGAACCTTGGGATTGGAGCTCGCCTGGATGAAGTAATACGGCTCGTAATCCTCATACTGCTGGAACTCGGCCTCGAACCGTGTCTGGATTGTCTCCTTCTGCTTGGCGCAGGACATGCTGAAGCACATTCCGACTTATTAGCATGTTTGCGGATTTAAGGGTTGGGGGCAGCCTCCCCAACGCTTTTTAACCATGCCGTATTTCCTTGTGTCATCAGGGAGGAAACACCATGGCAAGGACCAAACTCACCGTATCCGAAGAGAGACTGAAGGAAGTGAATGATTTTCTGCTCGATCCCAACAGCCAAATTATCAACGATCTCATAATGCTCGTCGAGAAGTACGGCGGCGCAGAGGAGATAAACCGCAGGGCGAGGGAGGCCGGGAAGCTTGACAACATCCTCGCCAGGATGGGCGACTCAGCGCACCTCAAGGATATCCACTGGCTCATGGACCAGCGCGACAAAGGCGCTTTCATCAGCGTTCCCGATTACAGGAAGAAGGTGCTCGGCAAGAACGCTGACTCCATGACTTTTGATGAGCAGAAGGCAGTTACACTTGAAATAAGCGCATGCCAGTATTTCCCATTCTTCATGCAGGAAGCCCGCCAGTCCATAAAAAAGCAGGAGCTGATGCCGGCCCGCATCATTCGCGTGAGGATGATGAAGGAGCAGGAAGCCGACGGCGACCTGCTGGCCATGACCGCGGCCTGCGACATAATCGGCGCCAGCAGATGCGAAACGCTTGACACTAAAGGCACGGACGGCTCCAACGTCCACCTCGGCGGCCCGGATACCATCACCGGGTACTTCGGAGGCGTCGGCCAGCCCAATGATTACGCTCTCAAGTGGATTGACGAGTTCCTTTACTACTACACGAACTACGGAAACCGCCAGGTTTTGAATGTCAACCCGGGCACCGTCATGCTGGGCTACATGCTTCACAAGCTCGGAGTTGACATCGAATTCAAGATTTCAGTGTTCATGGGCAACGACAATCCGTACTCTGTTTTCTGGACCCTGATGGCCGCAAGGCTGCTCTCCAGAAAGGACGGTTCAACGCCGCTCATCGGCTTCAACTTCTCAAACTCTGTGAACAACAAAACGATAAACACCAGCGCCGACATAAGAAATTATTTCGGTCTGGAGGACAACGTGAGATTCGAGCATCACATAACAGAAACTTGGAAAGCGATCGTGCGCCAGCCGTACAACCGCAGAGAGGAACTGATGGAGCTTGGGCATGTCGCCAACATCAGCGCAAAACACGAAGGCAGCGAGATAGCCATCGAGGAATCGCGTGAGCATCCGTCCAACATCCTGGATTACTTCATCCCCAGAGCCGATGTGGAAGCCCAGGGACTGATGCCGGCACTGACTCAGAACTACATGGACAAGCACGAGTCGTTCAATATCACCGCCAGGGAGCTCACTAAGAGGGGTTTGGCCTTCGTTGCGGCGAGGAACCTGCACAGGTGCGATGTCTGCCCGACTTCGGAAAAAATCCGGTAATTTCAGCCCTTCACAGCAGCCGTTACGGAACCCGGAACAAAGTTCTTAATATGCAATATTATTACAGATATTGAGGTTTAGCATGGCTTATACCATTGCAGAGAAGATACTTATGCGCGCGAGCGGCTCGAAGAAGGTCGAGCCGGGCGAGATTGTGAATGCAAAAGTCGACGTGGCTATGTCCCATGACAATGCCGCCCTCGTTTCCAAGGTCTTCGGAGAGATAGGGGTTCCGAAGGTCTGGGACGCAGGCAAGATTGTGATACCCATTGACCACAGGGTTCCGGCCAACAACATTAAAACTGCCGAAGGGCACATGAAGATCCGAAACTTCGTGAAGAAGCAGGGCATAAAGCATTTCTACGATGTCCGCGAAGGAGTGTGCCATCAGATAATGCCCGAGTTCGGCCATGTGGTTCCGGGCGATCTGATTGTCGGGACGGATTCTCACACCACTACGTACGGCGCATTCGGCGCTTTCAGCACGGGAATAGGCGCCACAGAGATGGCAGCAGTCTGGGCCACCGGAGAGCTTTGGCTCAAGGTCCCGGAGACATTCAAAATCAACCTGAACGGAAAACTGAGCGAGCATGTCTTTTCGAAGGACGTTATTCTCCAGATTATCGGCGACCTCACGGCGGAGGGCGCGAATTACAAGTCCATCGAGTACTACGGCGAGGCGGTGGATGCCATGAGCGTCGGCTCGCGCATGACCATAACAAACATGTCCATGGAGATGGGCGCTAAATCGGCAATCATGGCGCCGGACCAGAAGGTCTTCGATTACCTCAAGACCAGAACCGACCGGAAGTTGAATCCTGTCACTGCCGATAAAGATGCAAAGTACGAGCGTGTGACGGATTACGACGTCGGCAGGATAGGGCCGAAAGTGGCTTGCCCCCACGCAGTTGACAATGTCAAGGACATCGAGGACGTCGTCGGAACCGAGATTCATCAGGCGGTTCTTGGCTCATGCACCAACGGCCGCACCGAGGACTTCAAGGCCGGAGCCAGGATGCTCTCCGGCAAGAACATCCACAGGAATGTCAGACTGATAGTGGCGCCTGCCTCCAGGCAGGTTTACCTTGAAGCCATGGAGGAGGGCCTCATACAGAAGTTCGTACAGGCCGGCGCCCTGGTCATCAACCCGGGCTGCGGGCCGTGCCTAGGCGCGCACGAGGGCATACTGGCCAAGGGCGAGAATTGCATCTCATCAACCAACCGCAACTTCCAGGGAAGGATGGGGGATACCGAGTCAAACATCTACCTGGCCAGCCCCGCCACGGTGGTGGCCAGCGCGGTTCGCGGAGTCATAACAGACCCAAGGGAGGGATCCACATGGTGAAAGGCAAAGTCTGGAAATACGGAAAGGACGTGAACACCGACGTGATACTGCCGGGCAGGTATTTGGACAGCTATGAACCTGAATACCTCGCGAGCCATGCGATGGAGGACCTAGACAGAGAATTTGCCAAGAGTGTGAAGAAGGGTGACATAGTTGTTGCCGAAGCGAACTTCGGCTGCGGCTCCTCGAGAGAGCAAGCCGCAAGTTGCCTGGGCTATTGCGGCGTTCAGGCAGTCGTGGCCAAGTCATTCTCCCGGCTTTTCTACCGAAATGCCATCAACCAGGGCATAGCAGTCATCGAATCACCGGAATGCGTCGATGCATTGAACAAGGGCGATGAAGTTGATTTTGACCTGAAAGCCGGCACAATCAAGAACCTCACGACAGGGAAGACCCTCACATTCAGGCCGCTGCCCCCATTCATCATGGAGATACTTGAAGCCGGCGGCCTCGTGGAGCATCTCAAGAAGAAGATGGCGAAATAATGGATATTACCTGGGCGTTGGCAGCGGCGATCATTGTCATACTCCTGGGCGCGATGATTCAGGGGCTTACAGGCTTCGGCTTCTCCCAGTTCGCGATACCCCTTCTGGTGCTGTTCATAGTCTCGGACGAGCTCATCCCGATAATGGTCGCGCTGTCCCTGTTCCTGAACATCATGATGATTTACGAGCTCAGGAAGGATGTTCAGGCCAAACGCATCTGGCCGCTGATGCTTGGCGGCCTTTTCGGCATCCCGATTGGAACGTACCTTCTCATTGTCGCCGACCCAAACCATCTGAAGATACTGATTGGCGCGCTTATACTGATTTTCGGGCTTGCGCAGTTGCTCGGTATGAAGAAGCATTTCGCGAACGAGCGCGCCGCGATGGCGCCCATCGGGTTCACCGGCGGCATTCTCCAGGGTTCAGTTTCGATGTCAGGTCCGCCGGTCATCCTGTTCTTCTCCAATCAGGGCTTCACCAAGCAGGAGTTCCGCGCCAGTCTGGTCTCGTTCTTCCTGTTCATGAACATTACTACGCTGCCGGTTTATCTTTACGCGGGACTTCTCACGGAAACGGTCATGACCAGCACCCTTGTCCTGCTCCCGGGCATGCTGGTGGGCACATACATCGGCGCAAAACTGGCCCACCGGGTAG
>JAQVMG010000059.1 GCA_028703755.1 Thermoplasmata archaeon | reverse complement strand
TTCCGGCCGCATGATGCCATCTGCCGTCGTTCAGGAGACCCTGAGGAGTTTCTATCCAGAAGGGTGTGTTGCCATTGTTCGTGACGTGCATAGCAACATTGGCATGGCTTAGGTCGGAGTCACCCATGGATGGCGTTGCCACTTGGAGAGAATAAGCGTTTGCTGCGGCATCATTCCCCTTGGTGACTATTTTGCTGCCATACCAGCCGGAGGAGTTCGGGATACTTTGTATCTTGAACCAGGCGGAAAGGGTCATAGAAGTCGTGACTGGATTTCCTGTACCGCAGTCAACATAATCATCCATACCGTCGAACTCGAGGGCAGTTCCATTAATTCCATCACTTTGCCAAACAGGCCCATTGACGAGCGTTCCGTTATATGTCCACCGCGTGTCCTCGGCTAGTGTCCCAGTACCTTCATCCAATTTCCACTCGGCCATCAGGGACGGATCTGCAGTGACGGACGGCGGAATGGCGTCACCTGACTTCACAACACCCGATATAGCCGTGAACGCGACCGCAATCAT
This sequence comes from Thermoplasmata archaeon, assembly GCA_028703755.1. GTDB lineage: Archaea > Thermoplasmatota > Thermoplasmata > SG8-5 > SG8-5 > UBA147. Next base: position 9,090 of record JAQVMG010000059.1, on the reverse strand, counting down.
CATCGTGCACAAAGTTACGCAGATTATCTTTTTCATCAACATCTCCTCCGTGAAATCCTCTTATTCTTCCCATAATTATTATAATTTATATATAATCTTTTTGGTACATATGTATATTAACCTTTTGTTTTTGTAAAGTAAAAAACCTCGCTCCCGCTAGCCAAAGAAAAAGAAAAAAAGAGGAGATTTGATAGGGAAAGAAAAAGGGGAGGAGGTAATCCTGATTATCTGACGAGCGGGATGCAGGCCATCTGGACCTGCTCCCTGTTCATTTCTACCGACGGAAGCGCCTGGTATTCCATTTCGACTCCGTTCATTACGGCCATGACTTTCAGCTGGCCGCTGAACTTCGGGTCGGTCCTGGCGCCCCATATGACGTTTGCGTTGGGGTCCATGATGTCGGTGAAGCCCTGCACGACGCGTGTGGCCGTTCTGAGGCTCATCTCAGGTCCGGACGTTATGTGGATGAGCGCACTGGTGGCTCCGACGTAGTTAACGTCGACAAGCGGGTTGTCCAGGGCCTCCGCGACAACCGTCAGCGGGTCGCTGGCGCTGTTCTCGCCGTAGAGGACTGTCGAAGTTCCGCCGCTTCCCATGACTGTCCTGAGGTCTGCGAAATCAAGGTTTATCAGCGAGGGCTGGGTCACAGCTTCCGTTATCTCCTTGATAACCTCGGATATCATCTGGTCCATGACGCTGAAAGCCTGGTTTATAGGCAGTTTCGGTGCCATCTTTAGGAGCTTATCGTTTGCGAGAATGATCGTGCTGTCAGAATTTTTCTTCAGCTTCTCCATGCCTATTGCAGCTCTCTGGCACTTCAGATTGCCTTCGACTGTGAACGGAACAGTTGCCATTGAAACGACTACCGATCCCATTTCCTTTGCGACTTCCGCGACTATCGGTGCCGTGCCAGTTCCGGTGCCTCCGCCCATTCCGGCGGTGATGAATGTGATGTCTGCGCCTTTCAGGAGTATCTCAAGCTCTTCCCTTGCTTCCTCGGCGCAATGCTCTGCGACTTCCGGATGCCCGCCGGAGCCCTGTCCGTGGGTTATCCTCTTGCCGATCAGAACCCTCTTGTCGGCATGCACCCTCTCCAGGTGTGCTCTGTCCGTATTGAGAGCTATGGTCTCCGCTCCCCAGACTCCGATTCTGGTAAGGCGGTCCACGCTGTTGTTGCCGGCTCCACCGCACCCGACGACCACGGTTTTCGGGTCGGATATCAGGTGCTCCATTGCGAATGATTCGTTTTCCGATGCTTTTATCATGTTTCTCATATCCATATCTTTCACCTCTGGTGTTTCTGGAGCGTTCGACCTAACATCGAGTGAAAGCGAAGTCATGTTGCTCCGCCGATTTCGTGAAACCGGCACCGATTGCTCTCAATCGGCCTTCATGCCGCGCGTGCATCCCATCCGGGATTTCTCCCGGCCCATCCGGACTGCGGGGGCAGTCCGTCCGACAAGGCTATTCTCCCTGTCAGATGAAAGCGTGTTTTCTAGGCAACACGCAATCACTTGTTTTCCTGACTCTCTGTTGCTTTCTGGAGGCGCAGCCTTACGTATTCGCGCACTGCGTTCCGTACGGCATCGTCAACGGATATCGAGTCGCCCGAGTGGACCAGCTCTTCGAGCTTGATCATGTTGCCCTTGGGTAGTTCCACCGTTAGTTTCTCTATGTGGTCCGGCGTGAATTGGGTTTCAACGAATGCATCGATTGACGCTCTTATAGCGTCTGAAAGGTTCGTGAACTGGCCTTGCTCCACAAGTTTTTGCAGAGCGTCTACCCTATCCTTCGGTATGCGGATGGTGACTCGTTCTGAGTCCGTCGACATTTTGTGCACCTTTTGTCTGTCAGACGTTTTAGGTCTATTTGTCTGACATCTGTCCTATATGTTCGTTCATGTATATAAAGGTGTCGTTTTTTAAATTGCTAACAGCGATTTTGATGATAGGACAGATGTCTTATTTTGAGGCCTGGGTTAACGTTTTTATGGCCTCTTACCCTGCCCTCACAGGCAGGGCTTGAAGGGATTCATGCAATTGGTAATATCATCCCATCGAAGCTAACGACTTCGATGGTACAACCCCGCCCTCCAGTGTGTAAGATGTAGGATTCAGGCGGGGCATGAACGGGTTGGCCGATGTCGGAATTCGGTCTTTGGTTGATGTTCCCCCCATTGCGAGCCAACATGTTCATACCTCGTCGGATTATGTCCTATTCCTTCCAGGTCTCACGACACCGGCCATATCCCAACGCACGCTTCCTCGGGCGAGAATGGGACACGGCACCGGGTTGTGTGTCGATGTAAACACCCTCCCCGGGCTTACGCCCGAGGCTTCCCTAAGGATGATGACGGTAATCGTGTCACATCGCCAGATTTTGAATATCTGGCGGTACTACCCCGCCCTCACAGGCGGGGCATGATGGCTTAGGTCGGGGGTCGCAATACAAATCTATACATATCTACTTATACTAGGTTCATTATGTTTCTATTAAGTACGATAGAAGATTAATTACACTACCAACCTTTAGTTTTACTAATCTGGTACATGATTTTTAATTTTCCTCATACTACCAGCCAGACTACCGGCATCTGAGGAGGTGAAACTAATGAAAGGTAAGATAAAGTGGTACAACGAGATAAAGGGTTTCGGGTTCATCGAAGTCGAGGGCCAGAAAGACGTATTCGTCCACAAGAGCGCGCTGTCCGAGGGCATGAAGCTCAAGGAAGGCGAGCAGGTCGAATTCGAGGTCGAGGACTCCCCCAAGGGACCCCAGGCGACAAAAGTCACAAAGCAGTGATCTTTTATTCAGCTCAATGCGGCATCCAAGCGATGCCTCAATCCTTTTAATTAATTCTTTTTTCCCCTCAGTTTCTCATTTTCCTTTTTGGCTTCTCACAGTCCCTCTGCTCATTTTTTCCTTTCCAGTAGTTCCAATGCCACAGTATATGGAAAACAGAGATAACAGACATGGCGATGCCAATATCCACATGTATGAGCAGTGTGGTGGTGGAAAACGGAACTGTCCATCCGTAATTTATACAGGCTGCAAGAATCAGTCCCAATATGCCCGCTATCAGGAATGTGGCAAGAAGCGCCCAGTTCCATATTTTACGGTGGTCCGCGATATTGATGATGCCCTTCTTTGAGAATGCGTATGTAACCGCATAAAGGATGCTGAAAATGATCATCATCGGAATAATGTGGTAGGTATTGGTTCCCAGGATACTCTGTTTAAGCGCATCCGGCTCTTCGGTTCCGGTATCCTCTTCGCCGACATCAATAGGCTCGGTGCTGGCTGTAGCACTTATCTGGGAATGGTCACAGTAACCGTCCCTGTTTGTGTCGACGTATCTTCTGCAGAGGCCAGGGTATGGGTCGTTCACCCGGTCATACGGGCAGTCATTCCATGCCGCGGCTACCGTTGCCAGGAGGCAGAATATTATGAACGCAAGAATGAATCTTCTCATCTGTATCCATTTAGGCAAATGCGTATTAATAATTTGTTCCGGTATTCATCAAAATCATTTTATCGGCGTTAGGTTTCCCATTGTTCGTGCGAAAGATCATTGAGGTTCCAGGCGCTCCGAAAATCTCCGGCCTCCTTTTCCGGGGGCTCGGCGGTCCTGAGGACTACCACAATATGCAGAAAATCATATTGGCGAGTTCATTCGAGGATGACTTCGAATATAGTGAAACACCTGAGGACATCGCCGGGTACTACAGCCATCTTGCGAATTGCGATCCCCATAAAGATATTCTCTTTGCGGAAGTCGGCGACGAGGCGATAGGGTACTCCAGAGTATGGTACATCCGAAAAACCGATGATTCCGGCTACCTTTTCGAATTTTTCGCCAATCTGAAGCCGGAATGGCGCAGGAAGGGAATCCGAGAGGCAATGCTTGCCTGGTGCGAACGCCGCGTTCGGGACATTGCGATATCAATGCCCGAGAACACGACAAAAGAGTTTGTCCATTGGGTCGGAGAGGCGGAAAAGGAATGGCGTGAAATCCTGGAGAAGAACGGATATGCTGTCATAAGGCACGGATTCACAATGGTCAGGAAGAACCTTGACGACATTCCGGATTGCCCCCTGCCGCCAGGAATTGAGGTAAGGCCGGTTCTTCCCGACCATTACAGGAAGATATGGGATGCGGATGTGCTGGCTTCACAGGATTCATGGCTCAGCCTCAAAGCCGAGGATGAATGGTACCAATATTGGCTGACCGGTCGGTTATTTCAGCCCGAATTGTGGCAGGTAGCCTGGGATGGCGATAGGGTCGCAGGCGCGGTACAGAACTGGATTGACATTGAGGAAAATGCGAAATACGGACTGAAGCGAGGCTGGACCGAGAACATACATGTGGGCAGGGAATGGCGCGGGAAAGGCCTTGCCCAAGCGCTCATTGCCAGGAGTTTCAGGGTGCTCAGAGACAGAGGCATGGAAGAGGCCGCGCTCGGCGTCGATGCCATGAACCCGACGGGCGCCCTTCATCTGTACACAAAGATGGGGTTCACAGTCTATAAGAAATCATACACCTACTCGAAAAAGTTTGAATGAAGCGCAAATTCAATTGAAAGTCTCTTTTAGGAAAACCGTCAGGAATAGCAAAAGTATTACAATGGGCATGATCACCATCGGCCAAATGTAGAGAGGCGTGTCTGGGCCCCAGAAATACGGTGTGCTGAACACTCCCATAAAAACGAAGAACCCGAACCGACCATTCTTCAGAAGGCTGATTCCGGCAACAGTGTACAATACCCCGAAAGCAGCGAATATGATTGCGAAAATTATGAAGAATTCGACGCTCTCATAAAGAATTATCAATGCTGCTACAATTATCGAATAGATTCCGAATGCCAACGATGTCATTCCTGTGATTTTCCTCAGATTAAATCTGAAGTTGCCTTTCATGGGTACTTCCATGGTTATGTAAGTTATAAATTATTGCCTGTCGGAAATGAGTGAACTTATCATGCCTTATGATATTAGAATAACCGGGCCTCATCTGCTCCAATGGAAATATTCGTATTCCTGAAGCCATTCATGGTCCATATATTCTTCTGGCATGAATTTCTTTATGGCATCTTCCTTTTCTTTCAAGGATCTCTTATGGCTTTTGTGATGCCCAAATTTTTGGATGAGCAGAATTTCGGACTTTTCTGCTTTAATATGGCTGTCTATCGATTTTTTGTGTGCCTCTATCTCATCCGGCGGAACGTTTCCAGTCAGGAAGAAATAGGCGTTCATGGAATCGCGTCTGTGTGTCTTTGACATCCAAGCTACATGGAAAGGAGTATTCGCCTCTATCATTTTCATGAGATCTTTCAGCTCGGACTCATCGAATTCTTCAGCTTCCGGCAAGCTGGCCAAGCCTATGAATCTGTGCTTTCCCCCAAATATGTTTGACATTGTTTCTCCCCTGAATCTCTTGAATGAATAGCAATGCGAATAGGTTTTTACCTCCGGTATCTTTGAGATGCACAGTTCCTCAATGTTCTTTGGATCCAACCTGTGCCTGACAAATGTCCAGTACTCATTTCTCCCGGCAATCTTGCCCGAGAACAGCGGTTCGACCGTCTCCTTCTCTGTCAGTTTATTCTCTATCAGAGACATGTAGTCATCATATGACGGTAAGTCCGAAGCGGTAAATTCGGTTTCTAGCATTCCGTAATTCCATATGTCCTTTGCCATGTTTTTCCCCCTGTCCCAAATATGTTATTAGATTTTGATGATATAAATCGATAGCGGCAGATAATGTTCTTTTGTGAAATTTGGCAGTGATAAACTCTCTCTTTCGGATTGAGAAGGAAATTCTTGCATTTACCTATTAACGCACAATCATTCCTTTTCCTTGAAAAAGATGAGATAAACGGCTGTCAGAATGACTGAGGATATCAATAAAAGAATGATAATAAGGAATATGAAACTCCATATGAATGCAAGAATCGGTTCAATGAAAAGCCAGACAAGCCCAGTAAGAATGGCACCCCCGAATATTCCGATTGTGTAACCCAGGTACCTCAGATTCTCACGGAATTTCGATTCTGGGTTATTATCTGGGCTCAAAATCCACCACCACGCACGGATGCAGGCATTTTTCACACCCTGTGCAAATAGTCGGGTCTATCTCGATCCTGCCATCTTTCATGCTGAGGGCTCCGGATTCGCACAGGGATAAGCATATTCCGCAGCCCATGCAATGAAGCGCTTTCATTCTGACCGCGTGGGCATCATCTGTAATACATGAGAACCGCGTGATCCTTTCCCGGGCCTCCGGCGAAACTGTTTCTTCCGAAGGTTCGGAAACGGGTTCCTCGGGGATGGAGATGCCCTCCTGGCAAAGGAAGTCTGCCATTCCCTTGGGGTATCTTTTCCACCGCCACAGTCCGATTTCGAGCCATTTCTCCGGCATCCGCTTTCTATCTGCGAAGGTTTTCAGCGCATCCTGCCATTCTGCGTTCTGCTGGGAATATTTCTCAATATCATCGAACTCGCCCATGTCGGTCGCCGGGCAGAGCCAGCATCCAATCCTCTCCAGTCCTCTTTCGTAAAGCGGGTTGTATTCGGCTTTCTGCTGGAAAAGGTAGAGCCACACCAGCAAACTGGGCCAGTTCTGTATCGGTGAGGCTCCGATTTGTCCAGGCACCCAGGGATTTCGCCAGACATTGCCCTTCTCGTAACGTTGGCTTGACTCATACTGGCGCTGCCCGATGAAACTCAGCACACCTACAGGGAAGTGTTGCCTGATGAGTGCGGCCATCGGCCCCAGCTTGCATGTCTTGCAGCACCACCGGAAGTCCTTGGCCGGAGGACCGAAATGTTTCAGTGCGTGCCAGAACGCCCGTCCTGCATCCTGGGTGAGCAGCTCAAGCTGGTACTTCTCCGCCGTTCTTTTGACATTCTCGACTGTTTCTGGAAATTCGAGGCCAGTATCGGTGAAGATGAGCTTCGGCCGGATGCCCGCCTCGAGAACAAGAAGCAATGTGGCCAGGCTGTCCTTGCCCCCCGAAACTGAAACCGCAACGGGCAGGTCTTTGAACCTGCGCGCTGTGTCCTGGACATGGAAAACGGACGCTTTTCTTTTTCTATCCAATTTTTCTGCATTGGCTTCGACTGCTGTTTCCCAGGTGGCGCCTCCAGTCAGCTCCGGATTTGCCGGCACCTCATGGTACCACCGTGATTTGATGGCCGCATCCCTTTGCGATTCCACCATCTCCCTTCCGGTCATTCGGGCCTTGCCAGTGGATATCGGCTCCCTGGCTCCGGATAGGACAATGACCTCATCCCCGATGCCTATCCCCGGGTCCGCGTCGAGAACTCCAACGGCCATCGAGCTTGCACCCTTTCTGATGTACGGGATTGCGCCGTCATCTATTATCGCCCAGTTCTTCGTAGCGATTTTTGAGATTCTGCCGGCTCCCTCGATGCGGCAAATGAAATGCCATCCTTTTCCCGGCTCGTAAACATGGGTTCCGAGGACTATGCCGTCCTGAACGACTTCGTCCATTATGTCGACTGCGGGCGATTTGTTGAGCACGACCAGATGCCCCTCGGGCAGCATTGCGATGCCTGTGCCCGGCCCGTAATTTGCATCCACGGTCTTCCGGATCTTCGCGATATCATGGTTGAATGCCGGTCTGTAATCGCCTGGCGGCGTTATGTCCACCTGCCGGCTCTCAGAACCGCAGATGCCGCAGCGGTCAAGCTCGACAAGCGGAACGTTGCATGACATGCACCATTTAAGTCCGATCCTTCCTAGTCTTACCGCGGCCATTGTTCACCTGGCTTACACTGGGGCATAAAATCGGTGGTATTTGTATGATTGCCTATTCGGATTCGATTCTCGGTGCAAGAAGGTATGTGACCTCGCCTTTCTCGTTGGCGATGGAGAATTCCAGCTTGACAGGGTAATCGGTTCCCATGTGCATCGTGACAACACTGGCTGTGCTGATTGTCTTGAAGATGCTTGAGAAATAGTCCAGCGGGAAGAGGCTCCTTGTCTCGTCCTTGCATTTGATCTCTTCCAGGAGGTCCTTTCCGAGCTTCAGGCTTACTGAGTCCGTATCGCCCTCGGATACCATCTCGAACCCTTCGTTGTTTGCGACAAGAGCGATGTGATCGGACACGCTTTCGCTTGCCCTGATTCCCTGGCGTATCTCTTCAGTCTTGACAACGATCTTGACAGGCAGGTTGAGGTTCGGAACCTTGGGTTCCGACATTCCGGTTGTGTCCACCAGGCTCATCTTTCGGGTGATGTTTCCGACCCTGAAGACTAACCTGTTCTTGTCTTCGTCATGTTCGATCTGTATGATCTCGCCGGGCTTGGCCAGCCGCAGGACTTCCTTTATTTTGTCCATGTCGACGCCAAGGGATACTTCGTCGGCTTTGTATTCCTCAAAACCGCCCTTGCCAAGAGTAAGTTCTATCATCGCAACATGGGCCGGGTCTACGGCCTTGATGCTGATGCCTGTCTTGGTCGCGGAGATCTTTGTTTCGTCCACTGTGGTTGACACTACGTCTACCAATTCTTTGAGCACTTCGGGTCTTACTTTTGCTTTGAACATGGCTCCCCCTCGTTCATCGACCTTAAATCCATTATGGCATATATAGATTATGGAAACGTACACTGACTTTCTGCCTTTCAGCCAATCACGGATAACGTTGACTGGCGATGTGCAAAGGTTATTATTGGCCTCAACGATGACCCTCCGAGGAAATAATATGATCGGCAAACTGCCTGAGGATGTGCTCAATGCGCTGCTGGAAACACTCCCTTTCGAATTTTCGGTTGTGGATGCGAATGACAAGGTCCTTGCTTGGAACAGGCATGAATCCAGGATTTTCAAGAGGCCGGAAAGTGTCGTGGGAAAGGATGTGCACAACTGCCATCCGAAGAAAAGCCTGGACAAGGTCGAGAAGATTCTTGCTGAGATGAAAGCCGGAAAGAGAGAAAGCGCAAGCTTCTGGATAGACCTGCCGATAGGGCCCGGCAAACAGCTGCAGAAGGTTTTAATTGAGTATTACGCCCTCAGGGACAGTAACGGCAAGTACCTGGGATGCCTGGAGGCAAGCCAGAATATCAGC
>JAQVMG010000058.1 GCA_028703755.1 Thermoplasmata archaeon | reverse complement strand
ATGAAAACACTCCAAGTTGCCGAGATAAAAAGATTGACCGCAGAGCGCGGAACTGCCTTGCTCCTGACCATGCCCAAACCCGACCTCATCGATGACATCCTGTATCCCCAGCTGCACAAATTTGAGAAGAATATCACGCTTTTCCTGGAGGGGCAGGGCTTCGGGGTCACAGATTCATTCAGCTCTGCAATTGACGGGACACTGGCTATTGTGACGGAATTGGCAAGTGCGGAGCTTCCCGAGGCAGTTCTTCACAGAGGCCCCCCGGTCTCGGTTGCGGAAAATTCGGCCAGCTTCCTGGACAAATGGAAGGCAAACGGGGATGCCGCTTCCGAGCCTTTCATCCGCGGAGGTTATTGGCACGTGTATGTCAGAAGGAAACATACCAGGGCAACAGATTCACTGTCAGAATCCCTGGACAACATCGACGCAGGCAAGGACCTCAACAGCCTGAAACCTCTTGCGAAAATAACCGACAGAATAATGGATGATGCGATTATAAAACAGGCATTCTCCGCCCATCTTGACAGGCGGAACCCCTGGGACCGATGATTACAGGGTCAGCGTGAAAGTGTAGCCTTCGTTCATGTTACCGTTGACATCGACTGCGGTTATCCTGAAGAGACCGACCTGGCCGACATCGGTGAATGTGTACTCAAAATATTGATTGTTTGATCCGGTCATGAGAACTGGTTCGTTCGAGTCCCGGGTTATCATCACGGTCGAAACATCCACATCGACATTGTCCGTAATCTGTGCCCGGACAGTCATGTTCGTGACGTTGCCGGGCCACTGGACCACCATACTGCCTCCGAGATCTGTCTCGGTGACGTTAACCCAGGTGACGCTGCCGTCCCAGCTGACCTGGACGTTCCTGATTTCCGGGTGCGCGAAGTCATTGAACGGCGGGTTGCATACTATTACCCAGACGGTAAGAAATACAAGGAAGTAAGTGGAGAGCGCGCCTGCCCAGTGTGTCCATTTGAAACTCTTCGTGTCGATCTTTGTGGAGGGGAGGATGTACCACAGGATGGCCATACCGCCGAGGCCGGCCATCAGGCTGCCCCAAACCCCTCCGACGGGGACAACGAACATGGCAACCAAGCCCATTGGGATTGAGAACAGAGCGGCCAATATGGTCGCTTTGGAGACGGCGACTTCCGTTTTCACGTAATCCAATTTGTCGAACTCCGGGGGTTTGTACTCCCTTTCCTCTTTCCTTTCTTCCTGCTTTCGCCTTTTCTTTGCCATCTGAATCAACCATAAATTGCGAGCGTATTAATATGTTCTCATAACTTCTGTTATGCTGCACGTTGGTTTGGGCACCTGAACGAATAAAAGAAGGAGTTGGCAGGTATGGGGGTGAAGCGCCTACCAAAACACCTCTCCACGACACCCAGCCAACCCCATCATGCCTAGCCTGTGGGGGCGGGGTTGTGGGCCAGATTGGGCGAATCTGGCCTGGTGATACACAGAGTGCATTTCTCTCTTTGAACCCTGGCTGTAAGGTCAGAGGGGTGAGGCCTCACCAACATTCCCCAGGCCTCTGATGCAGATGCATTATAACAAATGAAAATATAAAATAGAGAAAAGGGAGGGAGTCGAGTATTTTTCTTTGGAATTTTCTCCGCTGGGCTAGGCTGTAAAGAAAAATATTCAGTAAATAAGAAACACGCCTAGCCCTGCTCGAAAATCCTTTGCAAGCATACCGCTAGTGAATGAAAATATAAAATAGAGAAAAGGGAGGGGTCCGAAGACCCCTCATTTTGCTTTTACGGCTCTACGAGGTCGTCTTTCTTCTCGGACTCGGCCGGGGTTTCCGGCTCCATTGGCTCGTCCTCGAAGTCGAAGTCTTCCTCATCCTCATCGTAGGGCTCGCCCTTGAACATGTTGTACACGAACAAGAGTATTGCCAGCACGATGATGAAGAACAGGAACAGCGCAAGGGCCTTGAGGCCTGCGTCGAACCAGTTCAGCTCAACCGGGTTGTATGAGTCGCCGGGGAGTGAGCTCTGGACGGTTATCCAGCGGTCCACTTCGTAGTTGTTGCCGTCGGTGTCTATGCCTTCGATCATTACCGGGAAGTCGTATGGCTTTCCGTTGACCATGTCCTTGTCGGTTATCATGTCAAAGACAACATTTGTCTCTGCGCCCGGTGCGAGGTCGTTTATGTGTATGACCTCAATCCTTGCGGCGGGCTGTGAGTAAACGCCGTCCATGTACAGGTTGATCTCGACAATTTCCTTTATGTTGTCCACATCGAGGTCGTCAACTGTGTAGAACATGTCGTCCGGTATCTCTACCGGTCCGGATACGTCCATCCAGTTCTCGTAGACTGCTGTCCAGTCGAACTGCTCCTTGAACTCCTGCTCAAGGTCCCAGTCGTACTCGTATGTGCCATCGGTCCAGATCATGATGGTGACATCCCTTAGGGTGTCATCGCCAACGTTCTGGATGGTCATGTTGAGCTCGAAGTCCTGGCCCGGTACGATGTCGTCAGCTGTGAATGCGGTTATGTAGAGGTCGGGTCCGTAGCCGGTGAAGTCCACGACTGCACCCTGGGTGTAGTCAACAACAACGGTCACGATCTCGAGGGTTTCCTCGATGACTGCGGTTATCTCAAGCTGGAACGGGTACCTGTCCGGTGTGTAGCTCGGGTCTGTGTCGACAGGGAAGGTTGCGACCAGGTCGCCGCCTGCTGTCCACTGTGCGTATGGCTGTGCTGCGTTGGCGTCGATTGCGTCAACCCACGGGTCTCTCATGTCGATGATCGGCATGTACCAGGGGGTTCCGGTGAAGTTGGCCCTCACGATAACGTCGATGAAGTTGTATTCCTCGTCGTTGACCACGGTGACCTCAATCTCTTCGGCGCGGATGTCGTCCTTGTCGCCGGCGTCGCCGGTGACCATGGCTACATCGTCAACGTGGCACTGTATCACAGAGTCTGTCACGAATATACTGAAGATTATCTCCAGGTCATCCGCGTTGTCTGCAACGCCGTTGCCGCCGTTGATTCCCATGAATCCTGTTGAGCCGCCGAGAGCGCCTGTGTCGAAGTAGAATCCGTCGTAGATGATCGGGAGCCTGTGCTCGCCGATGGGTATCCTTGCATCAACAATCACTTCGATCGTGAATGTCGCCGTAGCGCCAATGTTAAGATCGAAAGTGTTGCTAATAGTGTCATAGTTAGGAGTACCGCCGTTGATGTCCTCCCAGAAGAATCTGGGGTTGCGAAAGAAGTCCCAGGCTGCTGTGTCCGGGTCGAGCCTTGCCTGCATGTTGCGCAGGTTGCTGTTACCGTTGTTTGTTATAGTGACTTCGATCTGGATGATTCTGTCGGTGTATGTGCTCTGCTCGATGCTGGGGATGTCGTAAGGTGCGACATAGTCGACCTGCCTTGCACTGTCCTCAACGATTGTCACTGCGGATGCGTAGCACTGGTAGAACGAGTATGCATCGCCGTCAACGACCGGGTCGTCATCGGCAAAGCTGTAGTCAACAGTGTACTCAAGGGTTCTCTGGCCCTCTGCGATGTCCTTGACAAGTCCGCCGACGGTTCTCTGGTATGTCAGAGTTCCGTTACCCTGGTAAACACCCGGGAGTGTTCCGGCTGCAACGTTGAGTCTCCAGAGGAGTGTCTCATCGCTGCCGGCTGCTATGTCTCCCATGAACTGTGCGTATGTCTCGACCAGTGTGAAACCGGCCGGGGCTGTCAGGGTCAACTTCGGGTCCGTTATTGCGAACGGTGCGTAGTTGTTAAGGTCGTAGGCTGCCTCCTTGAATTCGTCGCCGGCCTCAAATGCGTTGTCGCCGCCGGAGTTGTCGTAGAGATAGTCGCCGGAGTCGTATGTCATCTCGTGGGCTGTGTCGCGGGTGTCATCGCTTGCATCGTTGTGCATGACCGAGCTGACATATACTTCGAATGTCAGGTAGTTGTTCTCGACTGAGCCTGCGAGTGTGTACTCAATGCCGACCCTCATCGGGTAGGTTGTTTCGACTGCGCCTGCGTCACCGATGTCGATTGTGAAGACACCTGTGAGCCAGTTGTCAGCGGCCCATGCGGATGTTCCTGCTGCCGGTGTCCATGACTGGGCGGAGTCGTCTCCGACCGTTATCAGGGTGTTGCCGGTTCCGACAGTCAGGGTCATCGTCACATCTGTGTCGATGTCAGTGTCGGTTCCGCCGTTCTGGAAGTTGATCGAGATTGTGGACTCGTCATCGCCCAGATAGTACAGACTTGTGCCCGTTACGTCGTAGTTGAAAATCAGGGGCTCGTCCTGGTCAACCAGCGCGGGGTCATCGCACATCCATGTGTCGACCCACTGTGCGTCTATTCCTGCATCGCCAGGGAGATTCTCATCTGCAATTACCGGTACCGCGAAGGTTACCAGTCCGCTCAATATCATCATTCCCACCAAAAGAAGGCTTGTTTCCTTCCTCCAAGTTTTCATATTTTTTCCTCCTGTTTGTTCTTCCTTACTCTCTATGTCTGTGTGTTCTCATTGTTTTGATTAGTCAAAGAATATTCTCGTAATATATAAAGTTTATGTTAGATTGTAAATATAAAAATGTTATATATAATTATCAGGTATATAGGTCAAATAACCAAATGAAAACATATGCGAGATGTAATTAACATAATAATAATAATTGACAAAATAAATACGATTTGTAAAGAAAAAATAGTTAAATATATAAACAAAGATAATAAACATGTATTTCTGCCGAATAAGAAAACATATTTACCTTCGAGCGGTTCCCTGTTCAATGAAAAATGAAAATGCCAACCCTTTGATTCTCTTGGGTTCAAAGGGAGAAAAATTCACAGTCAGACCCGGCTGCGGAATGGTAACGGTTCCGGGCCTCGGAGTCGTCAATTCGGACAGGATGGCCGAGAGCATCGGGAAGACCGTTGCGATCGCCGGCAAGGATTTCACAGTTCTCAAAGCGTCTCTCCCCGACATTCTGGCATGCCTGAAGCGCGGTGCCCAGATAATTCTGCCCAAGGATACGGCCCAGATTATAATGGCTTGCGGGATAGGGCCGGGAATGAAAGTGCTGGAGGCGGGCACCGGCAGCGGGGCACTGACAGTCGCCCTGGCATTTCATGTGGGTGAAGATGGGAAGGTCGTAACATACGAAATGAACCCGAAGCATGCAAAAAACGCTTATGCCAATATCAGCGAATCCGGGCTGACTGAGCGGGTCGAGATGAGGGAGGCAGACCTTGCCACTTGCGCAGAAACAGACGTGTACGATGCCGCCGTTCTGGACATGCCCGAGCCCTGGGCGGTTCTGGATGCGGTAACCCCGGCCCTGAAGGTCGGAGCCTACCTGTGCGCATATGTACCCACCATGAACCAGGCTGAGACCGTTGTCAGGGCGCTAAGGGAACGCGGTTATGCCGAGACCCATGTCCAGGAGAACCTGCAGAGGGAGCTGGTCGTCGGTCCTGGCGGCACCAGGCCCAGCTTCGAGATGCTTGGCCATACCGGTTACCTTTGTTTCGGGCGGAAGATTATCGGGCCTTGAATGCCAGGTAATCCCGGTAAGATAGGATCAGATTCTTTGCTGCATCCGTCTCATTGAGGCGTCTCACCGAGGCGCATGTCGGAGCGTTGTGCAGAACCTCCGGGGATTCCCCAACAACCTTTTCCAGAGCGGCGGCAAATGCATCAAGGGTGGCTTTTGATTCCGTTTCTGTCGGTTCAATCATTATGGATTCTTCCACGAGGTGCGGGAAGTAGACAGTGGGCGGGTGGAAGCCGTGGTCGATGAGTCTTTTCGCCACATCCAGGGTCTTGACGCCGTTCTTCTTCAGCGCAGATCCGGAGGCAACGAATTCATGCTTCCGAAGGCCTGGATAAGGAATTTCGAGGTATTTTTCGACCTTCTGGCGCAGGTAATTCGAGTTGAGGACCGCCATCTCAGTGGCTTCTGTAAGCCCGTTTCCGCCCTCGGAAAGGATGTAGGTATAAGCCCTTAGTAGAACTCCCCAGTTGCCATGGAATCCATGCACCTTTCCGATGGATTTCGGCCTGTCGTAATCCAGGTGGTATTGCTCGCCCTTCTTCGCGGCAATGGGTATCGGCAGGAAGTCTGCGAGTTTCTCAACGACCCCGACAGGGCCGGCACCGGGGCCGCCGCCGCCGTGGGGCGTCGAGAATGTCTTGTGGAGGTTGAGATGGACTATGTCGAAGCCCATTTTCCCGGGCGATGTCTTTCCCATTATGGCGTTCATGTTTGCACCGTCGTAATAAAGTAAACCGCCCACTCCGTGGACTATTTTGGCAATCTCAGTGACATCGCTCTCGAATATGCCCAGCGTGTTTGGGTTGGTCAGCATGAAAGCGGCTGTGCGTTCTGATACAGCCGCAGCAAGCGCGTCAAGATCCACTCTTCCTTCCTTCGAGGGAATGGTCACAATGTCATAACCTGCCATTGCTGCACTCGCAGGGTTCGTTCCGTGAGATGTGTCAGGAAGCACAACCTGGTCCCTCTTCTGGCCGTTGTCCTCGTGGAATGCCCTGGCGACAAGCATGCCGGTGAATTCACCGTGTGCGCCAGCTGCCGGCTGGAGGCTCATCGAATGCATGCCGGTTATGTGGGCCAGCATGTTCTGGAGCTCATACATTATCTGGAGAGTGCCCTGAATCTGCGAGTCGGGCTGATGCGGGTGAAGCATGCAGGCATCCGGCAGGGAGGCCATTTCTTCGTTTATCTTCGGGTTGTACTTCATTGTGCAGGAGCCGAGCGGGTAGAATCCCGAATCCACTCCGAAGTTCATCTGGGAGAGCTGGGTGAAATGTTTCACCATGTCGCGTTCACAGAGCCTTGGTATGTTCGGAGGCGCCTGGCGAATTATATCTTTTGGTAAATATTCATTAAATTTTATATTTGTATTTATATCATCTGAATATTCCTCATAAACAAGGGGGACGTCGTGTCTTGCCTGGCGGTAGCTCACTGGACCACCTCCTTCAAAACTTGGGCGTATTTCTTGATGTCCGCATCCGTTATCCTGTCCGTGACAGCGACGAGAAGATTCTTTTCCATTCCGTCAAGTGCCATTTCGACTCCGGGCAGGACACCTTTCTCCGACATCTTTTCAATGAGCGTTTCCGCTGGCACTGGGAATGATGCCACAAACTCATTGAAATAGGAACCGCTGAACACCGGGGCTTTGCAGCCTTTGACCGCACTTATTGCCTTGGCTAACTCGCGGGATTTTTTCATAGTGTAAAAAGCGGTTTCCCTTAGACCTGAACCGCCCCGGAGGGCAAGGTAACTGGCTGTAGCAACAGTCGTCAGCGCCTCGTTGGAGCAGATGTTGGAAGTGGCCTTCTCTCTGCGAATGTGCTGTTCGCGGGTCTGGAGCGTCATGCAGTAAGCCCTTCTGCCTTCGATATCGTCAGTGAGGCCTATCACCCTGCCGGGCATTTTTCTGACATGAGTTTTCTTGCAGCCCATAATTCCGAGCATCGGGCCTCCGAAATTGGTCGGATTTCCGAACATCTGTCCTTCGGAAATCATGATGTCTGCACCGTAATCGCCCGGAGGCCTTACGGCTGCCAGCGAGAGGGCATTGACTCCAGCGACAAGTATCCTGTCTCCGAGGGCCTGCCGGATTTCGTCCACCTGGCTTTCGAGAACACCGAGGCAGTTGGGAGTTTCCACCAGAGCGCCGAAAACATCGCCGCTGAGCTTGGATTTGAAATCCGCAATATCCGTCAGGCCTGTTTTCCGGTCGTATCTGTATTTCACCAGCGATATGCCCGGCCCTTTGCAGTAATTCTGAAGCACAGAGAATCTGGGCCAGGAGATGGTCTCCGGAATCAGGAATACTTTTCCGGGCTTCAGTCTGGAGGCCATGAGGGCTGCCTCGCCGAGGCCAGTTGAATAATCGTAGAGCGAATTGTTGACTACGTCCATGCCGGTTAGTTCGCACATCATGCTCTGGTACTCGAAAAGCACCTGAAGAAGGCCCTGGCTGGTCTCAGGCTGGTAAGGCGTGTAGGAAGTGAGGAACTCCGAACGGCCGGTGACGGATTTCACAGCGGATGGGATGTAGAAATCATATGAACCTCCGCCAAGAAAACTCGACATCTTCCCGGCCGGCCTGTTTCTGGCCAGCAGGGAACTGATCCTGGACCTGGTCGCGGGTTCACAGAGTCCGTTCTGAATCTCGGTAATCTCCGACCTGACACCTTTCGGGATGTCGCCGAATAATTCTTCGGTCGACTTCATGTTCAATGCCGCCAGCATCTGTTCTTTATCGCTCTGTTGCGCCATTTCACTGCCTCCGGCACCCCGATTACAAAACAGACAATAAGGATTTCGATTGATACGAATTGGGTTCGTAATACAAAAAGAATCAATTTAAACCAAACTACAAATCAACCAAATATTAAGTTAGAATTTAAATAAGTAATCGGTAATATTAAATATTTAAACTATTATTGGGTACTTATAAATATAAATAAGGAAGGGAAATTATGACCAACGCCGCTTCTGCAAAGACTGGTTATGTGTCATGGAAAGGAACGTTTGCTATACTTCTGGTAGCTGTAATGGTCATGATGGTGGGAAGCCCCCTGGTTTCAGCCGATCCCGCACCCTCCAACACCTGGATGCCGGAGAACCCCGCAGAAATGAAATACATTTCCTCAGAGGAAGTGGCTGGCGGGACAATATACTGGCAGACACTCTCGCTCCAAACGCCGATGAGTTCCGTTCCATGCGACAACCCCGCGGTCCAGGCCAGACCGGGTTCCTACAAATTTGTTCCCAGCAACCCGTCGCCAATGGCACCGGGCGCCAGCATCCTGGCTTACACGGATGACTGGGTACACACATCAACCAATACTTTTGTCCAACAGGCCCTGAGCATATCCGGCCTTCCGGCCACTGTTTACGTTGACGGCAATTACGGCGGATTCGAAACTGCGCTTACAACCGGAGGACCGTGGGACCTTGTGATTTGGTCCGGAGAGAACTTCGCTGTCCCCGGAACCACGACAGCACAGCTCAGAACATATCTCCAGGGCGGCGGAAAGCTCATTGCCACATACTGGACGCAGCTTAGTATACCGGCAGATCCGCTCTGGGCAGAAATGGGATTCACCTATATTGCGAATTACCAATCCCCTGTCTTCCCCTGCTACTGGTGGAATGACGCACACCCGATATTCACGACCCCCGAGGATGCGCCTGAATGGATAAACAGGGTTGTCAACTCCGGAACCTCCCAGGGAACTTACATTGAACCCACTGCGAACGGTGATGCGGTCGCAGGCTACACTCTCACGCCCTCTGCCAATAACGCTGGAATCGTGATAAGGGACGACAAGAAGGCCATATACAAAGCTATCAGAGACGTCTCGACCGATGTCGACAGTGACACGGACGGCAAGATGGACGGCGCGGAGCTTTGGGTAAATATGATTGACTTCATTCTTACTGCACCCGACGAAAGCACACCTCTCAACATCTACTGGTACGATGATTACGAAGAAGAGCAGTACTCCGGTTCCATAAGGGAATACCTTGAGAGCCAAGGCCACACTGTCACCTATCAGGAGGACTCTGTAGGCGTATGGCCGGACGCAGCCGCTATGATA